>MNFJ01000064.1 GCA_001918155.1 Deltaproteobacteria bacterium 13_1_40CM_4_68_19
TCGCGGTCGCATTGCGCGGCTGGGCCGTGGAGCGGTAGCAGCAGAGGGCGTCATGCGCCCGTATGTATTCAGAAGCAGGCCGAAATTCTGCCTCGCCTATAGGCGGCGGT
This sequence comes from Deltaproteobacteria bacterium 13_1_40CM_4_68_19, assembly GCA_001918155.1. GTDB lineage: Bacteria > Myxococcota > Myxococcia > Myxococcales > 40CM-4-68-19 > 40CM-4-68-19. The sequence goes on from MNFJ01000064.1 coordinate 111, forward strand.
GATCTGGGTCGCGTGTCAGAGATGTGGGCACCCGCACGAAGAGTACTTCGGTCCCCCGGACCGGGACCCACGAGCCGCGGAGATCGCGTTCCTCAAGCGCGAGTACCACCGGGTCGTGGAAATCGCTCGCGCGCGCGCGAAGCCCGCGCAGATGGCATCTCACTGAACGGTCCCGGGGTCGTCAACGGCTGTGCTGTGCGCCCTGCTCGCGCGCGTCGAGCATCTGCACGGCGAACGTTCCGAGCCAGTGCTCGCCTTCGTAGCTCCCGCTGGCGATGAACGGCAGCGATGCCTGGGCGTGCGTGTCTCCGAGGCGCGCCAGCGCGGGCCGCCGCAGAGCCGCGGAGAGCGCGTACAGACAGCGCGCGCGCGACAGATTGAGGCCATCGAGGTGGACGATCTTCGGGTCCGTGCGGTCGGACACGATCGCCGGCGTCAGTCTCGCCACCGGCAGGAACGCCTTCACCCAGGCGCGAAACTCGTGCGGGGAGAGGACGCGCGCCATCAGCGCCGCCTCCTCCAGCGAGGGCGAGAGGAAGTCCTCGCCACCGGGCTCCCACTTGAGCGGCGCCTCCGTGTCCTTCGCGAAGTAGGTCCGCGCGCGCTCGGCGACGAGCGCGCCGAGTTTGCCGTCGTGGACGGCCTGCGCGTAGTCCAGCGCCAGCGAGAGCCCGAAGGCGGTGTTCGGATGCACGCCGGTGCGGATGGGATAGGTCTGCCGCGGCAGGAAGTCGAGGAAAGCGCGGGTGACGGTGTCGGCGAGCGGTTGCAGCGCCTCCGCCCAGCGTCGCGCCTCGGGCGAATCCCAGGCGCGCAGCTCGGCCTCGAGCTTCAGGAGCCACGCCCAGCCGTAGGTCCGCTCGAAGCTCTTGCGGTTCGGCTGGCCGAAGTACGCCACCTCCACGGCGACGGCCTCCGGAGCGAGGTGCTCGTCGAGCAGCGCGCGGATCTCCGCCGCCTCGGGGAGCTGCGGGAACTGCCGCAAGAGGCGCGCGAGCATCCAGTGGCCGTGCACGGTCGAGTGCCAGTCGAAGCAGCCGTAGAACGCCGGATGGAGTGCGCGCGGCGACAGCACCTCTTGTGCGCCATTCATCACGTGATCGAGCTTGTTCGGATATTCCTGGCGCGCGCACCTGAGCGCGAGCCGGGCAAAGTGCGAAGCCGCCCCGGCATCGAGCGACAGCGCGACCGCGAGGACGTGGACCATCCGCGCAGTCTACTCCGCGCGCAGTGATAGGACGGCCGATCGCGGGAGCGCGACGTCCCCGAAGGGGACGTCAGGACAGCGAAAGGAGCGCGCCGACGTGCCGGGCGATGACACGCTCCTCGTCCGCCGCGATCACCTGGACGGCGAATCTTCCGAGATGCGACAGTCCCGCGCAGATCCGCTCCCGCACTTCGGCCGCATGCTCGCCGATGCCTCCGGTGAACACGAGCGTGTCGAGACCCCCGAGCACCGCCGCGAGCGCCGCGGCGGCCTTGCATGCCTGGTAGCAGAACATCTCTACGGCGAGCCGCGCGCGCGGATCGCGCGAGGCGAGCAGCGTCTTCATGTCGGACGTCAGTCCGGAGACGCCGAGAAGACCCGACTCCCGGTCGACGACGCGCGCGATCTCCTCGCGCGACATCCGCTCCAGGAGAAAGACGATCACGCCCGGATCCAGATCGCCGGTTCGCGTCCCCATCATGAACCCGCCGGCGGGCGTCAATCCCATCGTGGTGTCGACGGAAACGCCGTCCCTGACGGCGCACATGGACGAGCCGTTTCCCAGGTGCGCGATCACCGCCTTGCCCCGCAGCCGCAACTCCGACGCCGCCCACTCGTATGAGAGCCCGTGGAAGCCGTACCTGCGCACGCCGAGCGCCTCGATGCTGGCGGGGAGCGCGAACCGCCGTGCCACGTCAGGCAGCGTGCGATGGAAGGAGGTGTCGAAGCACGCGATCTGGGGGACCCGCGGATGCCGGGCCGCCACCGCATCGATGGCGCCCAGGGCGGGCGGCAGGTGCAGCGGCGCGAACGGCACCGCGTCGCGCAGCTTCGCCAGAACGCCCGCATCGATGCGCACCGGTTCGAGCAGCTCCGGGCCTCCGTGCACTAGACGATGTCCGACCGCCGAGGGCGTCGGCAGTCCCGCCAGCGCGTCGTGCACCGCGTCCGCGTGCGTGGCGTGTCCGCCCGGCACGCCGATCCCGGTGACGGCGCCGCCGCCGGTCCGCCTCTCCCCCTCGAACACCGCGTACTTCAGCGACGACGACCCGCAGTTCAGCGCCAGGATCACGGCGTCCAGGTCCAGTCCCGGATCTCCGGCATGTCCTCGAGCTGCTGCTTCACGTATGCCGTGTGGCGGCGCAGCATGAGCTCGCATTCCTCGATCAGCTGATCGGCGTTCTCGGGCGGGCGCCGCGCCCTGCGCAGCGCCTCGATCGCCAGGTGGAAGCGGCTGATCCGGTTGAGCACCACCATGTCGAAGGGCGTCGTGGTGGTTCCTTCCTCGTCGTACCCGCGCACGTGGAAGCGGCGCGCGTTCTGCCGGCCGTGCAACAGCGCGTGCAACACGTTCGGATAGCCATGGAAGGCGAAGACGACGTCGACGTCCCGGGTGAAGAGCTGCACGAACTGGTCCGCTGGCACACCGTGCGGGTGCTCGTGCGGATCGGCGATCGCGAACAGGTCGACCACGTTGACGACGCGCACCTGCAGCCCGGGCGCGCGCTGGCGCAGCCAATGCGCGGCGGCGATCGTCTCCAGGGTGGGAATGTCGCCCGCGCAGCCGAGCACCACGTCCGGATCGTCGATGCCGCTCGACGCCCAATCCCAGATCCCCGCTCCGCGGGCGCAGTGGGCGCGCGCCTGGTCCATCGACAGCCATTGCAGCTGCGGTTGCTTGTCGATGACGATCAGATTGACGTAGTTGCGGCTGCGCAGGCAGTGGTCGGCGACCGAGAGCAGGCAGTTCGCGTCCGGCGGCAGGTAGACGCGAGCCACCTCTCCCTGCTTGGAGATCAGGGTATCGATGAAACCGGGACCCTGGTGCGAGAACCCGTTGTGGTCGTTGCGCCAGCAGGTGGAGGTGAGCAGGACGTTGAGGGAGGCGACCGGCGCGCGCCAGGGCAGCTCGCGGCACATCTCGAGCCACTTGGCGTGCTGGGTGGTCATCGAGGCCACCACCATCGCGAACGCCTCGTAGGTGCAGAACAAGCCGTGACGACCGGTCAGCACGTATCCCTCCAGCCACCCTTCGCAGTTGTGCTCGGAGAGCACTTCCATCACCCGCCCGTCGGGCGCGAGGTGATCGTCGCCGGCGACGCGTTGCTCGACCCAGCAGCGCTCCGTCGTCTCCAGCACGGATCCGAGGCGATTCGAGGTCAGCTCGTCGGGGCAGAACACCCGGAAGTTCTGTTGCCGCCGGTTCTTGGCGAAGACGTCCCGCAGCATGGCGCCCAGCTGCCGGACGGATTCGTGCCGCACCGTGGCCGGCGCTTTCACCTCGACGGCGTACTCCGTGTAGTCGGGAAGCTCGAGCGGCACCAGGACCCGGCCTCCGTTCGCGTGCGGGCTTGCGCTCATGCGCTTCTGACCGCGAGGCGCCAGGGCGTCGAGGAAGTCCCGCGGCGCGCCGGATTCGTCGAACAGCTGCTCGGGGCGATACGACTTCATCCAGGCTTCCAGCCGCCGGAGATGATCGGGATTCTCGCGGACCTGCGCGATCGGCACCTGGTGCGCGCGGAAGGTGCCTTCCACCTGCACCCCATCGACCGTCTGCGGGCCGGTCCAACCTTTCGGCGTGCGCAGCACGATCAGCGGCCAGCGTGGCCGTCCCGGCGCGCCCGCTCTCGCGCTCTGCTGGATCTCGCGGATGCGGTCGTGGCACGCGTCCAGCGTTTCTGCCAGCGCGGCGTGGACGCGGGCAGGGTCGTCGCCGACGACGAAGAACGGCTCGTACCCATGCCCGCGGAGGAGCCACCCCACCTCCTCGTCGCCCTTGCGAGCGAGCACCGTCGGATTCGCGATTTTGTAGCCGTTCAGATGAAGCACGGGCAGCACCGCGCCGTCGCGCGCGGGATTGAGGAAGCTGATGCCCTTCCACGACCCTTCGAGTGGCCCGGTCTCCGCCTCGCCGTCGCCGACCACCGCCATCACCACCAGATCAGGGTTGTCGAACGCGGCGCCGAAAGCGTGCGTGAGCACGTACCCGAGCTCGCCGCCTTCATGGATGGAGCCCGGCACCGGCGGACTCACGTGGCTCGGGACGCCGTAAGGGGTGGAGAACTGCCGGAACAGCCGGTCCATCCCTTGGCCGTCGCGGGAGACCTCCGGGTAGATCTCGCTCCAGGTGCCCTCGAGCCAGACGTTCGCGATCAGGGCCGGGCCCCCGTGCCCCGGTCCTGCGAGGAAGATCGCGTCGATGTTGCGCTTGCGGATCAACCGGTTCATGTGCGCGTAGAGCAGCGACAGTCCCGGCGAGGTGCCCCAGTGCCCGAGCAGGCGCGGCTTGATGTGCTCGGGGCGGAGGGGTTCGCGCAGCAGCGGATTGGACTGGAGATAGATCTGGCCGACGGCCAGGTAGTTCGCCGCGCGCCACCAGGAATCCAGCAGGTTCAGTTCGCTCGCACCGAGGGTATGAGGCATGGGCTCCTCCAGCACTCGGCAGCGCACTTTACGCCCGCAGCGGCTGAAATGGTCGGGCGAAGCCGTGCCTGGTTGGTGTAGATCGCACGCCTCATGGGTCTTTCCATCGGCATCGTCGGACTGCCCAACGTGGGCAAGAGCACTCTGTTCAACGCCCTGTCCGGCGCATCCGTGCTCGCGGCCAACTATCCCTTCGCGACCAAGGATCCGAACGTCGGAGTGGTCCCCGTACCCGACGACCGGGTGGAGAAGCTCGCGGCGCTCTACAAACCGAAGAAGACCACGCACGCGGCGCTGCAGTTCGTGGACATCGCCGGGCTCGTGCGCGGCGCCTCCAAGGGCGAGGGCCTGGGCAACCAGTTCCTCGCCAACATCCGCGAGGTGGACGCGGTCGCGCACGTGCTGCGCTGCTTCAGCGATCCGGACGTCGTGCACGTGGACGGAACCATCGATCCCCTGCGCGACAAGGAGGTGGTCGATACCGAGCTGCAGCTCAAGGACCTCGAGTCGCTGGAGAAGAAGCGGGAACGGCGGCTCAAGGACGCCAAGGCCCCGGGCAAGCCCGGAGAAGAAGCGAAGGCGGATCTTGCCGTCTACGACAAGGTGAGGGCGGCGCTGGAGGCGGGCCGGCCAGCGCGCAGCGTCCCACTCGGCGAGGAGGAGGAGCCGCGGGCCCGGGAGCTGTTCCTGCTCACCGCAAAGCCCGTGCTCTACGTGGCGAACGTCGATGAGTCCCAGCTCGCCGCGCTCGATTCCGATCCGCTGGTCGCCAAGGTCCGTGCGCTCGCGCGAGCGGAGGGAGCCCGGATGGTCGCGATCTGCAGCAAGGTGGAGGCGGAGATCCAGCAGCTTCCGGAGGCGGAGCGCGGCGAGTATCTCGCGACCGTCGGTCTGTCCGAGCCCGGCCTGAACCGGCTGGTGCGCGAGGGGTTCGCGCTGCTCGGTCTGCAGAGCTTCTTCACGGGCGGCGAAGACGAGTGCCGCGCCTGGGTGATCCGCAAAGGGACCCGCGCACCGCAAGCGGCGGGGGCGATCCACAGCGATTTCGAGCGCGGGTTCATCAAGGCGGAAGTGATCCGCTGGGACGAGCTGCTCCGGCACGGCTCGGAAGCGGCGGCCAAGAGCCGGGGAGCGATGCGGGTGGAGGGCAAGGACTACGTCGTCCAGGACGGCGACGTGATGCACTTCCTCTTCAACGTGTGAGGGACTTCATGACTCGGGTGGCATCTCCGCTTCGATCACCCGGGCGCGTGTCTTCACCACCGTGAAGGCGACGCGCCGGTTCGCCGCCCGGCCTTCCACGGTGCCGTTGGTGGCGACGGGCCGCGTCGGTCCGAAGCCGCGCGGGACCGGCGGAACGGCCCTGGCGAGTTGCTCGTTCGCATATCTCTGGCTGCACGCCGCGGGCGACCATCCCAGTCCGAGCAGGAACCGGGCGCGGGGCGCTCCCACTCCGTCGGTCAGGGCGCTCCCGCCGGCGACGTCGATCGCCAGATTGCCCGCGGGGCCCAATGTTCCGCCCAGGCGCCACTCGGCCGGAGCCGATCCCGCCGCGAAGCCCGCCCGCAGGAACGAACGACCTTCCAGCTCCAGATAGATGCGCCGCGGGATCCAAGCGCGGAAGGGGGCGATGCCGTATCCGACGCCTGCCCGCAGCCCCGCCTCGCTGCCCGACTTCACGTCGAGGAACTCGCGGGCCGGCCGCGCGCGCACGTAGGCGTTGGCGAGGAGATCGAGGCTCCCCGCCCGGACCGCTGCGAGGCTGCGGCGCCCCCGACCGCGTCCTCTCGCGACGGACCCGGACGTCCCGAAAGTGGCGGCAGTGTACGCCGTGTGCCCGGGGCTCCTACAAGCGAGCACATCCGAGCACCGTGCGCACCGTGATGTCGCAGACGGCGTCGGCCGGATTGTGGCCGGAATTCAAGGCTAGACTGGGACGGCCCGACGTCGTTTCAGAACGAAGCCGGCACGCTGACCTTCTGCACCACGTTTCCTGACTTGTCGATCACCTGAAGGTCGATGCTACGGCGTCCGCGCGGCCCGGAAACGCGGCCGGTGGCGGTGAGCTGCGGATCGTTTGCCAGCTGGAACTGCGGCATCCCGTCGAGCGCCGCGCGCAGCTCGCTCGCGAGCAGCGTCGCGAGCTCGGGCTGCGTCCCGGGTCCGGGCTGCACGGCTTCGATGCTGATCTTCAGCGGCGTGGAAGTGAGCGTGTCGCCATCCTCGATGTTCCCCCCGGCCTCGCGCTTGATGCGCCCGCTGCAACCGCTCCGCGACCAGCTGCTGAGCAGGAACCAGCCCTTGCGCGCCTCCTGCTCGGTGACGTCGTCGCGGCCGGAGATCTCGAAGAACTCGCCCTTGAACGGTTCGCCGGAGTCGAACGAGCAGGAAGCCGTCCCGTTCGGGAGCGCGTTGAGGATCCTGCCGGTCAGCTTCGGGAACCGCAGCGCGAGCGAGCGCGCCGCCGCCTGCGCCCCGTCCTTCACTTGCGCGGCGTCGAAATCGCCCAGCACCTCGCTGGAAGCGGCCGCCTGCGAGGCGCTCGCCGGAGCCGGTCCGAGAAGCTTGTCGCCGAGGCGCCGCGCCAGCTGCTTGGCGCCCGCCTCGATCTGCTCGTCGGAGCCGACCTTCAGCGTCTCCGCGAATGCCACCTGGGCGCTGGTCGAGTCGAGCGCCCGCAGCGAGATCACGTAGCTGCGTCCCTTGGTTCCCACCGTCCCGAGCACGATCCAGCGCGCGCCGACGAGCTGCGCGACCTTGATCTGCACCTCGTCGCTCATCACGCCGGACTGCGCCAGCATCTGCTCCTTCATCACCTTGGCGATCTGCTGGCGCTCCACCACGCGGAACCGCCCGTCGCCGACGAGCTGATCGGTCAGCGCGTCGCTCACCTCCGACGCCATGTCCGCGTCCGCGTTTCCGCGCGCGGTCACTTCGGCAACGGCGACGGTGGTGGGTCCACCCTGCCCCTGAGCGAAGGCTGCCGGGGACAGTGAAAAGAGAGCCGCAAAGGTAAGGAAATTGCGCATGTGCCTGCCCCGCAGAAGCGTTTCTTCCTGCTACCGTGGACGGGCGGTCGCCGCAAGTTGGCCACCGCCGCCAGAGCGGTTCGAGAATTTGACCCTACCGCGAGGCGGGTGCTAGCGATCGGATCGCGCAACCTGCGCAAGTACCTTGGGGAAATCGACCATGAAGAATCCCGTTCTCGGCGCGATCGGTGCAGTGCTCGTCTGCGCCTGCGGCACGGTGGCCGTGCGCGTTCCGGTGATGAAGCCGGCCGAGATCAACATGGCTCCGTACCAGAGCGTCGCCATCGGCGAGATGACGGGCGCGGGCAACCGGCCGATGAGCGATTCGCTGGAGGAAGCGTTGGTGAACACCAACCGCTTCACCGTGGTCGATCGCCAGCACATGGCGCAAGTGATGCGCGAGCTGCAGCTCTCCTCCACCGATCTGGCGGATCCGCGGGCGGCGGCGAAGCTCGGCAGGGTGGTGACCGCGGGCGCCCTGATCTTCGGAGACGTGCAGAGCAACTATCGCGAGCAGCCCAACGAGTCGCGCTACCAGGACGACAAGAAGGTCTGGCACACCTGGTACTCGATCAAGGGCGAATCGTACGTGCGCGCAACGTTCAAGGTCGTGGACGTCTCGACCGGCCGGCTGATCGTCGCCAAGACCTACGAGGAGAGGCGCGACGATACGAACCGCGCGCTCGATCGCCGCCCGGAGTCGATCGATCGCATCGCGCTGGAGAACGGCGCGCGCCGCGCCGTGGTCGAGCGCTTCATGAAGGCGATCGTTCCGCACCAGGAGTACCAGTACGCCCACTTCCAGAAAGACTCCGACATTCCGCAGCTGGAAGGCGGCATCGGCTGGGCGGAGCGCGGCGATTGGAAGAACGCGCAGAGCACGTTCAACGACGCGGTCCAGGCGGCGGAGAAGAACGTGAAGCTGAAGGCCGGCCAGGTCGGGAAGTGCTACTGGAACCTGGGCCTTTCCTACGAGTACGCGGGCGACTACGACAAGGCCGAGGCGATGGTGAACAAGGCCTACTCGCTCTCCAACGAGCGCGAGATGCTCGCGGAGATCGACAACATCCACCGGCTGCAGGCAGACGCGAAGAAGCTTGCGGAGCAGAACGCGGCGCCCGAGGTCAGCCTTGCGAAGTAGGTTCCTCGCTCTCACCGCGCTCGCGCTCGCTTGCCTCGGCGAGAAGCCGGCGGTGAAGACCAGCTCCTCGCCGAGGCCGCCGGCCTGGCTCGCCAAGGCGCCCTCCTCGCCGGAGGCCCTGTACTTTTCGGGGGCGAAGGAAGGAGCGGCTTCGCTCGAGGAGGGCAAGGCGAGCGCCGTCGAGTCGGCGCGCAGCCAGGCGGCGCAGTACATCGGGGTCGAGATCAGCGCCGAGCATCACGACGTGATGAGCACGGAGGAGGCGGAGAACAAGGCCAAGGACACGGTGAAGAGCCGGGCCAACGCCATGCTCCGCTCCGCCGAGCTGGCCGACGTCTACTACGAGAGGATCTCGCGCGAGGTCGGGGCCGGGACCATCGACCGGTACGACGTGTGGGTGCTGCTCAGGCTCCCTCGAGCCGAAGTGGAGAAGGAGCGCCAGCGGCAGGCCCAGGAGGCCCAGCAGACGGCCGCTGCCGCACTGGCCCGGTATCGCGAGGGGCGCGACCAGGAGAAGCAGGGCAACCTGATCGCCGCCCTGGTGCGGTATCGCGATGCCGTCGGGAAGGCGAAAGACGTGGCCGGGAGCACGCCGACCGCAGACCGGGAGATCGCCACGGCCGCCGCGCTCTTGCAGAAGGCGCAGGACGCCGCGAACGCTGCCCAGGCGAAGGCGCGACGAGCCATCCTGGTCGCTCCGGACTGGGTGGCCGGCGTCGTGACGCAAGCTCTCTCCAGGAAGGGGTTCAAGGCGCAGACGCAGAGCGACACCAGCGAGGACACGGCCCTGGCCCAGGCGAAGGCGCAGGGCACACCGTGGGTGATCGTGGTCCGTGCGACCACCACCCAGGGAGGCCGGGTCTTCGCGCAGGTGGCCGCCACGGCCGCCCTGGATGTCCGTGCTCTGGATGCGCGGAACGGGGTCGTGGTCGCCTCGGCGCAGAAGCAGGCGAAAGGGGTGGGGCGCACCCCGGAGGCAGCGCAGCAGGCCGCGGCGAGCGAGGCAGGGCTCGACGCGGGCAACGATCTCGCGGCATTGCTGGTAGCGAAGGAAAACGAGGGACTCTAACGAGCGCGCGTCGGCAAGGCCGCCGCAGAACATGGAGGAACGACAGTGAAGAAGATTCTTGGGTTCACGATGGTCGCGGTACTCGCCGCGTGCGGCGGCAGCAAGCAGCCGGAGATGTCGAACCAGGTTCTGCACGCGAACGGGCCTGACTGGGTGAACCGCGGCACGGGCGCGTTCGGCGGCGACAAGGGGAAGGTGTTCTACGGCGTCGGCATCGCCAGCGGAATCCGCAACGCGGCCATGCGCCGCTCCACCTCGGACTCGCGCGCCCGGGCGGAGATCTCGAAGATCCTCGACACCTATGTGTCCGTACTGAACAAGGATTACATGGCGTCGACCACGGCGGGCGACATGAGCCAGTCCTCGGAAGAGCAGCACGTCCAGCAGGCGCTCAAGACGTACTCGCAGATGGAGCTCTCGGGCGTCCAGATCATCGACCACTGGGTCGACACCGACGGGACCGAATACGCCCTCGCCGCGCTCGAGATGGACTCCTTCAAGAACAACCTGGACAAGATGAAGGAGTTGAACGCCAAGGTGCGCGACACCGTGCGCGCGAACGCCGACAAGGCCTTCGATGAGCTCTCGGCCGAGGAAGCGAAGCGGCAGCGTTGATCGACCGACAGGGATAGGCCCTGCCGCTTCGGAGGGCCTGTTTTGCGGGCCGGCCACGATACTGGCCGGCCCGCGCCGTTTGGAGGCCGCGCTCGATGAACCGGCTGGCCCTCGCCGTCGCCCTCTGCTGCTTCGCATGCGCGGGGGCGCGCAAGCAGGCCGAGCCGCCCCCGAAGCTGAACCGCTGGGGCACGCCATGGAAGGAGGGCATTGCCGTTCCGGCCTGGGTCGAGAGGGTGCCCGAGAGCGGCAACGGCAAGCTGGTGGCGGTGGGCTATTCGCGGCCCAGCTTCTGGCCGCAGGACGCGATCAACGCGGCGGCCGACGACGCCCGGGGGAAGCTCGCGCTGGCGTTGGCGTCGCACGTCGAAGTGCTCGGCCTGGACGCGGCGACCGGAGCCGCGATTGGCAGCGGCGCCATCATCAACAAGGAAGCGACGGACGTGGTGATGCAGAACTCGCATCTCGAGGCGACCTGGACCGACGAGAACGGAGAGCGAAGCGAGCCCGGTGGGGTCTGGACGTTGGCGATGCTGGAGATCGATTCGATCAAGGGAAAAACACGCCTCGATGCGCCGGCGGCCCCGGCCGCGGGAAAGAGCGGTCCTTCCTGGCTCGATCACCTGCCGGGGTCGAAGGGCCGCATCTACGCCACGGGTTACTCGGGACCGACCTATCACGCCGAGGACGCGAAACGGTACGCGGGCGAGGATGCGATCGACAATCTCGCCGCCTCGCTGCGGGCGCACGTGCAAGCGTACACGCTGCTGGTCGAGAGCGCGTCGGGGCTGACCGTCGATCAGTTCTCCCGGACGGTCGACGATCCGGATACCGCGTTCAGGGACCTGGTGCGCAAGAACGCGAAGCTGGAAGCGACCTGGGTCGATCGGGACGGCTCGCGGCCGGGTGATCCGCCGGGCGCCGTCTGGGCGCTCGCGTCCATCGACGTCCAGTCGACCGCCGGTGCCGTGAAGCCAGTGGAGAACCGGGACCTCGGTCCGGCTCTCGACCGCGAAGGCAACGCTCCCCCCGAGCCGTAGTCGCCTAGCGACGATTGTTTTCAGGCTGCACAGAGCGGGAGACGTGTTTCCCGAGGCGGGCAGCCAGCAGGAGCGCGGAGATCATCGGCTGCGGGTCGGCCTTGCCTTTCCAGGCGATGTCGTCCGCGGTCCCGTGGTCCGGGCTCGTGCGCGCGAACGGCAGGCCGAGCGTGACGTTCACGGTGCTCTGGAAGTCGAGGAGCTTCGCCGGGATCAGGCCCTGATCATGGTAGAGGGCGACCACCGCGTCGAACTCGCCCCGCGCGGCGCGCGGGAAGAGTCCGTCCGCGGGCCACGGCCCTGTCGCGTCCACGCCGGCAGCCTTCGCCTGGGCGATGCCCGGCGCCACGATGCGCTCATCCTCGTCGCCGAAGATGCCGCCGTCGCCCGCATGTGGGTTGAGCCCGCAAACGGCGATGCGGGGAGACGCGATGTCCCAGCATTCGCGCAGCTCCCGCGCGGTCAGCCCGGCGACGAACGCGATCTGGCTGGAGGTGAGGGAACGGGCCACCTCCGCCAGCGCGAGGTGGCTGGTGGCGAGCGCGACGCGCAGGCGTGGACCCGCCATCATCATCGCGACCCGCGCCCCTGTCATTGCCGCCAGGTATTCTGTGTGCCCGACGAATCCGCGTTCGCCCAGCGCGACCCGCTCCTTGGAGAGCGGAGCCGTGCAGAGCGCGCCGGCCTGCCCGTCGATGCAGGCGCGCGCGGCACCTCGCACGTACTCCAGCGCGCTCGCTCCCGCCTCTCCCGACGTGGGATGCGGCCCGAGCGAACCGATCTGGACGATCTCGCATTCGAGGCGGACTCCGCGCAGCGCCGCCGCCCGTTGCAGCGTCCGGGCGTCGCCATGGACGACGATTTCAGCCGCGCTCCGCACCGTGGGAGTCGCGAGCGCGGCTACCACCACCTCTGGGCCAATCCCCAGCGGATCGCCCATCGAGACGGCGATGCGGACCATCAGAGCTTCTCGTCGACCTGCGCCGTCTTGCGAAGCTGCGCCAGGTAGTGCTCGCGCTCCTTCATCACCGATTCCCCCGCGAGCCGGTTGCGGATCTCTTCCTGCACTTCCACGAGCGGCCGCGCGGCGATCTGCCGGCGATCCTCCACGGTGACGAGGTGGAACCCGCCGTGATCTCCCGTGACGCGGATCAGACCGGAGATCTCTCCCGGCTGGAGCGCAAACGCCGCCTGCTCGAGCTGCGGAAGCATCTGGCCGCGCCGGAAATATCCCAGGTCGCCACCTTCCCTGGCAGTGGGACCGTCGGAGACGTCGCGCGCCACCTTGGCGAAGCTCTCTCCTTCCCGGATGCGGCGCAGGGCCGCGTCCGCTTTCGCCCGGGCGGCGCTCTGTTGAGCAGCGGTCGCGCCGTCCGGCACGGCGATGAAGATGTCGCGCGCGCGCACTTCGTGCTCGGCATTCCGGGTCATGTTCGCGTACGCGGCCTGCACTTCCTCGTCGCTCACCCGGCGCGGCTTCACCTTGTATTGCAGCAGGCGGATGGTGAGTTGCTGCCGCTTCAGCGAATCGCGCACCGTCTCCATGCTCATTCCCTGCTGCGCGAGCGCCTGGCGGAACTGCGCCATGTCCATCCGGTTCTCGCGCGCGAGCTGCTCGACGAGATGCTCGAGCTCGTCGTCGCTCACGTCGATGCCCAGCGCGCTCGCCTCGCTCGCGACCAGCTGCTCGTCGATGAGCTGATCGAGGGCGTGCTTGAGGATCTCTCTTCGCTGCGCATCGCCCGCCGGGCCGGCGGCCGCCCGGGCCAGCTCGGGCGCCACCCGCTCCTCGACCTCCGAGAGCGTGATGGGATGACCATTCACCACGGCCGCGATCCGGTCCTTGATCTCGGCCCCCGCCGCAACCGGCAGCAGGGCAAGCAGCAGGAGAAGACGCATGACGCCGCGGAACATAACGGATCCACCCTTCAGAAAGGAAGAATTACCGGACGAGGGCGAGGGTGGTGTCGTCGATCTTGATCTGGGCCGAAGAACGGAGTTGTTGCAGCAGCTGACGTTCCGCTTGTGCGCGCTTTTCCGTTGTTGCGCGGCGCTCGACCTCGGCCTTCACGTCTTCGAACTTCAGCGTCCGAGGCCCTCGCCGGCCGAGCACCTTGAACACGTGGTAGCCGTAGGGAGAGGCCATGACACCGGAGATCTTGTTGTTCCCGAGCGAGAAGCAGGTGTCGTCGAACACCTTCGGCATCGTTCCCTTCGAGAACCAGCCCAGATCGCCCCCGTTGCGCGCATCCGGGGAGGTCCCTGCCTGGCGCGCCAGCTTGTCGAAGGCCGCCCCGGCGCGGAGTTGATCGAGGACGCTCTTCGCCTCTTCCGGCGTACGCACCGAGATCTGCAGGCAGTGCACCGACTCGGGCTCCTCGAACTCGCCCCGGTGCGTGTCGTAGAAGGCGCGCGTCTCGGCCGGCGAGGCGCGCTCGGCGCGGGTCTGCTCGGCCACGTACTTCTCCGCCAGGAGCCGCTCGCGCGTGTCGTCCGAGAGCTGCTCGGGATTCAACCCGGCGCGCGCGAGCTGCTCGCCCCAGGCCGCCCCGCCCTTGCGCGTATCGTCGGCGAGAGCGTCGGTCGCGCGTTGCACCTCGGCCTCGCTCACCGCCATCCCGGCCGCCTTCGCACGCTGCAGCACGATCGTGCGGTCGACCAGCGCGTCTACGATGGCGCGCGCCAGCTTGGGGACGTCCTCCGGGGCGACCTTCGCCTCCCCCTCGGCGGAGGCTCGCCGCATCCGATCGAGCTCCAGCTGCACGCGCGTGACCGGGATGGGCGCGCCGTTCACCACGGCGGCCGCGCGCGGCGGGGGAGGAGCGGGCGGCGCAGCCCGGCGGCAGGCCGGCGAGCCGAACAAAAGCCCGAGCGCCGCCACCGCTCCCGCACGATGAGCCCGGGCCGTTACGACCGGGGCTGGAACACATTTCATGACCCGCCTGCGAATGTTTGCGCTCAAGAGTAGCCGCTAACCGGCCTTCGGCCGGCGCGGCTAGTTCCCGCCGATCTTCGACGCGGCCGTCGGTGGCGCCTTCTGCCCGGGCTGCGACACCGGGGCGACCGGCGGCAGGGCCGGAATCGGGTGCCCGGAGGAGATGCTCGCCGGCTGCTGCGGCGCAGGAGCCGCGTCGACCTGGATCTTCTCCAGCTCCTGTTCGTGGATCGCCACCTTGGCGTTGTCGCGCAGCTTCTTCACCCACTCGTCGTAGTCGCGGCTGCGCCGCTCGCGCGCCATGCGCTGCCGGATCGGCTCCTTGCTCTCCTCGAAGCTGCGATTCATCGCCACCGTCTTCACCTGCAGCTTCACCAGCTCGACGCCGGCGGGCGTCTCGAAGGGCTGCGTCTTGTCGCCCGGGTTCTTCAGGTCGAACGCCGCGTTCGCCAGCTCGGCGTTGTACGCCTTGGTCAGCTCGTCCTTGGAGAGGAAGCGCAGATCGCCGCCCAGCGGAGCCGAGAGCGCATCTTTGCTCTCCTTGATGGCGGCGGTCTGGAACGCGTTCGTCTCGCCCTTCTTCTCACGGGCGTCGATGTCCTTGAGCAGGGCGGCCGCCTTCTTCTTCGCTTCCGCGCGCTCCCTGGCGTCTTTCGCCGGCAGGAGGATGTGGAACACCCGCGCCCGCTCCGGCTTCACGAAATCGTCCAGGTGCGCGTCGTAGAACTTCTTCAGCTCCTCGTCGGGGATGTCGGTGCCCGCGAGCTTCGAATCGAGCTGGTGCTTGATGAGCTCCTGGATCATCGCCCGCTTCATCTGCTCGCGCACCGCCGGGCTCTTGTCGTATCCCTGACGGATGGCCTCTTGCGCGAGCAGTTCGTTGCGGACCATGTTCTCGAGGAATTCCTTCTTGCGCTCGAGGGTGTTGTAGCGCGCCCGCAGGAACGGGCTGGTCTCATTGAGCCTCTGGCGCACCTCGTCGGCGGTGATCTTCTCGTCGCCGACCTCGGCGACGACCGGTCCGGACTTCTCGCCCTTGCGGCAAGCGGCGAGGGCGAGCGTGGCACAAAGAACGCTGGCAAGGCGGGTGTTCATGCGGCGGATCCTTCGTGAGGGGGCCGAGCGGAGATACCAGAGGCAGGCGGGTACGGCAAAGAGTTAGAACGGTCATGAGATGTGTTCTAGCTAGTTTGCACGTGCGCAGGTGCGCAGCTCGCGAACGAGCTGGCGAGCGCTCTCCAGGGCGGCCGCGTCGCCGTCCACCGCGGCTACCAGCTCCATTCCCGGGGTGAGGCGGTATCTGCCCTTTCCCTTCGCCACCAGCTGCGCCAGGCGGGAAGGGTCCAGGGCCGCGTCCGGTCCGAGCTGCACCACCAGCCGCCCTGGTCCGCTCTTGAGCCCGCGCATGCGCAGCGCGCGCAGCTCGTTCTTGAGCGACATCACCTCGACGAGAGCGTCGACCTCCGGAGGCGGCTCGCCGCATTGATCGCGCAGCTCGCCCTTTGCGTCGTAAAGCGCTTCCTCCGTCGCTGCCGACGCCAGCCGCTTGTAGAAGAAGAGCCGCTGCTGCACGTCCGGAACGTAATCCTCCGGGATCAACGCCGGAATCGGCAGCTCGACGTCCGGCTCGAACTCCTCCGCCCTCGGTTCCTCGCCCTTGAGCTGCGCGACGGCCTCCTCCATCAGCTGCGTGTACAGGTCGAAGCCGACGGAAGCGATG
>MNFJ01000178.1 GCA_001918155.1 Deltaproteobacteria bacterium 13_1_40CM_4_68_19
CCGCGCCGATGCCGAGCAGCACCGTGTTCAGGCCGGGAGTGCCGGCCAACGTCCCGCGGACCACGATGCCCCCCGAGATGACGAACAGCGCGCCGAGCAGGACGATGAACGCCAGGTACTCGCCGGCGGCGTGCACCACGGCGGAGGAATCGAGCATCGCCGTCCAGATCGCCACCGGAGCGCCGAGGATGACGCTGAGGAGCGCCTTGTTGTGGTTGTACTCCCAGACCCTGCCCGCCACGAGCGGCAGGACGGCGATGCCGATCAGCATGATGACGAATGGCGCGACGCTCCAGAGCGGGAACAGGTGCCCCAGGTGCGGGGCGGCCGCGGCCATGGTGAGCAGGACATGCACACCGCCAACGTAGGCAAGTCGCCATCGGTGGTCAAAGCTCGCAGAAGTGCGCGCCGCGCTTGAAGAATCACCCTTCGATTCCGTCGGGATCCGGCGCAGGCGCTCGTTGATTGTGGACATCAGCCTGCCGCTTTCCGTACAAGCGCGCGCATGCCCTGCCGCCTGCTGTCCTGCGCCGCTGCCGTAGTCCTGCTCGCGGCGCCAGCCCTCGCCGTGCCCTCGCGCTTCACGGGGAAAAAAGACCCGCTCACGGGATCGCGAACGTTCGAGCTGTGGGACGGCTCGCCGGCGACCGTCGGACCCGATGGCCTCGCCTACCGCATGCGCCAGGGAACACGCGGAGCCAGCGTCTTCTCCGCGTTCATGGCGCCAAACCTCGATGATCTCTCGCTGGTGCGCGCTCTCTCCCTGCCGCGCCGCGAGATCGCCACGGACCGGGTGGTGCCCGGGACCCGGCCCGAGTTCTGGGCTGGATCCATGGCGATCGAGCAGCGGGCGCTCGAAGGCCAGGCGGCGCTCCCGCTCTCGCCGCTGCGCGGGGCGGCCGTCACCGGGATCCCCTCGAACTATGGCGTGCGCACATCGCTGCAGGCGCACTTGAACGCGAACGGGGTGAACGCGATGGGTGCGTTCGTCGAGCTGGCGCGCCGGTTCGGACAGCTCCCGGGCCAGGGTGTCCGCATCACCAACGTATCCGTCGGCGACCTGACCGACCAGGCGATGGCGGACAAGGGCGACTCGTGGGTGCAGTTCTTCGGTCCGACCACGAGGGTGATCGCCGGCCAGCGATACCTCGACTATCCTTCGCTACCCCTGATCCCGACTTGGACTTCGGATGAACGCGGCCGCCTCGATCCGCGGGGCACCGTCGAGTTCGTCGATCCGAACCTTGGCGAGATCCTTCTCGACTTCTCCGTCATGGCGCCCCTTCCGTCCGACCGGCAGCGCCCCGAGGCACGAGGCGACGGGCTCACCGATCTCCTCGGTATCGCGCCGGGGGCCGAGTACCGTCTGGTGGTCCCGAAGGACCCGACCATCTCCAACATCTACACCGCGCTGCTGGCGGCGGCGGCACAGCAGCCCAGCCCCGACGTAATCACGGCCAGCCTCGGGTTCGGATTCGACGCGGTCGGTTATCCCGGGCGGTACCTCGAAGACGACCCGATTGGACAATCCGTCATCGCCAGCATCGTCCAGAAGGGCATCGTGGTGTGCATTTCGTCGAACGACGGAACCCGGCTCTACACGCCCACCGCCATCGGGCCCGACGGCGGCAGCGCCGCTACGGACCGGCTGCGGCCGGGCGAGACCCCCACCTCGACGGCGGACGATTTCGCTTCGACCATCGCCACGCGCGTGGCGGACAGCGGCGCCATCGCCGTAGGCGGGACCACGCTCGACGACATCTTCAGCGTCCCTCCTCAGGCAGGCGGCGCGCTCTCGCGCGTCGGCCAGTTCCCGGAGACGCGGTTCAACGGCGCCGCGTCGTTCTCCTCCGGCTTCGGGACGCGCATCGACATCGCCGCGCCCTCCGACGGCATCGTGGCGCTCGCGCACGTCTGCACCCAGGATCCCTGCACGCCACAGGACGCGATCCCGGTGCTCGCGGGCGGCACGTCTGCCTCGGCCCCGATGGTGGCGGCAGCCGCGGCGGTGGTGATCCAGGCCGCGCGCCTGATGGGCCGCAGCCTCACGCCCTGGCAGGTGCGGGAGATCCTGGTGCACACCGGGCGGCCGCTTTCGCAGGCGCCGCAGACCGACCGTACCCTCTCGATGGGGACGCAGCTGGACGTCACTTCGGCGCTCGAGTCCGTGCTCGGGACGGACGGAACGCCGTCGATCGCGCGGGTGTCGGTTGCGCACCGGCGCGAGCTCGGCGATCTAGGCGCTTCGTTCCGCGAAGACGCAGATCCGTCCGCGATCGACCTGGCGGGTCCGACGGATTTCTCCGGCAATCCCACCGGCCAGTGGTTGGCGGGACCGATCACCATCGCGGCGGACGTGGTCAACGCGCAGGCCGGTTTGCAATACGCACTCGTCGTCGGCCATACGAGGATCGCGCAGGCGACCCGCGCCTTCCGTTTGCTTCCCTCCGAGCTCCTGGCGGCTGCCGGACTCCCGGCGGTCTCCGCCGGGCCGCGCGGCGTCGACGTGCGTTACGAGGTGCGCCGCCGGAACACCGTGGTCGCGTCCGCCGGGATGCGGCTCGTGTTCGGTCCGTGCGACGGCCTGATCACGGAGCCGCTCGCGCCCGTTGCGCCTCCCGTGGCGACGGAGGGTGAGGACGTCGTCGTGCACTACGATCTATCGGGCCTTCGCTTCGTGGATGCTCCTTCGCTCTTCATCTCCGGGATCGGTCACTGGAGTCCGCGGGGCGCTCCGATCTTCCACCTGGACACCGAGATCCCGCTCAAGGGCAGAAGTGGGGACGTCAGGGTTCCGGCCCCGGCCTTCCGCGGCGGCGCCGGACTGTACGGCATCGGGATCCGGTCGCAGGTGAGCTATCAGGACGTGGGACAGATTGCCGTCATCCGCATCGCCCCGCACGGTCCGGGAAGGCCCGATGCTCCCCTGCTCGCGGATGCGTCCGGTCATCTCGGGCACATCGCTGGGGTGTCGCGCACGTCGCCCATGTTCTCGGTGCGCTGGGATGCCTCCGCCTTCGGCGACGGAGCGGCGCTGGAGGTCTCTGCGCCCGCTCCGACGCTGCGAAACTCGTGGAACACGTTCAGCAACGCGAATGGCAGCCGGCGCGACGCCGACGGCGTGGACAGCGCGTCGCTGCTCTTCGTACGGCTCCCATCGGCTTCGGGCGAGAAGGCATTCGACGCGGTCCAGCTGGGCATCGCGCCCGGTCTCCTCTACAACCTGCGCGTCTTCGCGTTGCGCCAGGGCGCGATCGCCTCGGAGGCTTCACCCAGCTCGGCGCTGCAAGTGGACGACGTCCTCATTCGCGCGGGCGTCGTGACCTCGTTCGAACTCGCCGCAGACGCTTCCCTCGCCTCGACCGCGACGGCCGACATGTTCGGGAACCTGGCCTCCAGCGCCCTCGCTCGCTGGTCGCCGGAGCGGGGCGAGTTGGGCGCGACCCTGGCCTCCGACCCGAAAGGGAAGACGGTGTACGAGGTGATCGGGATCGACCGCTCGAGGAACACGGCGCTGGTCGTGCGCTGGCCCTGGAACGGCAGCGTGCAGACGATCGAGACCTGGGATACGCGCGCCGGCCGCAGGCTGCGCAGCGTCGACGTGGACGCCTGGGCGCAGGACTGGCTCATCGGCGCCCGCGTGGATCCACTCCGGCATCGGGCCGTGTTCCTCGCTTACGATCCCGATTTCGCGCTCGCGCTGCTGCCGTTCGATCTGTCGGCCGGTGCGTTCGGGCCGCCCGTGACGCCGGCGCTCGGCCCAGACGACTTCTCCTTCTACAATTCGCTCACTCTCGATCCGGCGAGCGGAAAGGTGTTCATGACCGCCGCGGCGGTGACGGACTTCTGCCTCTTCCGCAGCGGGCCGTTGACCTCCGTGGATCTGGATACGGGGGCGACGGCATCCGGGGCAATCGACTCCTGTACGACCGGCCTCGTCGCCGATGGGAAGACCGTGCACGTCACGCACGGGCCGCTCCTTTCGAACGGCATCCTCCTTCCCGTGGCACGCCTGCAGGAAGTGGACGAACTGACGCTACAGGCGACGGACAGCACGTTCCTCGGCGCCCGCTCTCCCCTCTTTCCCGCGGTCGATGTGGACAACCAGATCCTGGCGGTCGCGTTCATCGCCGGCGACGACTACGAGCTGAACAGCAATGCCACGAGCGCGCTGGGCACCTGGAACCTCCGCACCGGCAACCGCCTGTCCTACACGACCACCTTCAACTTCGCCCAGGTCGCGCTCGGCGGCGTGCTCGATCCGCTGACGCTTCGCGGGATCCAGCTCGACCCGAAGACGCGCACCGGCTGGACCATCGGCCCGGGCTCGCAACAGCTGCAGCGGTTCTCCTATTGAGCTCATTACCATGATGCCACTTCTCCTCGCGGGAGTGCTCGCAGCCGCGCCTGTAGACCTGATCCCCCTTTCGCCTCCGCCCCCTGTCGCGAGCGGGGCCTCCGGGTCCATCGATCCGGCGGCTGCCACGCGCGCGTACCTCGACCAGGTTCCCGCCGAGCAGCGCGCCCGCTCGGACGCGTACTTCGAGGGCGGGTACTGGCTGCAGCTCTGGACGTTCCTCTGGACCGCCGCGGTCTTCATCCTGCTTCTGCAGACCGGGGTTTCCGCGCGCATGCGCGATCTGGCGGAGCGCGCCACGTCCGTGCCGGCGCTGCGGACGGCCTTGTACTGGACGCAATTCGTCGTCGCGGTGGCGATCCTGTCGTTGCCGCTCACCGTCTATCGGGACCATTTCCGCGAGCACCGCTATGGCCTCTCCAACCTGACGTTCGCGGGCTTCATCGGCGAGGAGTTGAAGGGGCTGGCCGTCTCCATCGTGTTCGGCGCTCTCGCGGCGATGGCGCTCTACGCGCTGGTGCGGCGCCTCACGCGGACCTGGTGGATCTGGGGCGCGGTGGTGAGCATCGCGTTCGTGGCCTTCGGCGCGCTCGTCGCGCCGGTGCTGATCGTGCCGCTGTTCAACAGCCCGAAGAAGCTCCAGGACCCGCGCGTGGTCGCGCCCATCCTCTCGCTGGCGCGCGCGAACGGGATCGAGGCCGGCGAAGTCTGGGAGATCGACGCCTCGAAGCAGTCGAAGCGCGTGAGCGCGAACGTGAGCGGGCTCTTCGGGACCGAGCGCATCACGCTCAATGACAACCTCCTGAACCGGGCGTCGCTGCCGGAGATCGAGGCCGTGATGGGGCATGAGATAGGACACTACGTGCTCAACCACATCCACAAGTTCCTGATGGAGCTTGGGATCGTCATCGTCGCAGGCTTCGCGCTGGTGGCGCGCCTCTTCGAACGGCTGCGGCGCCGCAACGAGGCGCGCTGGGGCGTCCGGGACATCGGCGATGTCGCGGGCCTGCCGCTGGCCGCGCTGCTCTTCTCCGCGTACCTGTTCCTGCTCACGCCGGTGTTGAACTCGATCATCCGCGTGCAGGAGTACGAAGCCGACGTCTTCGGGCTGAATGCGTCGGGCAAGCCCGACGGATTCGCGCAGACGGCGCTCAAGCTGACCGAGTATCGCAAGCTCGATCCGGGGCCGCTGGAGGAGATCGTGTTCTACGACCATCCGAGCGGGAGGACGCGCATCTACACGGCGATGCGCTGGAAAGCGGAGCATCGCGAGACGTGGACCTTCGCCGGCGCTAGCAAGTAGGAAGCCGCCGGCGCCGGATGGTGGCGAGGAGTCCGAGGAGTCCGATCGTGTTCCAGTTGGCGCCGCCCGCGGAGCACCCGCAGCCGCTGCTGGTCGGCGCGCGGACTGCGAGCCCCGCGGTGGGCCAGGAGACTTCCGCGGGCGGAGCGTCGAGCGCACGGAGGTGGATCAGCGCGCTGTGCGAGACGGATGCGGCGTCTGCCCTGACGGCGATGGTTGCGTTTGCCGCCCCCGACTGCCGAGGTTGCGATACGCCGCCCGGAACATCATGCGGTCCGCGAGCGAGTCGAGCGCCGGTGCGCCGGCGCCCGCCTGGGGAATGCAGGCGCCGCTCCGTGTCTCGAAGCAGGCCTCGGCGAACGGCGCCGCCTGCAGCATTGCCGGCTCGACGAAACTGTTCAGCGGGTCGCTCCAATCGGCGTGGAAGCGGTAGAGCGCGAGGCTTCCGCCGATGAACCCGACCGCGGTGTTCGGTTCTCCCGCGGGAGGGGGGAGCGAACCGTCCAGATCGGCGGGCGTGGTGCCGCTGACCGGGTCGTGGATGAGGATGCACTGCTGGGCGGCCGGCTCCGCCGCCAGCATCTTGCGGCGATCGAACGCGCAGTATGCGATGCCCCGGAAGTCGCCCCCGTTGGCGCTCGCGAACGTGTTGTAGGTGGCGTAGTAGCCGTCCGGCCAGACGCCGAGCTTCGGATAGTCGTGAAAATCGGAGTAGGAGTAATCGTACCGCGCCCACGTCGCCCTGCGGGTCGGGCGGGACCCCGTTGACCTCGAAAGCCCGGGTGTTCACGCCGAGGAAGCCGAGCCCGATCCCGTCGAAGTTGGTGGAGGTCTGCGGCAACAAGAGCGGCGCGACGCTCGCCTGGAGCACCGGATCGTGCTCCGGCGGCGCTGCCTGGACCTGGTGTGGAACGCGCCCGGGTCCATGCTCGACTTCCTCCTCGTCCTCCTCCGCCGGCGTCGCGGCGAGCAGCGTGAGCGGCGCGGAGACGTCGCTGCGGTCCGCTTGCAAGACATGCGCGCGCGCAGGCTGCGGCGCCGCCAGGCCGGTCATGGGGACGAAGCACAGCAGCAGCGCAGCCGCCAGGCGCATTCCGGTACGCTAGGAGCGGCCTTTGGGCGCGGCGTCCCCCATCCGATCGGAAGAAGCGAGAATCTTCCGGTTTCGGACGCGGGCCGCCTGTGCGTTTGTGTGCTTTCCGGCTTCAAGCGCCGAGGAACGCCGCCTTCACCTCGCTGTTGGCGAGCAGGCTCTCGCCGGTCCCGGACAGCGCGATCCTGCCGGTCTCCAGCACGTACCCGCGCGCGGCGATGCGCAGGGACTGGTAGACGTTCTGTTCCACCAGCAGCACGGAGGTCCCCTGCGCGTTGATCTGCGCGATGGTGTCGAAGATGGTCCGCACCAGCAGGGGGGAAAGGCCCAACGAGGGCTCGTCGAGCAGCAGCAGCCGCGGCCTTGCCATCAGGCCTCGAGCGATGGCCAGCATCTGCTGCTCCCCGCCGGAGAGCGTTCCCGCCAGCTGCCCGATGCGCTCCTTCAGGCGGGGAAAGAGCATCAGGCCGCGCTCGATGTTCTTCGCCCGCTCCGCTCGGGCGCTCGCGATGTAGCTGCCCATCCGGAGGTTCTCGAGCACCGTCATCTCCGGGAACACGCGGCGGGCCTCAGGCACGTGCACGACGCCAAGCGCGACCACCTGGTGGGGTGCGAGCCGCGTGAGATCGTGCCCGTCGAAGACCATGGTCCCGGCGCGCGGCCGCAAGAGGCGCGAGATGTTGCGCAGCGTGGTGCTCTTGCCGGCGCCGTTGCTTCCCACCAGCGTGACGATCTCGCCGGCGTTCACGCTCAAGGAGACGCCGCGGAGCACCTGCACGTCGCCGTAGGCGAAGTCGAGATCGCGCACCTCCAGCAGCGGCGTCATGCCTTTGCGCCTCCGCTGTCGCCGAGATACGCGGCCATCACCCGCGGGTCGTTCACGATCTGTTGCGGAGAGCCTTCGGCGAGCTTCTCGCCGGAGTTGAGCACGACGATCCGGTCGCAGGTCCGCACGATCGCCTTCATGTCGTGCTCGATCACGACCTGCGTCAGCCCGCGTTTCTTGACGTCGAGGATGAGGCCGATGATCTCCTCGCTCTCGCGAGCGTTCAGGCCGCCCATCACCTCGTCGAGGAGGATCATCCGCGGCTTGGTGGCCATCACGCGCGCCAGCTCGAGCTTCTTGCGCTCGCCGATGGGCAGCCCTCCCGCGAGCACGTTCGCGCGCTTCTCCAGCCCGACCACCCGCAGCTGCTCGAGCGCGATCTGCCTCGCTTCCGGCACCGAGTTGGTGTGGCAAAGCGCGCCGACCACCGTGTTGTCCAGCACCGTCAGCTTGGCGAGCGGCCGCACCTTCTGCCAGGTGCGCGCCATCCCCAGCCTGCAGACCTTGTCCGGCGGAAAGCCGTTGATGCGCTGCCCCTCGAAGAAGATTTCGCCGCGCGATGGCGGATAGAAGCCGGTGATGCAGTTGAACAGCGTAGTCTTGCCGGCGCCGTTCGGACCGATCAGCCCCAGGACGACGCCCTGGTCGACGGAGAAGGACACGTCCAGATTCGCTGTCACGCCGCCGAAGAACCGGCTGACGTTGCGCACCTCGAGCAGCGCGGTCACGCGGCCGCCTTCCTGCGCAGCCGGTGCGCGATGAAGCCGACGAAGCCGTCGGGCATGGTGAGGATGACGATGATCACCAGCACGCCGTACACCAGGAGGTGCGCCGAGCTGAGCGATGCGCGCAGCGCCTCGGAGAGAAGGACCACCACCACCGCGCCGATCACCGGCCCGGCCACCGTGCCGATGCCCCCGATGATGCAGGTGAGCACCATCTGGATCGACACCTCTATCCCGAACACCCCTTGCGGCTCGATGAACCCGATGTAGAGGGCGGCGAAACCTCCCGCGAGCGCGGTGCAGGCCGCGGAGATGGCGAGCCCGGTATTCTTGGAGAGGGTGAGGGGGATCCCGAGCGAGTGCGCCGCGTCCTGGTCCTCGCGGATGGCCTGCAGGTAGTACCCGAGCTTGCTTCGCTTCACCAGGAAGTTCACGGCGATGCAGAACAGCGCCATCCCGAGGCCCATGTAGAAGTAAGGGATCTTGCTGTTCCAGTCGGTGATCACCGTCCCGCCCAGGCGCAGCGGCGGCACGTCCGCCGCCAGGATGCCCTCGGCGCCGTTGGTCAACTCCTTCCAGTTGAGGGCGGCCAGGCGGATGATCTCCGCGACCGCGATGCTGGCGAGCACGAAGTAAGGGCCCCGCAAGCGGAAGGTGATCCACCCGACCGCGACCGCGATGATCACCGCGGCGGCGATGGCCACCCAGACGCCGAACCACGGCGCGATCGCCTTGCGCTGCAGCAGGATGAACGCGCCATACGCGCCGAGCCCGTACCAGGCGGAGTGGCCCACCGAGTACTGCCCGGCGAATCCGCCGATGATGTTCCAGCTCTCCCCGAGCGCGATGGCGAGGAAGAGCAGGATGAAGATGTGCAGCGCGTAGGGGCTCTGCACCCAGAGGGGGACGAGGGCGAGCGCGACCGCGGCGACGGCCCAGGGGAGGAACGTCCTCACATGCGGCTCTTTCCGAGAAGACCCGAAGGCTTGAGCAGCAGGACGAGCAGGAAGATGACGTAGACGCAGAGGTCCTTCATGTCGGCAGCGATGTAGACCGCGGCGAGGCTCTCGCTCATCCCGATGAGGATTCCTCCCAGGGCCGCCCCGATGATGCTGCCCATCCCGCCCAGCACCACCACCACGAACGCCTTGAGGGTGAAGGCGCCGCCGACCTGCGGATAGATGTAATAGATGGGCGCGACCAGCGCCCCGGCGGCCCCCGCCAGCGCGGACCCCAGCCCGAAGGCGAGCACGCCCATGAACCGGACGTTCACGCCCATCAACTGCGCCGCATCGCGATCCTGCGCGGTGGCGCGGATGGCGTGGCCCGTATCCGTCTTTACCAGGAACCAGTAGAGCGCGGCGGTGATGACGCCCGTGATCAAAAAACAGAAGAGCAGCGGCGTGGAGAGCCGGATGACGCCCAGCGCTACGCTCGACGAGGAGTAGCTGGTGGAAAGGATCCGGTAGTCGCTGGTGAAGACCAGCATCGCCGTGTTGGACAGCACCAGTCCGATGCCGATGGTGAGCAGGATCTGGTTCTGCGGCAGCGCATCGAGGACCCGGTTGATCAGCGTCCGCTGCAGCAGCGCGCCGAG
This sequence comes from Deltaproteobacteria bacterium 13_1_40CM_4_68_19, assembly GCA_001918155.1. Taxonomy (GTDB): domain Bacteria; phylum Myxococcota; class Myxococcia; order Myxococcales; family 40CM-4-68-19; genus 40CM-4-68-19. Next base: position 9,902 of record MNFJ01000178.1, read on the forward strand.
GAGGAACAGCGCCGGCATGGTCAACACCACCGAGAGGAACGGATCGATTCCCAGCAGCACGAAGAGCCAGAACGTGCAGTACATCCCCACCATCACCAGGTCGCCCTGCGCGAAGTTGATCACGCGCATGACGCCGAAGATCAGCGTCAGCCCGATGCCGGTCAGCGCGTAGACGCCGCCGATGAGGATGCCGCTGAGGGCGGATTGAAGGAACACCGCCATTCAGGGCTCCGCTCGCAGGCCGGAGATGACTGCTTCCGCCTCGTGAACGATCTGCGCGACGAGCTCGCGCGCCGGAATTTCGTGCGCGAGCGCAGCCGCCTGTCCGGCCCAGAGCGAGAGGAAGCCGGGATCGCCGAGCTTCGCAGCCGCGGCGCGGATCTCGCGGGTGAGCGCGTTCTGGATCGGGTAGGGCGCGATCGGCGCGTCCGACATCTCGCGAGTGAAGCGGTTCGAGAGGCCTCGGGCGGCGCGGCCCGAAAACGCCCGCGTGATCACGGTCGCGTCGTCGCGGGCCTGCCGCAGCGCCGCGCGATAGGGAGCGCTGGTTCCCGCTTCCGGGCAGAGGAGGAAGGCGGTCCCGAGAGACACCGCGCTGGCGCCGAGCGCCAGGGCGGCAGCGAAGCCGCGGCCGTCCATGATCCCGCCTGCGGCGATCACGGGGAGTCGCACGGCATCGACGACCTGGGGCACGAGCGCGAGGGTGCCGATCAGCGGGGGCTCCGCATCGCGATCGAAGGTGCCGCGATGGCCGCCCGCTTCCGCTCCCTGGGCGCAGACGAAGTCGACACCGGATTGCTCCAGGGCGCGCGCCTCGGCGACCGTCGTGGCGGTGCCCATCGTGGCGATCCCGGCCTTGCGGCAGGCGTCGAGCATCTCCTGGGGCGGGATCCCGAACGTGAAGCTGAACACCGGCACGCGCTCCTCGAGGATCACCGGGAACGCCTCGCGCAGCGTGACCAGGGGAGCGGGCGGAGATGGCGGCGGAAGGCCGAGTTGCGCCCTGTACCCGGCGACCGCCTCCTGGGCGGCGCGCAAGGTCCGCTCGTCTCCAGCCGCGCCGTCGTCGGCGAAAAGGTTGATCGCGAACGGGCGCGACGTCGCCGCCCGGATGGCGCGAATGTCATCGCGCAGCTTCGCCGGGGGCAGGTATGCGCCGCCGTGGGAGCCGAGCCCTCCCGCCTCGCTCACCGCGGCGCAGAGGGCAGGCGTGGAAGGACCGCCCGCCATGGGCGCGAGCACGAGCGGATGCTGAACGCCCAAGCGCCCCGTGAAAGCCGTGGGCCGCATCGCGCGGAGCCTAGCACTTCCCGCTTACGCGGGACGTGATGCTGCTTCGCGTGCCACCCGCGCCTCCTCGGCCTTCCTCTCCGAGACGTGGATCGGCTCCCAGATGCTGATCTTGTTCGTCTCCGGCATCAGGAACAGCGAGAG
>MNFJ01000017.1 GCA_001918155.1 Deltaproteobacteria bacterium 13_1_40CM_4_68_19
TCGTAGGGGAACGCGATGGCTTCTCCGATCCTCGGCCCTTGTCCGAGGTCGGTGTCGACGTCCTTCCCCATCATCGAACGGGCGAGGAGGGCGAAGCGATCCTCGAAGTACTCCGCGCTCGCGGGCCCGTAGAGCGTGGACGCTCCCTCGTAGGCCTGGACCGCGTATTCGCGGCGCGTCGTGAGGTACTGGAAATACGCGTTCGCCAGACCGACGACCGCAGCGTACGCAGGCCGTCCGTCTTCCGTCTGGACGTTGGCGAGCACGCGCGCGTTGATCGCGGCACCCGCATGGACCGTCGGTTCGCCGGGTACGAAGGAGAGCCAGGTATCATCTACGCGCAGGAGCGCGAATGGCGCATGCGTCGGATATTTCGTGGGGCTGGTACCGACGAGGAGGCCCTGCAATGGCCCGAGCAGCCGCTTCTTGGGTGCGTGGCAGTCGTCCCGCCGCGCGTCGACGTCCGAACCGCGTTCCATCAGCGCGTCGAGGGTGACGGGGCGGTCGCTCGCGCCATGACCTGAGGCCGCCCCCAGCTCGGCGATGGGGCACAGGCGACTCGCCTTGGGCGCTGCGGTGCTGGCCGAAAGAAAGGTGGCGCCGGGCAGATATGCCTCGACGTAGCGGCTTTCCACCACCAGGGCGGAACGGAATCCCGCGTCGGCGGCGACTCGCGTGGCATGCGCCTGCAAGACGGAAGGATCACGTGCATAGGTCTCCCACGCGCGCTCGGCGAGCGCGCGGCCGACACGAATGGCCTCGGTGGTGGAGTTGGCCTTCAACACCGGCGCGATGTCGCCCTCGTTCGTGTTCAGGACGGCCGCGAGCGGATCGAGATCGGCGAGATGCGCGCAATCGGGTATTGCCTCGATCGCCGCGCCGCACCGCTCGGCCCAGGTGCGGCGCAACTCCGCCTCGAGGAACCTGGACGCCGCACCGTGCGTGTCCGCGCCGAACAGCCGGTTTCGCACCGTCACGACGTTCGGGTGCATCGCGAAGAGTACGATGAAGCCGACCGGTCCGAGCATCCTCGTCCGCGTCTCCGCGTCGAGGGCCTCGAGCTGCAGGACGTGAAGCGAGGGGTCGATGGCCGCTTCCTCGTCGGATAGCTGCAGGTCGGGCGGTGGCTGGAACAGCCGCGGCGTCTCATTCGCTTCGAATGCTTCCAGACTGCGGTTCCGGGTGAGCTGCCAGGCTGCCGAATGGACCCAGCGCGCCGCGGCGGGACGCCTCGCCGCGAATGCCCCCTCGATCGCTGCCGCGATGCGGCTGGCGAGGAAGTCCACCATGGCGGAATCGAACCCCGGATGACGCGTGCTCATTGCCCCCGCGTAGATGGGAGTCTCGAAATAGTGCGCAGGTCCGGCGTGCGTATGCGTCGCCGCGATGAAGAGACGCGACGTGGGAACGATACCGCGGACCCTTTCCGCGACCCGACGATGGAGGATCCCGCTGACCGAATGAAGGTCGCAACCCACCATCGCGACGCGATCCTGCGGACTGGTTTCCAGGATGAACGCGCGGCAATAAAGCCGCGACCAGTAGCCGTCGGTCACGAGCGAATCCGGGCCGAGCCCAAACGTCGAGGGCCCCGGAGGAGGCGTGACGTCAGCGCGCGCCGCGCCTGCTTGCAAGAAGCCGGGTGACGTCCTGCGCGCGTCAGAGAGCGGCTCGGCGGTGCCGGGCATCCGGTGCAGTGCGCATGCCGCCAGGGCCGCGCATCCGGCGATTGCAGCGGCGGCCACGCGTCTCATGGCAGGAGCGAGGAACTTACCTGCACGCGCAGCAGCAATCGCGTGGAAAACTCCGCCAGCAGCGATCGCCCTGGCGGTGCAAGCGCGTTGAGGCCCGCTTCGAGCACGACCAGCGGTACGGTGTCGACAAGGCCGGCTGGATCCCACGGCTCGGGCTGCGGTGCCAACCGCAGCAACGCAGCGACGCTCGCTCCGCCGAATGGCCCCAGCCCACTGTCGGTTTCAGAGGCGCTCCGAAGCACTCCTCCACGGGCGGTGATCTCCCAGGCCGTGCGCCCGGTCGACTTCGGCAGCGAGGTAAACCCGTAGTCCATCCCCAAGCGCCAGACGTCAACGCGCGATCCGGCATGCGTCCACTCGATCCCCGCGCTCGACTGATACTCCCTGGGCAGCTGCACCGTTGCCGAAATGGTCGGGCCGAACCCCATCGATGAGGCGGTCGACGGCCGCGTGACGACCCCGCCCGCTGAAAGCGAGCAGGCATAGTCGAGCGAAACAAACATCACCGCCCACGTCAGGCGCGAGGGCGGCAGCCCTGTGCGCATGGGCCCCCCACCGTGCCTTGCTCCGGCCCCTTGAAGACATTGTTCCCGATCGCTTCCTCCGATCAAGGTGCGCCGCGGCGGTCGCGCCCGCCCACCGTCGCGCCACGTCGCGCGACCGACGGAGAACCGTCGCGCTCCGGGCGGCCACGAGGTTCAACTAACTCTTTTTCTTCGGATCGCGGGTTGGCACGCGGCCTGCTCTTGCGCGACGGCAAGGAGGGACGATGACGCCGTCACTTTCGCCGCAAGCCGATGCGTTCCTTGTCGACTATTTCCAGCGGGAGGTCCTGCCCCTATTAACGCCCGTCGCGCTCGACCCTTGCCATCCATTTCCGCCGCTGAGCGAGGATTCGTTCCATCTGGCAGTCCGGTTCCGGCGGACGCCCGGCTTCCATTTCCGGTACGGCCTCGTGCTGGTCCACTCGACGTTGCCGCGTGTTCTGAAAGTGCCCGATGGGCCGAGCGAGCTGTCCATTCTTCTCGAAGACATCATCGCCCGGCACCTGCCCAAGCTTTTTCCGCAGACGAGCATCGACGATTGCTGGGTCATCCGCATCGGCAGGTTGCAGGCGCACGCCGCCGGCGAGTCGGGCGCAGGCCGATTTCTCCAAGGCCAGAAAAGGGGTACAAGACAAAAAGCTTGCTGATGCCCTGGGGTGGGGAACCGATGGGCTACGGGCGAGCGCAGGGGGTCCAACGAGAAGGTCGGCGCGCGCGCGGCTTCGGCCTTTGAAGGGAGCCCATCATGGGCAAACACGACACCGACCTGGTCCGCCTCGCCGCGGAACACGTGTTCGAGCTGTTCAAGGACGCCAATCCCGACGTTCCGCTCGTCTATCACGGCTTCAACCGCACCCGTGAGCTTGTCGTCTCCTGCAAGGACATCGCGAAGGGATGCAAGCTCGAAGACGACGAGCTCCGGACCCTGCTCCTCGCGGCCTGGTTCCACGACGCCGGATATGCCGTCGGGCTTGACGGAGACGAGCGCAAGGGCATCGAGTTGTGCCGGGAGTTTCTCGCCCGACAGCAGGCGCCCGCAACCCTGCGCGATCGCGTGATCGCGTGCCTCGACGGAGTGAACGAGAACGGGGCGTCCGCGTCGCGCATCGCCAGCGTAGGCGATGACGTGCTGCACGACGCAGTCCTGATGTCGCTCGCGAGCAAGAGCTACCTGCAGGACGCCGAGCTGTTGCGGCTCGAGATCGAGCGGCGCCGGGGAAAGCTCTATTCGGACGTGGAGTGGACGCAGGAGTGCATCGCATTCTTCGACCACCATCCGTTCCGCACTCGATACGCGCAGCTCGAATACAACGACAGGAGGGCCGCCAACCTGGTGGGGCTTCACAAGCTGCTGCGCAAGCAGGTCGAAGAAGCGGGCGAGGAACGGGCCGAGCAGGCGAGGATCTCCAAAGGGGTGGGGAAGACCGTCGAGAGCATCTTCTACTATCTCACCAAGCTCCAGGTCGGCCTGGTGGGCCTCGCGGATCGCCGGACGAGCACGATGATCCATGTGAACGCGATCATGATCTCCATCGTGATCGGGTTGCTGCTGCGCCACTTCGACTCCGAACGCTATCTGCTCGTCCCCACCGTCGTGCTGCTCACGGTGAATCTGGTCGCCATCTTCGTCTCCATCTACTCGATGCGTTCGGCCCGCTCCACGCTCGTCAAGGACGAGTGGCGAATCCACGATGCGAACCTGCTCCTCTTCACGAACGACACCCCGCTCTCGCTTCCCGAGTATGCGCAGCGGATCAAGCGGTTGGCCCTCGACGTGCCCGGATTGCAGGCGTCGATGATCGAGCATCTCTACTTCGTGCGAAAGATGCTCGTCGATCGACAGCGCGCCTTGCGCATCACCTACGACGTCTTCATCTACGGCCTGGCGCTCTCGCTCCTGGTCTTCGCGGTCGCTTGGATGCGGCGATGAGGCGGGCCCTGGCTCTCGGTGCGCGAACTACCAGTGAACCAGGGCCCAGTGTCAGGGACTCGGACGGAAGCTCCGCGGATCGATGGCATAGCGCTTGATCCATCGCTGCACCTGTGCGCGGGCCTTGCCCAGCACCCGGGAAGCCGCGCTGACGTTGCCTCCACTGGCAGTCAGAGCGGCAATGATGTCGTCGCGCCTCTTGCGGTCAAGCTCGGACAGGGCCGGCTCAGCCCTTTTCGCGCGCGGTTCTCGCGCGCCGCGCTGCGAGCGTATCGCGGTGACAGCGGCCGGTAGGTGCGCAACGTCGATGGGCCCGGACGCGGACAGGACGATGGCAGCTTCCACGCATCTGTCCAACTCGCGGATGTTGAACGGCCACGCGTAACCGAACAATGTGCGTACCGCGCTCGGGGAAAACGCCACTTCGGCAGCTTGCTCGCGGAGGTTGCGCCGGAGAAGCTCGGCGACGATGAGGCCGATGTCCTCGCGGCGTTCCCGCAGCGGAGGCAACGTGATCGTGAATCCGCCGATGCGCGCGAGCAGGTCGGCGCGGAAGCGGTCGCTCTCGACGAGGGCATCCAGGTCGCGGTGCGTGGCGGCGACCAGCCGGAAGTCCACCTTTACCGGCCTGGTCGCTCCGACGGGCAGTACCTCGCCTTCCTGCAGAACCCGGAGGAGCGCGGCCTGCGCCGGTAGCGGCAGATCGCCGATCTCGTCGAGGAACAGCGTCCCGCCTTCGGCGCTGCGCACCAGGCCCGGACGGTCCTCGGTTGCGCCGGAAAAGGCGCCTTTGCGAAAGCCGAACAGCTCCGATTCAACGAGCGTGGAGGGCAGGGAGCCGCAATTCACTGCCTGAAGCGTTCCCGTGCGGCCCGAGAGGCAATGCAGGGCCCACGCAATCATCTCCTTCCCGGTTCCGCTCTCGCCGCGGACGACGACAGGAACACGCGAACGTGCCATCGTCTGCAGGCGCTCGAACTCTCCTGCGAGCTCTGCCGAAAGGGTCGCCAGCCCGGGAGCTGCGCCTTGCCTGTGGTCGACCTCGGCGACGGCGGGAGCATCCGAGCCGGCCACCCCTTCGCGGAAGATGAGGAAACTCTGTCCCAGCTCGATCAGATCGCCGTCCGCCAGCGGCGATCGCTCGACCGGAACGCCGTTGACGAGCGTCCCGTTGCGCGACTTGCAGTCCTCGATTCCCCAAGCGCCGAGCACCCTGTTGAGCCTGGCGTGGCGGGACGAGACCCACAGGTCCGGCAGCTCGACGGCAAGGCGGCGGCCGTCGGTCGTGACGCGACGTTCGGAACCCCTTCCAATGGCGATCTCATCGATTTTTGCCAGCGAACAGCGCATGCCGGGTAGCAGCGGCCGATCGGCTTGGAAGACGAAGAAGAGACAAGCTTCTCCGCGCGGGGGCGCTCGCTTGACGTGCCCGGGACGTGAAAGGGTGCGGCTGGCCGAGCCGACCGGCACATTCGACTGACCATTCAGGTCATCCATCAGGCGCGATCCGCCGCTTCTCGACCGCAGGGGCAAGGATTCGAGCTTAGGCCGGGCGATCGTCAGTGAACCCTTCGGCGCCCGACGTCTCCATCTCCGCCGTCAGCCCGGGATGGTGCTCGAGGAACCGGATGCAGGCGTTCCAGCGCAGCACCGCGTCGTCGTTGCCAGGCGGGCTCAGCGCCTGCGCTTTCTCGTAGTCGTCCAGCGCTTCGAGGACCCAGCCCGTGGCGTGGCTCGGATGCGCACCGTCCCGGATCTGCGCCTTGACCCAGCGCTCGCAGATCAGGCCAGCGTAGTATTGCCGCTCGTACTCGTCGCGCAGCCTGCCGAGGACGGCGCGCGCGTCGCCCGGGCCTTTCCCCGACCCGCTGCCGAACTGGTCGGTGTCCGCGAGAAGCAGCATGACCAGCGCCTGCTGGTGGTCGGGCTGCGTGGCAAGGATGTCGAGGCAGATGCTCTCCGCCTCCTGCGGCTCGTTGAGCAGCCGGTATCGCTCTGCCTTGGAGAGCGCGCGTGGAATCGCCTCGCTGGAGATCGGCTTGAGCTGCTGCATGACGCCTCCAGATCAGGTCCTCGGATTGAGGATGCGAAAGAGCTTTCGGAACGGGTCGTACATCTCGTCGACCACCCGCTCCTTGAGCGGGATGATCGCATTGTCGGTGATGTTGATCTCCTCCGGGCAGACGCGGGTACAGCACTTTGTGATGTTGCAGTACCCGATGCCGTGGAGCTCGTTGAGCTGCCCGGCGCGGTCTTCGACATCGAGCGGGTGCATCTCCAGCGCCGCGGCATGGGCGAAGAAGCGCGGGCCGATGAACGGCCTGGGCGGCTTGTGCTCGCGGATCACGTGGCAGACGTCCTGGCAGAGAAAGCACTCGATGCACTTGCGGAATTCCTGCACGCGCTCGATGTCCTGCTGCGCCATCCTCCAGGTGCCGTCGGGAGCGTCCGGGGCGCGCGGGCGGAACTTCTTGATCTTCTTCTTCACCTCGAAATTCCAGGAGACGTCGGTCACCAGGTCGCGGATCTTCGGAAACGACTTCATCGGCTCGATGACGACCGGCTGCTCGAGCGGCAGATCGCTCAGGCGGGTCATGCACATCAGGCGCGGCAGGCCGTTCACTTCCGCCGAGCAGGAGCCGCACTTCCCCGCCTTGCAGTTCCAGCGCACCGCCAGGTCGTTGGCCTGGTCGGCCTGGATGCGGTGAACGGCGTCGAGCACCACCATCCCCTCCGAGACCTCGGTCGCGTAGTCGCGGAAGTCTCCTCCTTGTGAGTCGCCGCGCCAGATGCGGAAGGAGGCCTTCATTTCATCTCCTCGACGATCTGCTTCAGGGCGGCGGGCATCTCGGGGATCGGCTCGCGCCTGACGCGCATCTCGCCGGAGCTCCCGCGGGCGATGACGATGTTGACGCGGCCGAACTCGGCGACCTTGTCGGGGAAGTCCTCGCGAAAGTGCGCGCCACGGCTCTCCTTGCGCTCCAGCGCCGAGCGCGCGATCGCTTCCGAGACGGTGAGCAGGTTGTGCAGGTCGAGCGCGGTGTGCCAGGCCGGGTTGTAGGCGCGGTTGCCGCCGATGCGGATGCGCCGCGCGCGGTCGCCGAACATCCCCAGCGCGTCGAGAGCGTGAGCCATCTCGCCTTCGTTGCGCACGATGCCCACCAGGCCCTGCATCGACTTCTGCAGATCCTGCTGCACCTGGAAGGGCCCGCCTTCCGCGCCGGTGCCCGTCCCGTCCTCGAACGGCTGCAGCGCCCGCCGCTCCGCCGCCTCCACCTGGGCTTCCTCGATCTGCACGGCGGGGTTCTCCTCCGCGAACCGCGCCGCATTGGCGCCCGCCCGCTGGCCGAAGACGAGCAGGTCCGACAGCGAGTTGCCGCCCAACCGATTCGCCCCGTGCAGACCGGCGGCGCACTCGCCGGCGGCGAAGAGCCCGGGCACCGTGGACATCTGCGTCTCGGGATCGACGCGCACGCCTCCCATCATGTAGTGCGTGGTCGGCCCGACCTCCATCGGCTGCTCGGTGATGTCGATGTCGGCCAGCTTGAGGAACTGGTGGTACATGCTGGGCAGCTTCTTCTTGATGTGCTCCTTCGCGCCGGGCAGCCGCCGCTTGAGCCAGCTGATGTCGAGGAAGACCCCGCCATGCGGGCTGCCGCGGCCCTCCCGGATCTCGCGCACGATGCATCGGGCCACGTGGTCGCGGGTGAGCAGCTCGGGCGGCCTGCGCGCGTTCTTGTCGCCCTGCGTGTAGCGGAATCCCTCTTCTTCGCTGTCGGCGGTCTGGCTGCGATAATTTTCCGGGATGTCGTCGAAGAGGAACCGCTTGCCCTTGCTGTTGAGCAGCACTCCGCCTTCGCCGCGCACGCCCTCGGTGACGAGGATGCCCT
>MNFJ01000152.1 GCA_001918155.1 Deltaproteobacteria bacterium 13_1_40CM_4_68_19
TTCTCGATGGCCCGGATCCGGAGGCGGTGCTCGCGGTCCTCCGCGACGTCATCGACGGCCTGTTGCTGGCGCGACAGACCGCGTAATCGGATCGCGGGCGGGGCTAGCCCTTCCGCAGGCGGCGCGCCGCCAAGGCGCCCAGGATGCCTGCGGCGCAGAGCGCGATGACGAGGAGGATCCAGACCAGGGATCCATCCAGCGTCTCGCCATGCTCGATCGCCTCGGCGCTGGGCAACAGGGATCCCGCCCAGGAGTAGAGGAGCGTTCCCGGCGCCATTCCGATCGCCGTGCCGAGCACGAGGTCGCGCAGCCGCATCGGCGTCAGTCCCAGCACGGCATTGCTCGGCGTGTAGGGCAGGATCGGCGAGAGCCGCAGCAGGGTCACCGTCACGAGCCCGCCCTTGGCGGCAAGATCCGCCAGGGCGCGTGCCTTCGGACGTTCGCGCAGCGCCTGCGCGGCAGCTGCGCCGCCCACCGCGCGCGCGATGCTGAACGAGGTCGCTGCGCTCGCGACCACCGCGGCGAGCGAGATGATCGCCCCCCAAGCCCCATACAGCCAACCGCATGCGACGATCAAGGGGATGACCGGGAACAGCAGGAGCGTCAGGAGATGGATCGACGCGAAGGTGGCGAGAATGCCCGGCCATCCCAGCGCGTGAACGAGCTTCGCGCCGGCCACGATCCAGCGCTGCAGTGGAAGGCCCCGGACGAGGGCATAGAGCGCGAAGAGGATCGCCAGCGCCGCGAGGACGCGCGCGGCCTTCCGCAGGGGCATCTACGGCTTCTTGAACATTGGGTCATCTGCGAGTTGGGCGTGCGTCTCCGCCCGGGCCTCGGCCTGGAGCGCCTGCCATTCGCGCCGCTCGGCCTCGTCCATCCGGTCGAGCGCGAAGTTGAGCCGCGCGCGCGCCTTGACCGCGCGCACCTTCGCCTCGTCGGCCTCCGCCTTGCCCTGGACGAGCAGGTCGGCCGCTTCGAGCGGAGAGAGGCCAGCGCTGCGCGCTCGCTCCTGCTTCTCTTCCGCCGCTTTCAGGGCCGCTTCCGCCGCCGCCAGCTCCTGCCTCGACTCGTCGGCGAGGCGCTGCGCGGCTGTCCTGAGTCCCGCGACGCCCGCCTGGTTGTTCCGCGCGTCCTGCTGCGCTCGCGCCTGCGCCTCGAGGTGCTGCATCTTCAGGATCAGCTCGTCGGCTTCGTCAGGCATGCGCGGAGCATACACCGCGAAAGCGCGTCTCATGACCTGTACAGTCCAAAAACATAGCCGCAAAGCCGCACTTCGTGCGGCAGCGGCTAGACTCTGGGGGTGTTCTGGATCGCCGGCGGCAAGCTCGCAGACCCGACGCCGCGGGAAGGGGCGCTCTGCGTCGACGGCGGGACGATCGCCGCGAAGGCGGACGCGGCTGCGCCGGGCGCGAGCGCCATCGATGCAAGCGGACTGATCCTGGTTCCCGCGCTGATCGACGCGCACGTGCACCTCTCGGTCGCCGGCGATCCCGCGCTCGTCTCGCGCGAGGAGACGCGACGAGGGGTCGCGGCGGTGCTCGACCTCGGGGCCCCGGAACGGATGCTCCCGCTCCGACATCCGCCGCTCTCCATCTGCTTTTCCGGACCGCTGCTCACCGCGCCCGGCGGATATCCGACGCGTTCATGGGGCGCGAACGGCGAAGGCCTCGAGCTGACGACCGCCGAAGAGGCGCGCGCCGCCGTGCGCAGGCTCGGGCAGAAGGGAGCCAGCTTCGTCAAGCTCGCGTTCGATCCGGGATTTCCCCTGCTCGCGCCGCGGGTCGCGAGCGCCGCCGCCCACGAGGCGCACCGGCTGGGCCTGCTCGTCGCCGCGCACGCGCTCGATACCGGGTCGGTCCGCCAGGCATTGGACGCCGGTGCCGATGTGCTCGCGCACACGCCTCGCGACCCGCTCCCCGCCGATCTGCTCGCGCGCATGAAGGGAAGATGGGTGATCTCGACGCTGCGCGCCTTCTCCGTTCCCGCAGAGCGCCTGCGCGCTCTCCATGCCGCGGGAGCGCGGGTGGCGTACGGTACTGACCTCGGCAATGAGAACTCCGCGCCCGGGATCGATGCCGGAGAGCTGCAGCAATTGGCGTCTGCCGGCGTGGACTTCCTCGCCGCCGCGACCTCGTCCGCGGCGGCGCTGCTCGGATTGCCCGGGGTCGGAAGCCTCGAGGTGGGCGCATCCGCGAGCCTCCTCGCGGTGCGCTCGCTGGCGCCCGACGACCTGGCCCATCCCGAATGGGTGATGATCGACGGTAGGATGGCAGCATGAAGGTCTCCCTGCACGTCGTGCCGCCGCCGCGCGACGCTCCGGCACTGCCGGCTTCGACGGTGCGTCTGTCGGAGCCGATGCTGCGCTTCCGCTGCAACCAGAAAGGTTGCTGCTGCAGCGGCTGGGACATCCCGTTCCGGCTGGAGGACTTCCTCCGGCTGCACGACAATCTCCCCGACGGCGAGCGCGCCGCTCTCAGGCGCGGGATCCAACTCGTCCTGGAGAAGGGCGATCGCGAAGGCGAACAGATCCTCCATTCCCTCAAGCTCGATGGGGTGGGAGAGGACCGCGCCTGCCGCTTCCTTTCGCCCGAGGGAGCCTGCAGCGTGCATGCCCGCCATGGTCTCGACGCGCTGCCGGACCTGTGCGTCGACTTTCCCGCGTTCGGCTACCGCCAGGGCGAGCGCGTCGAGCTCTGGTTCGACCCGGTATGCCCGGAGGTGATCGAGCGGCTCGACGAGTCGGCAGCGCCGCTGCGAATCCACGAGCAGGCCGGCGCCTTCGGCGATCCCGGATTCGACCTGCGGGTCGCGCACACGTCGGACAAGCTGGGCGGCAGGATCGGCGATCGCGCGGTGGAGGTAGCGGCGCTCGATCGCATCCGCGCCCTCAGCCTCGAGGCGTTCTCCGTGTCGGAGCGGCCGGTGTGGCGCACGCTGGCCGCTCTCGCCCACGCCTACCGGCGTCTTCGCATCGGAAACGAAGCGGCGTTCGAAGTCGTCGAGCCCGAGGACCCGCAACCGTTCGTGCGCTTTCTGGGCGACAGCATCGCCGCGCATGGTCCGGATCTGCTCGCCGCGTCGGTGGCACGCTACCGGCGCTTCATCCATGCGATCGATGCCGGCCCCCTGCTCGCCGCGGACCGGCTTCCGGCGGCGCTTCGCGAATGGCAGCCGGCGCTCGAACGGTGGGTGGCGCCAGAGGAGGACGCGCTAAGGCCCCTGGCGTCGCGCTGGCTCGCACACCGATTCGCCATTCCGATGCTGAAGGGACGGGGCGAGCTGCGGGAAAGCTGCGACGGGATCGTGCATCTGTATGCGGTCTCGCTCAGATACGCGGCAGCGTTCGGCGAGACGCTGCAAAGGCCGGTGGACCGGACGCTGTACAAGGTGGCGATCGGGAGCGCGGAGTTCTTCTATCGCTCGCTGAACCTGCCGCGCGACGTCCTGCCTTGGTTTGCAGCGGGGTAGTACAGCGCCTGCGACCACGGCCACGTCGCCGTCGCCGTTCCGTCGCCGTTCACGTCAACGTCAACGTTACGTCAACGTCAACGGTTGGGTGAGTCGCCATCTTAATTAGACCGGCTGCAACCGCAGAAGTGTGATCTCCGCGGGTGCAAACACGCGCATGGGCGGGCCCCAGAAGCCGGTGCCGCGGCTCACGTAGAGTTGCGCGTCGCCCCGGCGGTAGAGACCGGCGAGGTAAGGTTGCGCCAGCGCGACGATCCAGGAGAACGGCCAGATCTGTCCCCCGTGCGTGTGCCCGCAGAGCGTGAGCGGAACGCCGCGCCTGGCCGCCTCCGGAAACTGCCGCGGCTGGTGGGCGAGCAGCACCAGTGCGCGCGACGGATCGCGGCCCTCGAGCGCCGCGGGAAGGTCCGGCGCGCCGGTCGGATCTTCGATGCCAGCGATGTCGAGCCCGGGAGCGGCCTCCACGCGCTCGTTGCGCAGAGGGCGGACGCCGAGCGTCGGCAGGTGCGCGTACCATTCCTCCACGCCCGAGTAGTACTCGTGATTGCCGGTGACGAAGTACACGCCGCGGGGCGCTTCGATCCGGGCCAGGGGCGCCACGTGCTCGCGTAGCTCGTGCACGCGCCCGTCGACCAGGTCACCGGTGATGGCGACCAGGTCCGGCGAAAGCGAGCGGACGCGTTCCACCACGTGCGCGACCCAGTCCTTGCGCAGCAAAGGCCCGACGTGCACATCGGAGATCTGCACCAGGCGAAAACCCGCGAGCTGCGGCGGCAGCCCGCGGAGCTTGACGTCGAGCTCCTTGATCTGGACCCCCGCGAGCGCGCTGCGCAGGCCCAGGGCAGAGAGGCCCGCGACCACGCCTCCCACGCCGGCGGCGAGCGAGCGCGCGAGCAGGAGGCGCCGGGCGGGATCCGGGTCGGACGGCCCACGCACGCGCGCGATCACGAAAGCGACCAGGCGGCCGGCGTCGGCGATTCCGAGGAATGCGACCAGCAGGAAGGCGACGCCCATCCAGATGAACGCGATCCAGATGGCAGGCCGCACGGGGCCGGAAGGCAGGAGCCGCACGGCGAACAGCGTCGCAGGCATGGCGATCGCGGCGGCGATGATCGCGACGGTGAGAATGCGCACCCACGGATGCGGCAGGTGCAGGTCCCGGACGAAGCGGACCCAGATGTAGTAGTGCATCCCGCCGACCAGGGTCAGCGCAACGGCGAGGAAGATGAGGAACGGGAGCAGGCGCGGCACGGGGACAGGATGCCCGATCTCAGGCTTCGGTGCGCAGCAGGGCTGCCAGCCGGCCCTCTTCCAGGCGGATCCGCAGCACTTTCTCTTGCGAGACGAAGACGCTCCCAGGAGCGGCGCCCTTGGGCTTGCGCACGTGCTTGCGGCGCGTCCAGGCCACCTCCGCTCCATCCTGACCGCGCGCGGAGGAGAAGTGCAGGGCGAGCAACGCGGCATCCGCGAGGGTCCGCGCGTCCGGTGACTCGCCGGCGCCGGGCACGATCACGTGCGCTCCCTGGACGCCGCGGGCGTGCAGCCAGAGGTCGTTGCCGTGCGCGACACGCAGCGTGAGCGCATCGTTGTCGCGTGCGCTGCGGCCGACCAGGATCGGCGCGCCCGTTTGCGAGGTGAATTTCCGATAGGGCAGGCGGGCCGGCTCGCGCTGCTTTCCTGCCGGTCGCGTCGGGGGCGCCTCCAACTCCACGGCCGCGAGTTGCGCCGCGTCTTGCGCCGCCGTGGCCTGCGCGAGAAGCGCTTCGGCACGCGACAAGGCCGCCTGCACTTCGTCGCGGCGCGCGGCGATGCGCCCTGCCGCCGCCTGATACCGCCTGGCGCGGCGGAGCCAGCGTTCGGCGTTCTCGGTGGCGCTCGAAGCGGGATCGAGCGGGATCACGACTTCCGCCGGGCGCCCCTCGCTGTCGGTGCGAGACCAGTCCGGAACGCGCGCCTCGCGAGCGCCGCGCGGCAGGCGCGAGGCCAGAGGCAACAGCAGCTCCGCGCGCGACCGTTCCTCGCCGGCGCGCGCGGCTCGCGCCGCGTCCTCCTCGACCGCCGCGAGCGTCCGCCGGAGTCTCTGGACGCGGGAGCGCAGACGCGCAACCACTTCCTTGCGGCGTGCCGCGACGCCCGCCCGCTCCTCGGCCGCGAGCGCTTCGCGGACCTTCTGGTCGCGCCCGGCCACGGGCGCCTCTTCGCCGAGTTGAGCTTCATCGGCCGGCGGATAGAGGCTGCCGGGACGCCGCTGCGCGCCGCTGGACGCCCACAAGATCCTGCCCGATGCGGCCTCGACGAGGAGCAGCGCTTCCTCGGCGATGAGGAAGCGATCGCCGAACTCCAGCCTCGGCGACGCCACGCGCCGGTCGCGCGGCAGGACCAGCGCCGCTCCCGACAGCCGCGCGCCCTCCAGCGCGTTGCGCAGCGTCGCCTGCGACCGCGGCGCGCTCTCCGGCGCCGTGGGACGCTCCGGGGTCACCGCTGCGAAGCGGGAAGCGGCGTCGATCAACGCGAGCACGGTCCGCCCGGGCAGGCGAAACTGCAGCACGCAAAGGCGCGGCGACGGCAACCAGAGCTTCTGCAGCGAAGCGCCGGTCAGCTCGCGCAGCTCGAGGAGCAGCAGCTTCCGATCTCCGTCGTTGATGGGTGGGGGCACTGCAGGACTTCCAACTGCGGGATTCGCGGGCGGCCTCGCCGAGGTCGGGAGGCCGCCCGGAGACGTCCGGGCTACCTCTTGCGCGAGGTCTTCCTCTTCGTCGTGCGCCTCCCGCCCTTCTTTGCGCCCTTCTTCGTACCCTTCTTTCTTGCCATCAGGTCCTCCTCCCATCCCAATGTGTCGCTCCCCGGCGGAGCTTGACGCGCACGATACAGACGACGATCTGAAGCGTCAAACATCCGGACGCTTGAAGCGGGGCGGCTGCGGTCGCTAGAGTGCTCCACAAGCATGCGGCAGCTCCTCCTCTTCCCCGGCGAGCTCGCTCCGCGGTCCGAGCCGCGCGTCGCCGTCGAGCTCGATCCGCAGGTTCGTCCGCCGCGAATCCACGTGGTGCCCGACGGCGCGAGCCTCGTCCTCGCATCGCGGCTCTCTTCGCTCTTGCGCGAGCGGGTCGAGGTGGAGCTCACCGACAATGCCTGGACGATGGTCAGCTACCGCCGTGTGCAGGGCCGCCTGCGCTTCCGGCTGCATCACATGTTCGCGCGGGCCCACGAGCCGGTGATGCGGGCGCTCGCCGGTTTCACGGGACGCAACCGGCGCGCGCACGGCCGCGCCATCGACGAGTACGTCCGCCAGAACCGGGAGCTCATCCGTCCCCTGGCGCCGCGCCCGCAGGCGCCACTCTCGCCCTGCGGGCGCGTGCACGACCTGGCGGAGATCTACGCCGGCCTGAACGCCCGCCACTTCGATGGCTCGATCCACGCGCGCATCGGTTGGGGCCGGCGCGGCCCGGGCGGCCGGAAGCGGTCGATCAAGATGGGCGTGTACTTCCACGACCAGAAGGTGATCCGGATCCACCCGGCGCTCGACGATGCGCGGGTGCCGCGCTACTTCGTGGAGATGGTGGTGTTCCACGAGATGCTGCACCAGATCCATCCGCCGGCGGTCGACGCAGTGGGTCGCCGCATCGTCCACGGCCCCGACTTTCGCGCCGCCGAGCGGCGGTTTCCCGGCTACCTGCGGGCGCGCGCCTGGGAGAAGGCGCACCTGCATCTGTTGCTGCGGCAACGGTCCTGAGACGGGGAAACCTGCGCCGCCCGTGCGGCCAAGCTACGTTGAGCTGGTCTTGGCCCGCGCGCTCGCCGTCTTGTTGTTGCTCTCCGCCTGCGCGACCCCGTACCAGCCGTTCGAAGGCCGTCCCGTCCTCGCCGCGATCCGCTTCGAAGGCAACCACAGCATCTCGGGCGGCGAGCTGCTCGACCACATCGCAACCGCGCCGACCAGCGGCTTCTTCAGCAAGACGGCGCGGTACTACGATGCGGACCTGTTCGCCATCGACATCAAGCGCATCGAGCGCTGGTACAACCAGAAGGGGTTCTACGAGGCCAAGGTCGAGAACGTGGAGGAGTTGCGCGACGACAAGGGCCGGGTGACCCTTCTGGTGAAGATCAACGAAGGCCGGCGCGCTGTCGTCCGCAAGATGGAGTTCACGGGCGCGGAGGCCGTGCCGCACGACGAGCTGAGCGACGTGGACGACGCGCTCCCCATCCATCCGGGGGATGGCTTCGACGAGGACCTCTATGAGAAAGCGAAGGACGTGCTGCTCGAGCAGCTGCGCGAGCATGGGTTCGCGAGAGCCAAGGTCCGGGGTCGCGTCGAAGTGGCGCCGGAAGAGGGCTCGGCGAACATCGTCTTCGAGGTGGATCCCGGTGACAGGTTCAAGTTCGGAGACGTCACTGTTTCCGGGAACCAGCGCGTCGCCTCCGATGAGATCGTTTTCGCCACCGGAATCCGGCGAGGCGATCGGTTCACTCCGAAGGCGATCGCCCTCGCCCAGCAGCGCGTCTACAACCTCGGCGCGTTCTCCGGGGTCCGCGTCAACCTGGAGCCGCTCACCGACCCTCCCTTCGCGGGGGTGCGCGTCAACGTGCGCGAAGCGCCCATCCATACCGTCCGATTGGGACTGGGCGGTTCCGCCGAGGAATCGCGCTGGGAGCTGCCGCGCCTGAGGGCGGAGTATACGAACCGTTCTCTCCTGGGCGGTTTGCGTCGTCTCGAGCTCTCCAACACCGCCGGATACGCGTTCGTGCCCAACCCGTTTCCGGGCCAGTACGATCCGGCGCGCTCCGGAATCACGACTCTGACCAGCGCACAGCTCACCATTCCCAACATGTTCGTGCCAGGTCTGGACTGGATCAGCCGCGCCGAATTTGCCCGCGAGATCCAGAGCAGCTTCTCCTACGACGACGTGGCGGCGCGGACCGGTCTGCTCTATCGCCGCGCCGAGCATACCGTGGGCCTCTCGCTGAACTTCGTCCGCTACTTCAAGGTGGACGTGCGCGGGGACACCACCGGGGTGCCCGGCATCGTCAACGATTGCCCGATCTCCTGCACCTTGACGTATCCGGAGCTGCGCTACAGCTACGACGGCCGCGACAACGCGATCGAGCCGACGAACGGGTTCTTCGGCACCATCGGGCTGCAGCAGACGCTGAAGCCCGGAACCTTCAGCTACTTTCGCATCAACCCCGACCTTCGCGGTTATGCGCCCCTCGGCAGGATCGGCGTGCTCGCGTTGCGGGTGGAATACGGCGGCCTCTTCACCGAGACGGCGAACGGGGCGAGCCCCTTCACCCAGAGGTTCTTCTTCGGTGGCCAGAACGAGCAGCGTGGCTACCAGCCGTTGCAGCAGGGGCCGAAGATCGGCGCGGACCCCTGCCTCGAGAACAACCCCCCCGGGTGCGGCAAGACGCTCCGGTATGCAACCACGGCCGTCGGCATCGGCGGAAAGGCGGCCGCGCTGGTCTCCGCCGAGCTGCGGATCCATGCGGATTTCATCCTGAACCACCTCGGGATCGTGCCGTTCGTCGACGCCAGCAACGTGACCAACGACCCGAAACGGCCGCTCGAGGGCGGCCTCGAGGTCGCTCCGGGGCTTGGTCTTCGTTACCTCACTCCGTTCGGGCCGGTACGCCTCGATGTCGCTTATCTGGTGAGGGTAAAGGACGTCTTCACCCCCGCTGCGACGGCCACCGATTCAACGGGCGCGACCGTGACCATGTCGCGGACGCGCGTCTCAGCCTCTTGCCCCGACAACACCGCGGGGTGCATCCCACTGCCGCGGTTCGCCTTCCACGTCTCGCTCGGCGAGGCATTCTGACCCCCCAAGGGCTTTTTCACTCGCGTTCGGACAAGACGGTTGGCGCCCTCGTTCCAGGTGCGCGAAGGCGCTTGTGTGGCAAGAATCGACAAACCGGTGACCGAGCACCTGCCAGAACCGAGGTATGAGCCGCCGCGGCCTCCCCGACGGGAGGCACGCTACCTGAAGCCGCGTTGGCGGAGGGCGGGGCGGATCATCTGGATCGCGGCGCTCTCGCTGCTCGGCGTCGTCGCGCTGGCGATCGTGGCGGCGCTCGTCTGGCTGCATACCGGCAGCGGTGCCGGACAGCTGGGGCGGTACGTGGCCAATGAAGCGCGCAATGCGATCGAGGGCGATCTGCGCGTCGGCGCCATTCACGTCGGTGGGTTCTTGCACATCTGCGTGGACGGCGTGGACCTGCGCGATCCCGACGGGCATCGCGTGCTCAGCGCCGACCGCGCCTGCGTCCGGCTGCAGCCATTGGCCTTGAAGGCGCACCGGGTGGTGATCACTGAGGCGCAGCTGGAGCGGCCCTGGGTCGAGATCGCAAAGGTCCCCGGTACCGGGGAGACGGGGACCGGGGAAACCACCTTGCAGCGCGCGATCAAGCCGCGCAAGCCGCCGCAGCCCGGAGGCGGTCCATTCGAGTGGAAGATCGACGTGCGCAACCTCGAGCTGCGCGGCGGGTCGATCACGGTCCGGCCGGAGCTGGGAGCGGACGCGACCTTCGCCCTGCGCGATCTGAACGTCACCGATGCGCACGCGCGTTACGCGGCAGATTCCGCGGCGGCGGCGCTAGGGCTTTCCGCGCAGCTGTCCGCTCAGGGAGCAGCGCCGGTCGCCTTGGATCTCGATGCGACGCTCGAGGGCGCCGCTGCGACCGGGACGGTCGCGCTCAAGTCCTTCCGCGCGAAGCTCGGCGAGAGCGGCCTCGTAGCGGACGGATCCTGGGACCTCGCCAGGCGGGCCGGCGAGATCCGGGTTCGCCAGCTGGTCGTGCGGCCGGAAGACGTCGAGGTGATTGCGCCGAAGTCGCCGCTCGCGGCCGCCGTGCGCGGCGAGCTCGATCTGAAGAGCGACGGAAAGACGGCAGGGGTCGAACTCAGGCTCGATGCCGGAGGCGGCAAGCTCGGCGGGAAGCTGACCGCCACCCTGGAGAAGGCCCCGGTCTGGGACGTCCAGCTCTCCCTCGACAGCGTCGATCCGGCCGCTCTGTCGCCCCGGGCGCCGAAAGGCGTGGTGACGGCCCGCCTCTCCGTGCATGGGAAGGGAACGCCCCGATTCGACGAGCACGGCATCGTCGGCGAGCACGAGGTCGCGCTGCACGTCGGCCCGGCGCGGCTCGACCGCGTCGGTCCGGTGGTCGCGGATGTAAAGGCGACCGTGGTGCGGCGGTACGCGATCGTGCGCGCCTTCACCGCCACCGCCCTTGGACTGGAGATCAAGGCGCACGGCGCGGCCGCCTACGACGAGGTGTCCCTCGATCTAGACGTGCGGGCTCCGGACCTCGGCCAATTCGGGCGGGCCGTCGGTGCCACACTGCGGCAGCCTTCGCTGCCCATCGCCGGGTCCGCGCGGTTGGCCGCGCGCGTGACGGGCTCGCCCACCTCGCCGGACGCATCGGTGAGCTTGCGCGCGCCAAAGTTCCTCTGGGGTGGAACCATTTCCGCCGAGGGCTTGACCGTGAACGGCACGCTGCATGGGCCGCTGAAGCGGCCGGACGGTTCGTTGCGTCTGGCGGCGCAACGGCTCTCCGCGAGCGCGATCGATCTGGGCGCGCCGCGGATCGACATGACGCTGCAGTGGCCGCTGGCGCGCCTTCGGATCGACGCCGCGGTGGCCGGAGGCGTTCTCCAACTGGCGGGCGACGCCAAGATCAATGACGACAAGGACGGCTTGACGTTGTCGAACTTCCTCGTCGCCTATCCGGGGAATACCCTCCATCTCGCCCGCGACGCGAACGTCCACTTCCGCAGCGCGGTGGTGCTCGAGCCCATCGAGCTGCTGGGCGATCACGGCAGCGTACGCCTGCAGGCCCAGCTCCAACCGCCGCCCGGCCGGATCGACGCGGCGGTGGTGGTCTCGAATTTCGAGCTGGATCGGCTTCCCCAGTTCGCGATGCCGAAAGGCCTGGATCTTCATGGCGTGCTCGAAGCGAACGCGGTCGTGCAGGGACCGCGCGCGACCCCGGATTTCGATCTCCGCGCCGACCTCCGCGGCGCGGGAGCGCGCCCGGCCGGAGATCTTTCACTCGACGCGCACGTCCACGCCCACGTCCACCGCGGGGTGCTGCAGACCGAAGGCTGGGCCGCCGGAAGCGGGCTCGTCCGCGTCGATTTCCAGGGTGAGCTGCCGGTGCAGGCCATCGCCACGCAGCCGTCCAATGCGCCCGTCCAGCTCGAGGTGCGCCTCGCGCAGCTCGATCTCACGCGTCTGGCCGAGACGGCGAAGCTGCCGGCCCTGCAGCAGCAGCACGCCCGCGGGGTGATCGACGCCCGCATCGTCGCCAGCGGGAGCCTGGCGGCCCCACGGGCCACCGTATCCCTCGAGGCGCGCGGCCTGGGCACCCAGACGATCCAGCAGGTGGACGCGCGGGCCGGACTCCTGATCGAGAAGGGCACGACTGCGTTCGACGGCTCCGTCCAACTGGGCGGCGAGCCCGCCCTGGCGCTCACCGCGCAAATTCCCTTCGATCTGGCGCGCGCGCTCCGCGACCGGACGTACCTGCGCGGCATGCTGGATCGTCCCCTCCAGGCCGATCTCGCCGTCACCCAGCTTCCGCTGGAACGGCTCTCCCGCTCCGGCATCTTGCCGACCGGCAGCAGCGGCACCGTGAGCCTGTCCGCGCGCCTGTCGGGGACGCCGAGGAATCCGACGCTGGACGTGAACACGACGGGCAACGAGGTCAACATCGGGCGCCTGCACGGTCTCGCGTTCCAGGGTGCACTCGGCATCCGGGACAAGGTGCGGGCCACGCTCGGAGCCCAGTCGCAGGGCGACGTCGTGGCGCGCGGCGAGATGGGCGCCTCCCTGTCCGGAGGAGAGCTGGTGGAGGTGCTGATGCGGCGGGGCGACCGCGCGGCGATCGCGCCGCTGCTCGATCGCGCGGTTTCGCTGAATCTGGAGATCCCGGGCCTGCCGATCGCGCGTGCCTCCCAGCTCGCGGGCCGTGCGGGGGTCGCGGAAGGCAGGCTCACCGGGAAGGTCGCGCTCTCCGGAACGCCGGCGCGGCCGGAGCTCACGGCCCAGCTGACCGTGCGGGACCTGTCCGCACAGGAGAAGAAGCTCGGCGCTGCCGACGTGTATGTGGAAGCGACCTCCGCCGGAGCCCTGTTGCACGTCGGCATCGACCCGCCCGGCGGAGGCAACTTCCTCGGTCATGTCAAGCTCGATGCCGATCTCGGCGGACGCGCGCTGCTCTCGCGCGGCGCCGCGCCAGTCCTGAATGGGCGGTTGTCCGGCGACATGACTTCGCGCCACCTCGATCTCGTCTTCGCCTCGGGGCTGGTGCGAGATCTGCGCCGCGCCAGCGGCACCCTGGACGGGGCCGTGAAGATGGGCGGCACGCTCTCCAAGCCGGTCGCCGAGGGCGATGCGCACCTGCGCCGGGGACTCTTCGACGTGGTCGGGCAGGGCGTGTACGAGGACGTCGGTCTGGACGCGAAGTTCTCTCCGAAGGAGGTGGTGCTCGATCGTCTGACCGGGAGCTTGGGCATGGGAACGTTCAGCGCGATCCTCGCCGCTTCGCGAAGGCCTCTTCCTGGCAGCGCGGACCTCGATCGCATGGAGTTCACCGGCGAGATCCATCTCGGGGACGCCGAGTCGGTGCGGGATCGCAAAGTGCCGGGGACGGACCGGCCGCTCTCCGCGGGCCCGGTGCCCGTACGGCAGGCCGCCGAGCAGCGCGCGGACGTTTCCGGCGAGATCGACCTCTTCGGCGACTACACCGACGGAACGCTGAATTTGAACGCGAAGATTCCGGACGCCCGGATCGTCATCAAGCAACTGCCGGACAAGCAGCTGCCGCGGCTGAAGGAAAACGCCGACGTGCTGCTAGTCCATCCCGGGGAGCGCCCGCATCCGCCGGGGCGGGAGCCGGGAGACGTGGAGGCCGAAGAGGAAGCGCGCAAGACCGCGAAGTTCCGCATGCACGCGCATCTCGACCTCAACCACCTCTACGTGAAGGCGGCAGACTTCGAGTTCCCCGTCCAGACCCAGATGAACTTCGAGTACGACGCGCGCCGCCCCGACGGTCTCACCGCCGACGGGACGGTGCACGTCCCCCAGGGCTCGTTCACCGCGCTGGGCCGCCGCTTCACCATCGACGATGCGAAGATCATCGAGACGGGCGGCGACCCCTCGAATCCGGAGCTGGAGATCAAGGCGCTCTACGACAACCCGCAGGCGAAGGTGACCATCACCGTCACCGGCACCGCCAAGAATCCGCAGCTGGAGATGGCCTCCAATCCGACCATGGACCAGGACCAGATCGCGTTCTTTCTCGCCACCGGACGCATCCAGGGCCGGGCGACGCAGCAGGGCGGGGGAGTCGACCTCACCGGCGCGGCCACCAGCGTGGTAGGAGGCCTGCTCTTCGGCCAGGTGCGCAAGGAGCTTGCGGACGTCCTTCCGGTCGACGTGATCACCATCGATACCGGCGCCAAGGGCGTCTCTGGCGCGAGTGTCGGCAAGTACATCGGCGACCGGGTCTTCATCGGATATCGCCAGCGCTTCACCGAGACGCCGTACGAGAACAACGTCGAAGGCCACTTGGAGTACGAGATCAGCCGTACGGTCTCGGCGGAAATGACTTACGGCGACCGGACGCGCGACTTCTCCGTGCTGTTCACGAAAGACTTCTAGGCCCGGCCGCCGAAGGCGGCTTAGGGCCTACGCAGTTGCTGGCTGTTTCCGCGAAGGCGGAAACAGCCTCCAAAGCTACCGATGCCGGATCCGGATCGTCCACCCCAGCTTGATCAGCCCATTGAGCACGCGTGGCACCCGGCGCAGGAGCGCGGTCGACGGAGGCCGCTTCTCGTGCAATGCGATGGGGATCTCGCGCACGTCGCGTCCCATGCGCTGCGCCCGGATCACGAACTCGCTCGCAAACAGGTCCCGCTCGACCACGCAGGCGCGGGCGACGTCCGTGAGCCGCTCCCGCTTGAACGCTTTCAGCCCGTGCGTATCCGTGCCGCGGAACCCGGTCGCGATGCGCAGCAGGAGGTTGATGACCCGGGTGGCGACGCGGCGGACCCATGGTCTCGAGTCGTTCGCGCCCTTCATCGCCTTCGAGCCCACCACCAAGTCGGCGCCCTGCTCGAGAAGGGGCAGGGCGCGCAGGTAGAAGTCCACGTCGCAGAGATCGATCTCGTCGCAGATCACCAC
>MNFJ01000033.1 GCA_001918155.1 Deltaproteobacteria bacterium 13_1_40CM_4_68_19
AGAGCTTCTCCAGGGTGGGCACCACCACCGTGAGCAGCTGCAGGATGATGCTCGCGCTGACGTACGGCATGATGCCGAGGGCGAAGATCGAGAGCTGCTCGAGGGCGCCCCCGGTGAACAGGTTGAAGAGGTTGAGGAAGCCTCCGCTGGACTCGACCGCCTTCTTCATCACCTCGCGGTTGACGCCGGGCGCGGTGACGAAGACGCCGATGCGGTAGACCGCGAGGCACATGAGGGTGAAGGCGAGCCGCTTGCGCAGCTCCTGGATCTTGAACAGGTTCGAGAAGGCGTTGGCAAACGACACGGCGTCTCCTGGAAAGCTGGGAGTCTAACAGAGAAAACGCGCGGCACGGTCTCAAGCAATAGCCGCAAAGCCGCACCTTACGGTGCGGCAGCGGCTAACGCAGTTTAGGCTTTCCCGCGGCCGCTGCCGCCTTCTTTTCCTCCGCCTTGCGCTGCTGGGGTGTGACCTTGGGGGGCAGAACGATCACGTCCACCTTGCCGCCCGCCTTCTCGATCTTCTCCTTGGCAGATGCGGAGAACTTGTGCGCGCGGACCGAGACCGGCTTGGTGAGCTCGCCGTCGCCGAGGACCTTGAGCCCATCCTTGCGCTCCTTCACCGCGCCTGCTGCGAGCAACTTTTCTACGTCCACCTCGGCGAGGCCCAGCCTCTCCAGATCGCCGATGTTGATCAGCGCGTATTCGACGCGGAACGGGTTCGTGAACCCGCGCTTGGGAATGCGGCGCTGCATCGGCATCTGGCCGCCTTCGAAGCCGATGAAGTTCATGTTGCCGGTGCGGGCCTTCTGGCCTTTGCCGCCACGGCCGGCGGTCTTGCCCAGCCCACTGGCCTGCCCCCGCCCCACCCGCTTCTTTTCCTTCACCCCACCACCTCTCGGCGGAGTCAATCTCGTCAGCTCGTTCATCTCAGTTCCTTCTCGGCCTTCGCAGACTTTTCCGAGGCGGCCTTCTGGGCCTGCTGGCGGGAGCGGCGGCCGAAGGGTTTGAATTCCTCGTTCGTCTCGGACCACTCGATCAGGTAGGCGACCTTCTCGATCATGCCGCGGATCGCCGGCGTGTCCTGCAGGACCCGCTCGCGGCCGACGCGGGTCAGCCCCAGACCCCGCAGCGTCTCGCGGTGCTTCTCGGTATGGCCGCTCATTCCGCGGACCAGCTTCACTTTCAGCGACATGTCAGGCTCCCTGCTCCGCCCGCATCTCCGTCAGCTCCTTGCCGCGCAGGCGAGCGGCCTCTTCGGGGCTGCGGAGCTTGCGCAGCCCGTCCAGGGCCGCCTTCACCACGTTGTGCGGGTTCCGCGACCCCTGCGATTTCGTCAGGATGTTCCGTATGCCCACGGCCTCGAGCACCGCGCGGACGCTGCCGCCCGCGATGACTCCGGTGCCTTCGCCCGCCGGCTTGAGCAGGACCCGGCCCGCCCCGAAGTGGCCGATCACCTCGTGCGGAATGGTGTTGCCGGCCAGCGGGACCTTGAACAAGTTCTTCTTGGCCTGCTCGCCGCCCTTGCGAATGGCCTCCGGCACCTCGTTCGCCTTGCCCAGTCCGGCGCCGACGTGTCCCTGGCCGTCGCCGACGACCACCAGCGCGGAGAACGAGAAACGCCTGCCGCCCTTCACCACCTTGGCGACGCGGTTGATGTGGACCACCCGGTCGTTCAGCTCGGGGAGGTCGTTCGGATTGATCGGTGCAGCCATGTAAATCCTTTCCTCAGCGTGTTCCCGCCTCCGTGGGAACACGCAGCAACTGTGTAGCCGCCAAGCCGCCTCCGGCGGCCGCGGCTAAAATTTGAGTCCGCCTTCGCGGGCGCCCTCTGCGACGGCCGCCACCCGGCCGTGGTACATGAAGCCGTTGCGGTCGAACACCACCGTCTCGATCTTCGCTTCCTGGCACTTCTTCGCCACGAGCTTGCCCACTTCCTTGGCCAGGTCCTTCTTCTTGCCCTTGCCGTCCTTCAACTCGGGCGAGAGCGTCGACGCGGCGGCCAGCGTCTTGCCGGTCACGTCGTCGATCACCTGCGCATAGATGTGGCTCAGGCTGCGGTAGACCGAGAGGCGGGGGCGCTCCTGCGAGCCCTCCAGGTTCTTGCGGATGTGCGCCTTGCGGCGCAGCCGCAGCAGCTGCTTCCTCATGTTGGTCGACGCGCTCATCACGCAGCTCCCGTCTTGCCCTGCTTGCGGCGGATGGTTTCCTCGGCGTACTTGATTCCCTTGCCCTTGTAGGGCTCGGGCGGGCGCAGTTTGCGGATCTCCGCCGCCACCAGACCGATGCGGTGCTTGTCGGCGCCCTTCACGGTCAGCCGGTTGCCCTTGGCGTCGTACTCGGCGGTGACGCCCTCCGGCAGCGGGTACACCACCGGATGGGAGAAGCCGAGCGCCAGGTGGATCTCCCTGCCCTTCAGCTCCGCCTTGTAGCCGACGCCGGCGATGTCCAGCGACCGGGAGAACCCCTGGGTGACGCCGAGGATCATGTTCGCGACCAGCGTCCGCGTCAGGCCGTGAAGCTCACGGGAGCGGCGCGAGTCGTTGGGCCGATCCACCCGGACCTGGCCGTTCTCCACCGTGACCTTCATCTCGCGGTCGAGCTTCTGCGCGACCTTGCCCTTGGGGCCTTCGACGTTCACCAACCCCGGCTGCGCGGTCACCTTGACCCTGTCCGGAATCTTGATGGCGAGCTTGCCGATGCGCGACATGGCGGCTCCTTACCAGACGGTGGCGATCAGCTCGCCGCCGAGGTGCTGCTTGCGCGCCTCGCGATCGACGAGCACGCCTTTGGAAGTGGAGAGGATGGCGATCCCCAGGCCGTTCATCACCTTGGGGATCTCGGTGTACCTCACGTACCGGCGCAGGCCCGGTTTCGACTGGCGGCGGATCTCGCTGATCGCCGGGCGGCGGCCTTCGTCGTACTTGAGCAGCACCTTCAAGGTTCCCTGCCGGCCGTCGTCGGTGCGCGACACCTCGCGCACGAAGCCTTCGTCGCGCAGCACCTCGCAGATCCTCTGCTTGATGTTGCTCGCGGGCAGGTCGAGCTCCTCCAGGCCCGCGCGCTGTGCGTTGCGGATCCGCGTCAGCAGATCTGCAACGGGATCGGTCATGCTCATTTGCTGCTACCTCCGCCCAGCCGCGGCCGCCGAAGGCGGCTTGGCGGCTGTTGCAATTGGACTGAATTCTACCAAGACGATTTGATCACTCCCGTGATCTCGCCGCGCAGCGCCCGGTTGCGGAAGCAGATACGGCACATCTGGAACTTGTTCAGGAATGCCCTGCTGCGCCCGCACAGCTCGCAGCGGTTGTAGGCACGCACCCTGAACTTCGGCTTCTTCTGCAGGCGCTTCGCCTGCGCCATCTTGGAGAGCTTGGCCATGTCACGCAGTCCGGAAGGGCATGCCGAAATAACGCAATAGAGCGCGGCCCTCTTCGTCGCTCCTCGCCGTGGTCACGATGGTGATGTTCATGCCCTTGATCTTCTCGATCCGGTCGTAGTTGATCTCGGGAAAGATGATCTGCTCCTTGATCCCGAGCGTGTAGTTGCCCTTCCCGTCGAAGCTCTTCGAACCGACGCCCTTGAAGTCGCGGACGCGGGGCAGCGCGATGTTCAGCAGGCGGTCGAGGAACTCGTACATCCGGTCCTTGCGCAGCGTGGCCATCACGCCGATCGGCTGGTTCTCGCGCAGCTTGAAGTTCGCGATGCTCTTGCGCGCCCGCGTGACCACCGACTTCTGCCCGGTGATCGCCATCATCTGCTCCTCGGCCTGCTCGATCAGCTTGTTGTTGGTGATCGCCTCGCCGAGGCCCATGTTGACCACGACCTTCTCCACCTTCGGCACCTGCATCACGTTCTTGTAGCCGAAGTCCTTCATCAGGGCCGGGACGATCTGCCCCTTGTATGCCACGCCCAGACGGGCCGGCTGCTCCCCGCGCGCCTGCGCCTTGCCCTGCGCGGCCTGGATGGTCGCGGGCCCCTTCTGCTCCTTGCCGCCCCTCTTCTTGCCGCCTCCGCCGCCCTTCTTCGCCTCGCCGTGCGCCTTGGCATCGGTCATCGGACCTTCGCCATGAGCGTGCTTCTTCGGCTTGTCTTCCTGCTTCTTCTTGTCGTCTGCCATGGCCGTCTCCCTCAGGCCTGATCGATCTGCGTGCCGCTGCGCTTCGCGACGCGCACGCGCTTGCCGTTCTCCAGCAGCTTCGTGCCGATGCGGGTGGGCTTCTTCGACTCCGGATCGACCAGCGCCAGGTTGGAGATGTGGATGCTGCCGTTCTTCTCCACGATGCCGCCCTGCGGCGCCGCCGGGTTGCGGCCGCGCTTGTAGTGCCGCTTGAGCGCCATCAGCTTCTCCACGATGGCGCGCTGCTTGTCGTGATCGATCTCCAGCACCTTGCCCGTCTTGCCCTTCTCCTTGCCGGAGAGGACGTAGACGTTGTCACCCTTTTTGATGCGTATCTGTGCTCGGGCCATCTAGAGCACCTCCGGCGCGAGCGAGATGATCTTCATGAACTTCTTCGCCCGCAGCTCGCGCGCCACGGGGCCGAAGATGCGGGTGCCGATCGGCTCGCCATCCTTGCTGACCATCACGGCGCTGTTGGTGTCGAACTTGATGTAGCTGCCGTCGGGCCGCTTCAGCTCGCGCTTGGTGCGCACAATTACGGCGCGCGCGACCTCGCCCTTCTTCACCTTGCTGTTGACCACCGCC
This sequence comes from Deltaproteobacteria bacterium 13_1_40CM_4_68_19, assembly GCA_001918155.1. Classification (GTDB taxonomy): domain Bacteria; phylum Myxococcota; class Myxococcia; order Myxococcales; family 40CM-4-68-19; genus 40CM-4-68-19. Next base: position 4,703 of record MNFJ01000033.1, read on the forward strand.
TCCTTGACGGAGACGACGATCACGTCGCCGATGGTCGCGTACCGGCGCTTGGTGCCGCCGAGCACCTTGATGCAGGCGACCTTCTTCGCGCCGGAGTTGTCGGCCACATCGAGGACCGTCGTCATCTGGATCATGTGACCTGGCCCTCCGCTTTCACCTGGGACTCGGCTTCCGCCTTGACCAGGACTTCGGCCACGCGCCAGCGCTTCTCCTTCGACATCGGACGCGTCTCGACGATGCGGACCTTGTCGCCCGGCTTCGCCGACTGGTGCTCGTCGTGGCACTTGTACTTCTTCTTCTCGGTCAGGTACTTGCCGTACTGGCCGTGCTTGGCGCGGCGCTCGACCTGCACCACCACCGTCTTCGTCATTTTGTTGGAGAGGACGGTGCCGATGCGGGTCTTCGGCCGGCCCCGCTGCTCAGTCTGCTGCGCGTTCTCGCTCATGGCTGATCCTTCTTTTCCGCGGCGGCGGACGGCTGCTGCCTCTGCGCCGCCTTCCGCTGCGCCTTGCTGCTGCCCGTCTTCTGCGTGAGCAGCGTGAGGATCCGCGCCAGGTCCCGCTTGTTCTTGGTCACGTCGGAGACCGACTCCAGGGTGCCCGCGCGGCGGCGGATCTTGAGATTGAAGAGGTTCTCGCGCAGCTCGCCCGCTTTGCGGGTGAGCTCGTCGAGGCTCAGCTCCTTCAGCTCGGCGGCCTTCATCTCAACCTCCCAGCTCTGTCGAGCGGCGGATCATCCGGGTGTGGAGCGGCAGCTTGTGGGAGGCGAGCGCCATCGCTTCCCTGGCGATCTCGGGGGTGACGCCTTCCATCTCGTAGAGGATGCGGCCCATCTTCACCACCGCGTGCCACTCCTCGACGTTGCCCTTGCCGTGTCCCATGCGCGTCTCGGCCGGCTTCTTGGTGACCGGCTTGTCCGGGAACACGCGGATCCAGACCTTCCCGCCCCGCTTGATGAAGCGGGTCATGGCGATGCGGCCCGCCTCGATCTGGCGCGCGGTCAGCCGGCCGGACTCGAGCACCTTGAGGCCGTAGTCGCCGAAGGCGAGGTCGCCCCCGCGGTAGGCCTTGCCCTTGTGGCGGCCCTTCTGCTGCTTGCGGAACTTCGTTCGTGCTGGCTGCATCATGACGGTATCTCTCTGACGATTCGGGTTACTGGACCGGGGTCGGCGTCGCGCCGCCGGTGGTCACCCGGGTGGGAGCGCGCACAGGAGTCTTCTTGGCCGTCTCGGCGGCGGTCTCCGGAAGCACCTCGCCGCGGAAGATCCACACCTTGCAGCCGATCTTCCCGTAGGTGGTCTTCGCTTCCGCGAAGCCGTAATCGATGTCGGCCCGCAGCGTGTGCAACGGCACCCGTCCTTCGCGGTACCACTCGTACCGCGCCATCTCCGCTCCACCCAGGCGCCCGGAGCAGGCCACCCGGATTCCCTTGGCGCCGAACTTCTGCGCGGTCTGGATGGCCTTCTTCATCGCGCGCCTGAAGGCGATGCGGCGCTCGAGCTGCGTGGTGATGTTCTCGGCGACGAGCTGCGCGTCGGTCTCGGCCTTGCGCACCTCGACGATGTTCAGGAACACCTCGTTCTGCGTGAACTGCTGCAGCTCCTTCTTGATGCTCTCGATGCCCGCGCCCCGCTTGCCGATGACGATTCCCGGGCGCGCGGTGTGCACGTTCACCTTCACCTTGCTGGCGGCGCGCTCGATCTCGACCTTGCTGATGCCGGCCTGACCCAGCTTCTTCTTCACGTATTCGCGCAGGCGGATGTCCTCGTGCAGCCAGCGCGCGTAGTTCTTCTCCTCGTACCACTTGGAGTCCCAGGAGCGGATGACGCCCAGGCGGAACCCGATCGGATTGACTTTCTGACCCATGCTTCAGCTCCGCCTTTTCTTCGGCATCTCGTCCGAGAGCGTCAGTTGGATGTGGCTGGTCTTCTTCAGCACCTTGAAGGCGCGGCCCATCGCGCGCGGCATGTAGCGCCGCAGCGAGGGGCCCTGGTCGACCATCAGCTCCTTCACCGTCAAGCGGTCGACGTCGAGCGACTGGTCCTTGGCCGACTGCTCGGCGTTGGCCACCGCGCTGCGCAAGAGCTTGGCCAGCGGCTCCGCCGCGCGCTTCTCCACGTAGGCCAGCTGCGCCAGGGCCGCGTTCACGTTCTTGCCGCGGATGAGATCCGCCACCACGCGCACCTTGCGCGGGGTGATGCGGAGATATCGGAGAGATGCTTTGGCTTTCATGTCGTCTCCTCTCCGTTACTTCGGCGCCGGCCCGGCCGGAGCGGCGGGGACCGGAGCTCCAGGAGCCGCTCCCGGCGCGCCGGGAGCGCCAGGGGCGCCGGGCTTCGCCTTCTTGTCGCCGGTGTGGCCGTGGAAGGTTCGGGTGGGGGCGAACTCGCCCAGCTTGTGGCCCACCATGTTCTCGGTCACGAACACCGGGATGAACTTGCGCCCGTTGTGCACCGCGAAGGTGTGTCCCACCAGGTCGGGAAGGATGGTCGAGCGGCGCGACCACGTCTTCACCACCTTCTTCTGGTTCTGCCGGTTCATGTCCTCCACCTTCTTGATCAGGTGGCGATCGATGAACGGACCCTTCTTCACTGAACGTGCCATCAGCGAACTCCCTTGTCGCGCCGCTTGATGATGAACTTGGTCGTGCGCTTGTTGACGCGCGTCTTGTAACCCTTGGTCGGCTGCCCCCAGGGGCTGACCGGGTGCGGGTTGCCCTGTCCGCTCTTGCCCTCGCCGCCGCCGTGCGGGTGGTCGACCGGGTTCATCGCCAGGCCGCGCACCGTGGGCCGCCAGCCCTTCCAGCGGTTGCGGCCGGCCTTGCCGATGCGGACGATCTCGTGCTCGGTGTTGCCGAGCTGGCCGACGGTGGCCTTGCACTCGAGCAGGACCTTGCGCACCTCGGTCGAGGGCATGCGGATCTGCGCGTACTTCCCCTCCTTCGCCATCAGCTGCCCGAACGATCCGGCGGAGCGGATCATCTGGGCGCCGTGCCCCTTCTTCAGCTCGACGTTGTGGATCACGGTGCCGAGGGGGATGGCGTGCAGCGGCAGCGAGTTTCCCGGGCGGATGTCCACCGCCTCGCCCGACTGCAGCACGTCCCCCACGTTCACGCCGACCGGCCAGAGGATGTACCGCTTCTCGCCGTCGGTGTAGTGGAGCAGCGCCAGGCGCGCGGAGCGGTTCGGATCGTACTCGATGGCCGCGACCTTGGCCGAAACGCCGTCCTTGTCGCGCTTCCAATCGATGATCCGCAGCCGCTGCTTGTGTCCGCCGCCGCGGTGCCGCGTGGTCATGCGGCCGTAGACGTTCCGTCCCCCGGTGGACTTGAGCGGCGCCGTCAGCGAGCGCTCGGGGTAGTCCTTGGTGATCTCCGCGAAGTCCGGCGACGTGGTCAGGCGGCGCCCGGGGCTGGTCGGCTTGTAGGATTTGAGCACCATCGCTTACTTCCCCTCGAAGAGCTGGATCGCGTCGCCTTCCTTCAGCGTCACGATCGCCTTCTTCCAGTTGGGCCGCCGGCCTTCGGAGCGGCCGATGCGGCGGAACTTGCCGCGCACGATGGAGGTCTTCACGTCCAGGACCTTCACTTTGAAGAGCTGCTCGACGGCCTGCTTCACCTCGGTCTTGTTGGCCTTCAGGTCGATCTCGAAGCGGTTCATGCCAGCACCCCCGTCAGCGCCAGGGCCGCGTCCTTTGTCAGGAGCAGGGTCTGGTGGCGCAGGATGTCGTAGACGTTGGCGCCCTCGACGGGCAGGAACATGTACTTCTTCGCGTTGCGGACGGACTTGAAGAGGTTCTGGTTGTCCTTCAGGCCGAGCACCAGCGCGCTCTCGATCCCGAGCTTCGCGAAGGCGTTCACCGCTTCCTTCGTGGAGGGCTTCGCCGGCGTCCAGGCGTCGACCACCACCAGCGCCTTGTCCTGGTTGCGCTTGCTGATCGCCGCCCGCAGGGCCGCTTTCCGCACCCTCTTCGGCACGTGGTACTCGTGGTCGCGCATCTTCGGCGCCATGGCCTTGCCGCCGCCGACCCACTGGCTGGCGCGGATGGAGCCCTGACGCGC
>MNFJ01000168.1 GCA_001918155.1 Deltaproteobacteria bacterium 13_1_40CM_4_68_19
CCCGAGATCAACGACATGGCGGCGACCCTCACCAAGGTGCGAGCGGTAAAGCCCGACATGCTCCTCGTCTCCGGCCACGAGAAGGGCGCCACGCTGGTCGTCCGCCAGACGGCGGAGATGAAGATCGACGTGCCGATCGTTGCCACGACGCACTGCGATTCCGCCAAGATCGCCGAGAGCATGGGCAAGCTCGCGGAAGGCGTCCTCTGCGCCTCGCAGTGGGATCGCAAGCTCAGCTACGAGGACAAGTGGTTCGGCAGCGCGGACGACTACGCGAAGCTGTTCGAGAAGGAGCTCAAGTACCCGACGCCCTACCAGGCGGCGGAGTCCACGGCGACGGTGCTGGTCTTCGCGGACGCGTTTGCGCGGGCCGGCTCGCTCGATCCGGAGAAGGTGCGGGACGCGATCGCCAGCACGGACATGATGACGTTCTTCGGCCCGATCAAGTTCGATTCCACCGGCAAGAACGTCGTCAAGCCCATGGTGCTGTACCAGGTGCTCGGCGGGGACTACAAGGTGGTGGCGCCGACGAAGTGGGCGGAAACGAAGCTGGTCTGGCCGCGCAAGCTGCCGCAATAGCGGGGCTCGCCCCGGCGCTGGAGGACATCCGTCGAGATGGGAAACCTCCGGTTGCTGTTCGAATCGCCCGTTCTTTTGGTCCAGCTGCTGCTCGACGGCATCCTGATCGGAGCCATCTTCGCGCTCGCCGCCTACGGGATGGCGCTCGTCTGGGGCGTGATGGGGCTGATCAACGTCGCGCAGGGCGAGCTCGTCATGCTCGGTGGGTACGCCGCCTTCTACCTCTATCGCGCCGGCATCCACCCGCTGTTCGCCGTCCCGGTCGCCGCGGCGCTGCTCTTTGCCGCCGGCTGGCTGCTCTATCGCGCGGTGATCTTCCGGGTGGTGGACAAGGATCTGTTCATCTCCATCCTCGCCACCTTCGGGCTGAGCATCCTGCTCCAGCAGCTCGCGAATACCCTCTTCGGCGCCGACGTGCGGACGGCGGAATCGGGATTCGGAACGCTCTTTCTCTTCGGCGGCGCGGTGACGGTCTCCCGCATCAAGCTGGTCGCCTTCGCGGCCGCCCTGCTCACCGGGGCGTTCCTCATGCAGTTCCTCAGGCGCTCGCGCATGGGTCAGGCCATCCGCGCGACCGCGCAGAACCCGCGCGCCGCCCGCGTGATGGGCATCGACACCGACCGCGTCCACGCCTGGACCTTCGGGCTCAACGCGGCCATCTGCGGCGCGTCCGGCGCGCTGGTGGCGATGACGTGGATCGTGCATCCCTACCTGGGCCTTCCGTACACGGTCCGCTCGTTCATGATCGTGATCATCGCCGGGCTGGGAAACGTCGCCGCGGTGCTGGCCGCAGCGCTGGGACTGGGCGTGGCGGAGAACTTCGCAGGATTCATCCTCGGGGCGGAGTACCAAGCCGCCTTCGTCTTCGCACTCCTGGTCGCCATCCTCGTCTGGCGCCGTTTCTGGCTGGCGCGGGAGCGGAGGTACCTGAGGTGAAGGCGCCGCCCTTCCGGCACATGGCCGTCGCCGCCGTGCTGGCGCTCGCGCTGCTCGTCCCGGTGCTCGCGCCGGCCTACCGCAGCCAGCTGGCGCTGCTCTGGGTGATGATCGTCTTCGCGCTCACCTGGGACCTGCTCGGCGGTCAGATGGGCTACAACTCCTTCGGCAACGTCCTCTTCTTCGGCGTGGGGATGTACGCCTGCGTGATCATCCAGCGCGACGCCGGACTCGGCTATTTCACCGGGCTGTTTCTCGGCAGTGGCGCCGGGGCTCTTCTCGCGGCCGCGCTCGCCGCGCTCCTCGGTTCCGGCATCCTCGGCCTGCGCGGACACTACTTCGCCATCGGAACGCTCGGCCTCGGGATCGCCGCGGGCGAGCTCGCCAGCGGCTGGCAATTCGTCGGCGGCGGCGGCGGCATGGTGCCCCCGCTCTTTCCCGGCGAGGTCGGCGGCCGCGAGACATTCTTCTACTATCTGAGCTTCGCGCTCGCCGCCGTCACCCTGCCGTTCCTGCGTTGGCTCTACGCGAGCCGTTTCGGGCTCGTGCTCAACGCCATCCGCGACGACGAAGACAAGGCGGAGGCGATGGGCCTGCGCACCACGCGCTACAAGACGACCGCCTGGTGCATCTCGGCGTTTTTCCTCGGCCTGACCGGCGGCGCCGTAGGCAACCTGCTCGGCTTCGTCGATCCGCGTGAAGTGGCCTTCGCCGGCTCGACCTTCGGCGTGTGGATGGTGCTGATGGCGATCCTGGGCGGAAAGGGGACGCTCTGGGGGCCGGTGATCGGGGCCGCCGTCTTCCACCTCACCAAGGAACTGTTCTGGACCTATCTGCTCGGCTGGCAGCGGGTCGCGCTCGGACTGCTCATCGTCGTGATCGTCGTCTTCTTCCCCGTCGGAATCCTCGGCTGGGCTCGCGAGCGCTGGCCGGAGCGATTCGGCCACCGGATCGACGAGGCAGAGGCCGGCCCGTGACGTTCATTCTCCAGCTGGAGCGCGTCCGCAAGGCCTTCGGGGGTCTGATCGCGAACAAAGACGTGACCCTGCGCGTCCCGGCCGGGAAGATCTTCGGCCTCATCGGTCCAAACGGGTCGGGGAAGACGACGCTGTTCAATTCCATCGTCGGCCACCATCCGATCGATGGGGGATCGATCCGCTTCGACGGCCGCGAGATCTCGCGGCTGCGCGTGCCCGAGATCGCCCGCCTCGGCTTGCTGCGCACCTTCCAGCAGACGCGGATCTACGGCGGGATGACCTGCCTGCAGAACATGGTCATCAGCGTTCCGACTTCCGAGCTGGGCTGGCGATCGATGTTCAGCCGCTCCCCGCCCGAGGACCTTCGCAGGGCGGAGGACCTGCTCGATTTCGTCGGGCTCGGTCCCAAGCGCCACCTGCGCGCCGGCGACCTCTCTTTCGGTCAGCAGAAGCTGCTCGAGCTGGCGATGGCCCTGATGAGCCGGCCGAAGATGCTGCTGCTCGACGAGCCCACGGCGGGGATCAATCCGACGCTCATCAATGGGCTGCTCGACCGCCTGCGCCGAGTCAACCAGCAGCTGGCGATCACGCTGCTCGTCATCGAGCACAACATGGGCGTGATCATGAATCTCGCCGAGTACGTCTATTGCCTGGCGCACGGCGAGTTGCTGGCGGAAGGGAACCCCGAGCAGGTCCAGAAGGACCCGAAGGTGCTCGACGCCTATCTCGGAGCGCGCTGATGCAGCACCTTGCCGGCGAAGCGCCCTCTCGCGAACGGATCGCGGAGCTCGCGGGCGGCGAGCCGGTGCTCTGCATCGAGAACCTTCACGCCGGCTACGGGAAGATGGAGATCCTGCACGGCGTCGACCTCCAGCTCGGAGCAGGACGCTCACTCTGCATGATCGGGCCGAACGGCGCCGGGAAGTCGACGGTGCTGCATTCGATCTATGGATTCACCCGCGTCCGCGAAGGCAGCATCCGCGTCGACGGACGCGACATCACCCGTCTCCGGCCCAACCAGAAGCTGAAGCAGTCCGGCGTGGCGTACGTCCTTCAGGACAACTCCGTGTTCCCGGACATGACGGTGGAGGAGAATCTCTGGATGGGCGGATATCTGATGGAGCGTCCGGAACAGGCGAAGGAGGCGGCGGAACGCCTCTTCGACAAATACCAGCGGCTGGCGGAACGGCGGCGCAAGCCGGCGCGGGTGCTCTCGGGCGGAGAGCGGCGCCTGCTGGAGATCTCGCGCGCGCTGATGATGAATCCGCGCGTGCTCCTGGTCGACGAGCCCTCGATCGGGCTCGAGCCGCGCTACGTCGATCTGGTCTTCGGGATCCTTTCCGACCTCCGTCGCAACGAGGGGAAGGCCATCGTGATGGTCGAGCAGAACGCGAAGAAGGGGCTGGAGTTCGCCGACGTCGGGTACGTGCTGGTGAACGGCTCGGTCGCCCGGGTCGGGACGGGAGCGGAGCTGCTGCGCGATCCGGAGGTCGGACGTCTGTTTCTCGGGGATCGGCTGGTCTGAAGCACCCCTTCTCGCCCGAGTTCAGATATTGTCCGCAACCCGATGGAAAACTCCTACGACCTGGTGGTGATCGGCAGCGGACCGGCGGGCCAGAAAGGGGCCATCTGCGCGGCCAAGCTGCGCAAGAAAGTGGCCATCGTCGATCGGGGTCAGCGCCTGGGCGGCGTATCGCTGCACACGGGCACGATCCCGAGCAAGACGCTCCGCGAGGCCATCCTCTACCTCTCCGGCTTCCGGCAGCGCAGCTTCTACGGGAGCGACTACGTGCTGCAGGAAATCATCTCCATGCCGGATCTCAGCCGTCGCGTCACCAAGGTGCGCGAGCACGAGCTGGAGGTGGTGCGCAACCAGTTGCGCCGCAACGGAGTCACGGTGCTGGAGGGGTCGGCGCGCTTCACCGGGCCGAACGCGCTCTCCGTGGAGACGAACGAGGGGTCGAGGACCATAAAGGCGGAGAACGTGCTGATCGCCTGCGGCACGCGCCCGGCGCGGCACCCCGACATCCCCTGCGACGGGAAATGCATCTTCGATAGCGACCAGCTGATCGCGCTCGACGTCGAGATGCCCCGGAGCGCCATCGTGGTCGGCGCCGGCGTGATCGGGCTGGAATACGCCTCGATGCTCACCGCGCTGAACATCAAGACTACGGTGGTCGATCAGCGGCCTACGCTGCTCGACTTCGTCGATCGGGAGATCATCGACGCGCTCACGTATCACATGCGCGTCCGCAAAACGATCTTCAGGCTCGGCGAGCAGGTGAAGTCCGTCAGCGTGGATGCAGGGCGCGTCGTGGCGCGGCTGGAGAGCGACAAGACGCTGTCGGCGGACGCCCTCTTCTATACGGTGGGACGGCAGGCGAATACGGACCAGCTCGATCTTCCCGCCGCGGGCCTGAAAGCGGACGCGCGCGGCCGCGTGGCGGTCGACCACCAGTTCCGCACGGCGGTGCCCCACATCTTCGCGGCGGGCGACACCATCGGCTTTCCCGCCTTGGCGTCCACCTCCATGGAGCAGGGGCGGCGCGCCGCGCTGGCCATGTTCGGGCGCTCCCAGGACGCCCAGGAGCTGCCGCTGCCCTATGGCATCTACACGATCCCCGAGATCTCCATGGTCGGCCGCACCGAGCAGGAGCTCACCGCCGGCAAGGTCCGGTACGAGGTGGGCATCGCGCGGTACGAGGAGCTGGCGAAGTCGCAGATCCTCGGCGACCATTCGGGCCTGCTCAAGCTGGTCTTCGATCCCGACTCGCTGAAGCTCCTCGGCGTGCACTGCATCGGCGAGCGGGCCGCCGAGATCGTCCACATCGGGCAGGCGGTGCTGGCTTTCGGCGGGACCATCGGATATTTCCGCGACGCCGTGTTCAACTACCCGACGATGGCGGAAGCATTCAAGGTGGCGGCGCTCGACGGGTTCAACAAGCTCGCCTGACTCGAACACACCTCATCATCGGGCTGACAAAGGTTTGCGCTGAAACGTAGTCGCCAAGCCGCCTTCGGTGGCCGCGACGATTCAGAGCCAGACGCGGAACAGGTAGAAGACCCGCTCCCGCAACTTGTCCCAGAGGCTGCGTCGCCGGAAGCTTTCCGGGTCGACCCGCTCGCAGAACTCGAGATCGTCGCGGAACTTGTCCTCGAGCTGCTCGGACACGCGCGCGTCCAGCACCTCGAGGGTGATCTCCCAATTGTAGAGCAGGCTGCGCGCGTCGAGGTTGTACGACCCGACCGTGCACCAGGCGCCGTCGATGGAGAGCGTCTTCGCGTGCATCATTCCCGGCAGCCATTCGAAGATCTCCACGCCGGCCCTGAGCAGCGAGGCCCAGGTGTGGCGCGACGCGTGCGCCAGCCCGGGAATGTCGCTGTTGCGCGGCACCATCACCCGCACGTCGATCCCCCGGCGGGCGGCGCGCTTGAGCGCTCCACGGAGCGCGCGGTTGGGGATGAAGTACGCCGCCTGGATCCAGATGCGCTCCTTCGCCGCCGCCATTGCGTGCTGCAGATGGTGTTGCACCACCCGGCGTCCGAACAGGCGGCCCACGGCGAGGACCTGCACCCGCGTCGTGGAACCGTGGATCGGGACGGGTGCCGGAACCCGACGGCGCGGCGCGGGCAGCGCGGCATCCCAGTTCTCCGGCTGCGCGTAGCTCCAGCTCATCTCGAACAGGCGCTCCAGCTCGCGCAGCACCGGGCCTTCGATCTCCGCGTGCACGTCGTTCCAGCCGCGGCCGCCCCAGGAGACCGGCGCGTAGTCGTCGCCCAGGTTCATCCCTCCAGCGAAGGCGACGCGTCCATCGATGATCATCAGCTTGCGGTGGTCGCGCACCTGCCAGCCCCAACGGCGGCGCCAGGGACCGACCGGATGGAAGATCGAGAGCAGCACGCCGGCGGATCGCATCCGCGCCACGTCGTCTCCGGAGAACCCGAACGAGCCCGCTCCGTCGATCACGCAGCGCACCCGGACGCCTTCCTGCGCCTTGATGCAGACGGCGTCGACGAAACGGCGGCCGTTGGTGTCGCTCGCCCAGATGTACGTCTCGATGAGGATCTCGCTGCGGGCGAGGGCGATGGCATCGAGCATGGCGGGGTAGGCCCGGGCGCCGCCGAACAGCCAGTGCACCCGATGCCCGGGCAGCATCCGCTGCGGGGTCAGGCAAAGGCGCTCCAGTTCGCGCGGCGGCGGGGCGACGAGGGCGGTGCTCAAGGGCGCCCATCTTAGGCGGTCCAGCGGCAAAGGTGTTGACCCAGATACGCCGACCGCGGTCAGCGGTGATTGAAGTAGTTGAGCGCGATCGCGAGCGCCTTGCGCAGCGGCATGGTGACGCCATAGAGGGCCAGGGCGGCGGTGACGAGGCCGATCCGGTAGCTGGTGAGATCGCGCGGCGGGATCGTCAGCAGCACGATGAACATCACTCCGGTGAGGAACGCCGTGCTCAAGCACATGAACGCGAGCGACTCGCCATGAGGGTCGTAAGCGTGTCCGCAGGCGGGGCAGTGTTTATATTCAGTGTACGTCCACCACCGCCGGAAGATTCGCCCGACACCGCAGCGCGGGCACCTCATCCTCAGACCCCGCCAGAAGATCCGGCGCGCCCCGCCCGCGCCCGGAGTCGGATTGCCCGCGCCAGGCACGGGCACACGGTCATCTGCCTTGGTTGTCACGATCGGCGAGCCAACATGGAACACACCTCATAACCCGTGCTGGCGCGGTTCGCGCTCAAGCGTGGCCCCTGAGCCGCCTTGGGCGGCCGGAGCTAGCAGCGCGTGTTACCTTCCGGCCCGTGAACGCGGAAAGTCGGTTCCGGCCGCTGGTGGCCGAGTTGAAGCGGCGGCGCGTGTTTCGCGCCATGATCGGCTACGGCATCGTCGGGTTCGCCGTGTTGCAGATCATCGAGCCCGTCATGCACGGGCTGCACTGGCCCGATGCCGTGCTCTCCTACATCGTGGTCGCGCTGGCGGCCGGCTTTCCCGTCGTGCTCATGCTGGCCTGGATCTTCGACGTCAACGAGGGGCGGATCGAGCGCACCGCGGGCAAGCCGCTTCGAACCGGCATGGCGCTCGCGCTCGCCGGCGTCGGTCTGCTCGTCGCGGCGCCCGGCGCCGTCTACTACCTCGTCGTGCGAAGGGCGACTCCGGCACAGACGCCGCAAGGTCCCTCGGTGGCCGTGCTTCCGCTGGTCAACCTCAGCTCCGACAAGGAGCAGGAATACTTCTCCGACGGGCTGAGCGAGGAACTTCTCAACCTGCTGGCGAAGGTGCCAGGGCTTCACGTGGCTGCCCGCACCTCGACGTTCGCCTTCAAGGGCAAGAACGAGGACGTGGCCACCATCGCGGAAAAGCTGCACGTCGCCACCGTCCTCGAGGGCAGCGTGCGCAAGTCAGGCGACCAGATCCGCATCACTACCCAGCTCGTCAATGCAGCCGACGGCTACCATCTCTGGTCGGAAACCTACGACCGCACGCTGACCGACGTGTTCGCGGTGCAGGACGACATCGCCCGATCGGTGGTGGACGCGCTCAAGCTGAAGCTGCTGGAGCCGCCCACCTCGATGGACCGCCGCACCGCCAGCACCGAGGCGTACAACGAGTACCTGCTCGGGCAGCAATTCTTCCGCCGCAACAACGTGGAAGGGTTCCGGCGGGCCATGCAGGCGTACGAGAAGGCCGTCGCGCTCGATCCCGGCTATGCGCCGGCCTGGGCGGCGCTCGCGCTGGCCACGTTCTGGGTCGCGGACAGCGCGGATTCGTTGACCGCCGTGACGACGGGACAAGAGCGCGCGGTCGCGGCGGCGGACAAAGCCATCGCGCTCGGAGGGAACCTGCCGGACGGGTACCTTGCGCGCGGTTTCGTCCGGGTCCCCATCCAGTGGGACTTCGACGGCGCGCGCGCGGATCTACAGCGCGCGCTCTCGCTGAAACCCGAGGATCCGGATGTGCTGAGCACCTATGCCCAGGTGGTTCTCCGGCCGTTGGGGCGTTTTCCGGAAGCGATCGCGGCCCTGCGCAAGGCCTTGGAGCTGGATCCGCTCAATGCCCGCGTGTGGAGCGTCCTCGGCAGCACGCTGGGCGGCGCCGGCGACTTCGGCGCGGCGCGCGAGGCGCTCAACCGGTCGCTGGAGATCAGTCCCGACCAGTCGTTCACTTCGTTCCACCTCGGCACGACCTTCCTGCTCGAAGGAGAACCCGCAGCGGCGATGGCCATCTACCCGCGCTCGAGCAACGAGATCTTCCGCTTCGCGGGCATCGCCCTGGCCGAGCATTCCCTCGGCCATCCTCGCGAGTCGCAGCGCGCGCTCGACGAGATGATCTCCAGATTCGCGCATGCCGGCGCGTACCAGATCGCCGAAGTGTATGCCTGGCGGGGAGAAAAAGATCGCGCGTTGGAGTGGCTGGAGCGGGCGCGGGTGCAGCGCGACGGGGGGTTCGTCAACGTCAAGATCGATCCGCTTCTGCGGAACCTGCACGGCGACGCGCGCTACACCGCGCTCCTCGGCCGGATGCACATGCCGCTGGACTGACGCGGGCCCACATCCGCGCCTTGAACGCCACCCCCCGGGCCGGACTAATTCCTTGTAATGCACGCCCTGTTACGGGAGTGGATTGATTTAAAGGGACCGGGCGGGCCTCGCGGAAACCGCAATCGTCGCCGCCTGGACACGGTGCAGATCCCGCGCCTTCGCGCCTTCGGATTCGCTCTCCTCGTGTTGATCACCGCAATCGCGCCGGCGGGTGTTCCGCGTTGGCTCCCGTTCCTTGCGCTCGGCTACGTGTTCGTTTCGTACCTCATCGTGGTGGCGTCATACGGCAAGACGAGGGTCGATCTGGTGAGCGCTTTCCTGGCCTGCGATATCCTCGTCTGGCTTGTGTTCATTCATCAGACCGGCGGCGAACAGAGCTGGCTGTGGCCTCTTCTGCTCGTGCGCGCCGCTGATCAATCACACACGACGTTCCGCAAGGCCCTCGGTTTCGCTCTGGCTGGGACAATGGGATATGCGGGCCTCCTCGGCTGGATCACCCTGGTCGACGGCCGCCAGCTCTCATGGCACCTCGAGATCGTAAAGCTCGCCGCCCTGCTCGGTTGCAGCGTCTATCTTGCGCTGACGGCGCGCATTGCCGAGCGTTCGCGGACCGACAAGTCGCGGGCCCTGCAACTCGCCTGGCGCTCCGTCGAGCAGGTGGAGCAGCAGGCTCGATTTCTGGAGAAGGCTCGAGAGGCCGCGGACGCGGGCAATCGCGCCAAGAGCGAATTTCTCGCGAACATGAGCCATGAGATCCGTACGCCGATGAACGGCGTGATCGGGATGGCGGAGCTGCTACTTGCGACGGATCTCTCGCGCGAGCAGCGCGAGTACGTGCGCATGGTGCTCTCCTCGGGGGAGGCGCTCATGCGCGTGATCAACGACATCCTCGATTTTTCGAAGATCGAGGCTGGAAGGCTGGAGATCGACCCCGCTCCGTTCGAGCTGCGCAACCTCATCTCGGACCTGATGAAGCCCCTCGGGCTGCGCGCGGCAGAACGGGGCCTCGAGCTGGTCGTCCATGTCGAGCCGGCAGTCCCCGAGCGGGTCAATGGCGACTGCGGGCGGCTGGGGCAGATCCTCGTGAACCTGGTCGGGAATGCAATCAAGTTCACCGAACGCGGGGAAATCGTCGTGAGCGTGGCCCTCCGCCCGCAGGACGGGGAGACCGTGGTGTTGGCGTTTTCCGTCGCCGACACCGGCATCGGCATTCCCGCCGAGAAGCACCGGGCGATCTTCGAGCCGTTCGTCCAGGGTGACGCCTCGATGACCCGAACCTTCGCCGGCACCGGGCTCGGGCTCACGATCTGCTCCCGTCTCGTCGCGATGATGGGAGGCCGCCTCGATCTTCGCAGCGAGCCCGGGAAAGGCAGCACGTTCTCGTTCGATCTGCCGATGCGGCTGGAGATCGGAATGGCGACGACGGCGGTTCCTGGACGTCCCGCTACGCTGGAGGCCCTGCGGGTGCTGGTGGTCGACGACAACGCAACCAATCGACTCGTGCTGCAGGAGATGCTCCGCGGCTGGCGGATGCGGCCCATCGTCTGCGCCGACGCCGCGGAGGCGCTCGCGCAGCTCGAGACCTCCGCCAAGGACCGCCAGCCGTTCCAGCTGGCGCTGCTCGACGCGCAGATGCCCGTGGTCGACGGGTTCGCCCTGGCTGCGCGGATTCGCGCTCACGAGGGCCTGAAAGGCGGCGCGATCCTGATGCTTTCGTCCAGCGATGGCCTCGGCCAGGTGGCCCGGGCGCGCGAGGCGGGAATCTCGCAGACCTTGATGAAGCCGATCAAGCAATCGGAACTCCTCGATGCGATCGTGACGCTCCTCGGGGCGGCGCGGAACGACGACGTGGAGACGCCCGCGCGGATGCGAGACGCGCGCGCTCCACTGCGGGTGCTTCTCGTCGAGGACAACCCGGTGAATCAGCATCTCGCTCGCATGATCCTCGAGAAGGAAGGACACGCCGTCGTCCTGGCACGAAACGGACACGAGGCGCTCGCCCGGCACGGCGCGGAGCGATTCGACGTGGTGCTGATGGACGTGCAGATGCCGGAGATGGACGGCCTCGAGGCGACTGCGGCCATCCGCCGGCTGGAGTCGCAGACCGGCGCCCACGTGCCGATCATCGGCGTGACCGCGCACGCGATGAAGGGCGATCGCGAGCGGTGCCTGGGCGCGGGCATGGACGGTTACGTCTTGAAACCGATCCGGCCGGAAGCTCTCCTCGACTCGATCGACGCCACCGTCAAGCTCCATCCGCAGGGTGCTCTCGCCCCGGCTCCGGACGGCCCGCGAGTTCTCGATGACCGCGACCTGCTCGCCTTGGTCGGCAACGACGTCGACACCGTGTCCGAGCTGGCCCGGCTGTTCCTGGAAGACGGCCCGAGGAGACTGGCGGACATCGAGTCCGGCCTGGAAGCACACGATCACGAAGCCGTGCGGATCGCAGCGCACACGCTGAAGGGATCGGCCGGAAGCATCTGTGGGCGGCGGACCGCAGATGCCGCGCGCCGTGTCGAGCAATTCGCGGAAGCGAGAGACCTGACCGGCGCACGCATCGCTTTCGCCGCACTTGCCCGCGAAGTGGGCGAGCTGCAGCAGGCTTTGAAGCGCCTCGCCGAAGCGGCGTGATCCCGCCACCCCGCTCCATCCGCCTAGAACTCGTTTCATAACCCGTGCTCGGCACGGTGTGCGCTCAAGCGTAGTCGCCAAGCCGCCTTCGGCGGCCGCGACTAGGGGCTCGGACGCTGAGCCTCGTCACGGCCGTACAACATCTGCCGCAGCACGTACAGGAGGATCCCGCCGTGCCGGTAGTACTCGACCTCGATCGGCGTATCGATCCGCAGCGTCACCGGCACTTCCTCCGTCGCTCCGTTCGCGCGATGGATGACGACCCGCGCGTCCTGGCGCGGCGTCGGTCCGCCCTCGAGCCCCGTCAGGTCGAACGTTTCCGTGCCGTCGAGCTTGAGCGTCGAGGCATCGGCGCCTTCCTTGAACTGGCAGGGCAGCACCCCCATCATCACCAGGTTGCTGCGGTGGATGCGCTCGAAGCTCTTCGCGATCACCGCGCGCACCCCGAGCAGGCGCGTGCCTTTCGCCGCCCAGTCGCGCGAGGAGCCGGTGCCGTACTCGTGCCCTGCGAAGATCATCAGCGGTGTACCGCGCTTCTGGTACTCCATCGCCGCGTCGTAGATCGGCATCTGCTTGCCGTCGAGGACGGTGACGCCGCCTTCCACGCCGGGGACCAGGAGGTTCTTGATGCGCACGTTCGCGAAGGTGCCGCGCACCATCACTTCGTGGTTGCCGCGCCGCGCGCCGTAGGAGTTGAAGTCCTCCGGTTTGACGCCCCGGGAGATGAGGTACTTTCCCGCGGGGCTGGTCGGCTTGATCGATCCGGCGGGTGAGATGTGGTCGGTGGTGACGGAATCGCCGAATACCGCCAGGGCCCTCGCCGCGCGGATGCCGGTCCGCTGGTCGGGTCGCGGCGAGAAGCCCTCGAAGTACGGCGGCTCCTGGATGTACGTGCTGTTCGCGTCCCAGGCGTACACCTCGCCGGCAGGGGCGGGGATCTCGTTCCACTCGTGCGCATCGCGCGAGAGATCGCCTCCGTAGTTCTGCCGGTACATCTGCACGTCGGTGGCCGCGCCGAGGGCGGCGTTCAGCTCCTCGGCGGTCGGCCAGAGGTCCTTCAGGAACACGGGCTTGCCGTCGCGGCCGAGGGCGATGGGGTCCTTTTCGACGTCGATGTCCACCCGGCCCGCCAGCGCGAACGCCACCACCAGCGGCGGCGACATGAGGAAGTTCGCTTTGATGCTCTGGTGGACGCGCGCCTCGAAATTGCGGTTGCCGGAGAGGACGCTCGCCGCCACCACGTCGTTCTTGGTCACCAGCTGCTCGACGTGCGGATCGAGCGGGCCGGAGTTGCCGATGCAGGTCGTGCATCCGTATCCGACGGTGGTGAAGCCGAGCTTGTCCAGGTAGGGCTGCAGCCCGGTCTTCTCCAGGTAGCGTGAGACGACCCGCGATCCGGGCGCGAGCGAGGTCTTCACCTCGGGGCGGATGTGCAGCCCCTTCTCGACCGCCTTCTTGGCGAGAATGCCGGCCGCCAGCATCACGGATGGGTTGCTGGTGTTCGTGCACGAGGTGATCGCGGCGATGAGCACATCCCCGTGCCCGACGTCCACCGGCATCTTCATCTCGTGCACTTCCTGCGTGGGCACGCGGTCCGGCGTGGGCCGGTTGGTGATCATCTCCGCCTCGGTCAGCGGATTCGTATCCTTGGTGGTGACGCTGTCGCGCAGCAGCTTGGCGACGGTGTCCGGCTCCTGCTTGCCGCCGCCTGCCACGTGCTCGACGGGAGGCGGCTCCACGACCTGCTGGTACCGCTTTCCCACCTCGTCCTTGGCCTTGCCGTACCCGCTCGGGGCGGGGTCCTGCAGGATCTTGTGGAACACGTCCTTGAGCTTGGGCAGCTCGATGCGATCCTGGGGGCGCTTGGGCCCGGCCACGCTGGGCCGCACGCTTCCGAGATCGAGCTCGAGGACCTGCGTGTAGTCGCACTGGCCCTTCTTCGGGATCCCGAACATCTGCTGCGCCTGGAAGTAGGCGCGCATCGCATCCACCTTGTCCTTCGCGCGGCCGGTCGCGAGCATGTACTGGCAGGAAAGCTCGTCGACCGGGAAGTACCCCATGGTGGCGCCGTACTCGGGGGCCATGTTCGCGATCGTCGCGCGCTCGGGCACCGGAAGGCTGGCCGCCCCTTCGCCGAAGAACTCGACGAACTTGCCCACCACCTTCGCCTTGCGCAGCATCTCCGTGACGGTGAGCACAACGTCCGTGGCCGTGACGCCGGCGCGCACCGCGCCCAGGAGATGGACGCCGACGACGTCCGGAGTGAGGAAGTACGCCGGCTGGCCGAGCATGGCGGCCTCGGCCTCGATGCCGCCCACGCCGTAGGCGACGATGCCCAGGCCGTTGATCATCGTCGTGTGCGAGTCGGTGCCGACGAGCGAGTCCGGATAGTAGACGCCGCCGCGCTCGTGGACGCCGGGAGAGAGGTACTCGAGGTTGACCTGGTGCACGATTCCCATCCCGGGCGGCACGATCTGCAGCCCGTGGAACGCGCTCATTCCCCACTTGAGGAACTCGTACCGGGCGCGATTGCGCGTGAACTCGATGCGCATGTTGAGCTGGAGCGCGTTCGGCACTTTGGCGAAGTCCACCTGCACCGAGTGATCGATCACCAGGTCGACCGGCACCAGCGGCTCGATCAAGCTCGGAGGCTTTGCAGCCTTCTTCACCGCGCCTCGCATCGCCGCGAGATCGACCACCAGCGGGACGCCGGTGAAGTCCTGCAGGAGCACGCGGGAGACCACGAAGGGGATCTCCTCCGTCCGCTCCGCCTTCGGCTGCCACGATGCGAGGGCGCGGATGTCCGGCTCGCGGACGCGCTTGCCGTCCAGGTTCCGCAGCAGCGACTCGAGGATGATGCGCAGGCTGACCGGCAGCCGGGAGACCTTGCCGAAGCCTTGTCTCTCCACTTCGGGCAGCGAATAGAAGGATCCGTGGCTGAATCTCTGTTTGAAGTCCATGGCGGCGCTCATATAGGCGATCTAATCGGCCTCTGCTACTCCCGCACGAACAGGGGGCCCAACCGAGGCGGCTTGACGCGGCGGCGGCCTCGGAGTGTTGTCGCCCCCCTCCGAGGGAAGCCTGATGGATTTCTCCATTTCCGAACGAGCGCAGCAGTTGCGAAGCCGGGCGCGGGAGTTCGTGCGCCGCGAAGTGATCCCGCTCGAGCCGCGGCTCTCGGGATCCTGGAAGGAGTTGGAGCCCGCGCTGCAGCAGGCGCGCGCCGCGGCCAAATCGCTCGGTCTCTGGGTTCCGGATCTGCACATGCCCCTCGAGGAGTTCGCCGTGCTCTCCGAGGAGCTGGGGCGGAGCCCGCTCGGCCATTATTGCGTCAACGCACAGGCCCCCGACATCGGGAACATGGAGCTGCTCGAGCTGGCCGGGACCGACACGCAAAAGGAGCGTTGGTTGCGGCCGCTGCGGGCGGGCGAGATCCGCAGCTGCTTCTCGATGACCGAGCCGGAGCGGGCGGGCTCGAATCCCACCTGGATGGATACGCGCGCGGTCCTCGAAGGAGGGGAGTGGACCGTCGATGGACACAAGTGGTTCACTTCCGCCGCCGACGGCGCGGCCTTCGCCGTGGTGATGGCGGTCACCGATCCGGAAGCGCCGCCGCATCTGCGCGCCTCGATGATCATCGTGTCCTGCGACACTCCGGGATTCGAGCGGGTACGCAACATTCCCGTGATGGGTCACGCCGGCGAAGGGTGGCCGACGCATGCAGAGATCCGCTACACCCGCTGCCGCGTCCCGGAGGAGAACCTGCTCGGCGGGCGCGGCGCCGGTTTCGCGCTTGCGCAGGAGCGCCTCGGGCCGGGTCGCATCCATCACTGCATGCGCTGGATCGGCATCTGCGAGCGCGCGTTCGAGATGATGTGCCGGCACGCGGCGGAGCGGGAGCTGGCTCCGGGCAAGCCGCTGGCGACTCGGCAGACCGTGCAGCAGTGGATCGCCGACAGCCGCGCCGGGATCGACGCCGCGAGGCTGATGGTCCTGCACGCGGCCTGGAAGATGGGGCGCGTCGGTCAGCGCGAGGCGCGGGTGGAGATCTCGACGATCAAGTTCTTCGTCGCGAACGTGCTCCAGGAGGTGCTCGATCGCGCAGTCCAGGTGCACGGGGCCCTCGGCGTCACCGACGACACCCCGCTGGCGTTCTGGTACCGCCACGAGCGCGCCGCCCGCATCTACGACGGCCCGGACGAAGTGCACAGGGCGGTCGTCGCGCGCCGCGTGCTGCGCGGCTTCGGGGTGGAGATCGAGTGATCGAGGACGCGCCCAGGACTGTCCGAGCCGGCGAGGAGCTGGATCTGGTCCGGCTGGCCGCCTTCCTCCGCTCGCAGCGGCTTCCCTGGGAAGATCTTTCGCAGGAGCAATTTCCCAAGGGCCATTCGAATCTCACCTACCTCGTGCGCGCGGGCGGCCGCGAGTTGGTCCTGCGGCGGCCTCCGTTCGGGAGCAAGGTGCGCACCGCGCACGACATGGGCCGGGAGGCGAGGATCCTCCACAAGCTGCAGCCGGTATTTCCGCTGGCGCCTCGGGTGGTGGCCCTCTGCGACGACCTGTCCGTGCTCGGGGCGCCGTTCTACCTGATGGAGCGCCTGCACGGCGTCATCCTGCGCGGACCCGAGCCGCGGGGGATCGCCTTGTCGCCGGAGCAGGCCCGCCGGGTCGGCGTGTCGTTCGCGCGCACGTTGGCGGCGCTGCATGCCGTGGACTTCCGCGCGGCCGGGCTGGAGGGCAAGCCCGAGGGTTACGTGCGACGGCAGGTTGAGGGATGGACGAAGCGCTGGCAGGACGCGCGGACCGAGGACGTTCCCGAGATGGAGACCGTCGCGCGCTGGCTCGCCGAGCGGATGCCGCCGGAGAGCGGAGCGGCGTTCATCCACAACGATTTCAAGTACGACAACCTGGTGCTCGACCCGGCGGACCTCACGCGGGTGATCGGCGTTCTGGACTGGGAGATGTCCACGGTCGGCGACCCGCTGATGGACCTGGGCACTGCCCTTGGATACTGGGTGGAAGAGGGCGATCCGGACCCCCTCAAGGCCGTCGCGTTCGGGCCAACCTTCCTTCCCGGCAGCCTGACGCGGGAGCAGGTCGTGGAGGAGTATGCGCGCGCCGCGGGGCGGGAGCCGCCGGGGATGCTGTTCTATTCCTGCTTCGCGCTGTTCAAGATCGCGGTGATCGTCCAGCAGATCTTCAAGCGGTACGTGGAGGGGCTCACCAAGGACGAGCGATTCGCGGCGCTCGGACTCGGGGTGCGGATCCTGGGAAACGCGGCGGTCGAGGCGGCCGGCCGGGGAAAGTTCTAGCCGCGCCAGCCGAAGGCTGGTTAGCGGCTACTCTTGAGCGCAAATACTCGCAGGTCATGAAGTGCGTTCTCACCGCGGTCCAGGAAAAACGACCGATCGTTCTTTTCCGCTTGCTTTTCCGCACGACCGGTCGTACTGTGTCTTGGTGACCAAGGGGACCGAGACACGCGACCGCATCCTCGACACCGCCTTCCGGCTGGCGGCGCGCGAGGGGCTCGAGGGACTCAGCCTGGCAGCCCTGGCAGGGGAGCTCGGCCTCTCCAAGAGCGGCCTCTTCGCCCACTTCGACTCGAAGGAAGAGCTCCAGCTGGAGATGCTGCGGGTCGCGTCCGAACGTTTCGTCGACAAAGTGATGCGGCCCGCGTTCAAGCAGCCGCGCGGCCTCCCGCGAGTGAAGGCGCTCTTCGAGAACTGGCGGCGCTGGGCGACCGATCCCTCGCTGCCCGGCGGGTGCGTCTTCGTCGCTGCTTCGGCGGAGCTCGACGATCGCGACGGGCCGGTGCGGGCCTACGTCGTGTCGCAGCAGCGGGGCCTGCTGCAGACCATCGCCCGCGCGGCCAAGATCTCGGTCGAGGTCGGACATTTCCGCCGCGATCTCGACGTCGACCAGTTCGCGTTCGAGTTCCTCGCCATCTTACTCGCGTTCCACCACGCGCAGCGGCTGCTGCGCGACCCGCGCGCCGAGCAGAGGGCGCGGCGCGCCTACGCGCGGCTGGTGGACGACGCGGCCGTCCGTCACTGAGAGAGGAGGAGAGCCATGACCCCGAGGAGCTTGGAGCGTCTACAGAAAAGCACGACCGGTCGTATTATGAGCGCGGGAATGCGGGTGCTCGACTCGGTCGCGCCGGCGGCCGCGCAGCGGCTCGCCTTCGACTGGTTCGGCAGGCCTCGCCGGCGCCTCGGACAGCCGGTGGGTGGTCATCGCTTCCGGCTGACAGGCGATGGTCCGGAGCTCGCCGTCTGGGACTGGGGCGACGGACCGACGGTCCTGCTGGTGCACGGCTGGAACGGGAACGCTGCCCAGCTCGCCGGGCTGGCGCCGCCGCTCTTGCGCGCCGGCTACTACGTGGCGGCGCCGGACCTGCCGGCGCACGGGGTGTCGGCCGGCACGCACACGAACGTCCGGGCGATGGCCGATGCATTGCTCAGGCTCGGCCGCAGGGTGGGACCGGTCCATGCCGTCATCGCGCACTCCCTCGGCGCCGCAGCCTCGGTCATTGCCCTCGCCGAAGGTCTTGGCGCCGAGCGCGCCGTCCTGATCGCGCCGCCAGCCGACCTGCCCCGCTACGCCCGGCAGTTCGGTCACGCCGTCGGTCTCTCCTCCCGGTCGACCTTCGATCTGCTGGCGCGGCTCGACCTGGCGCTCGGCGGGCGCGAGGCGTTCGACCTCCTCCGGTTGGCTCCCATGCAGAAGGCGCGCACGCTGTTGCTACACGACCCCGCCGATCGCGAGGTCCCGCTGTCCGAGGCGCAGGCCCTCGCCCGCGCATGGCCGGGAGCGCGGCTCGAGATGCTCGAGGGTGCCGGCCATACCCGGGCGCTGCGGCATCCGGAGGTGATCTCGCGCGCTGTCGGCTTCGTGACCGATCGGGCGCTGGCGCTCAGCGCGTGAGCGGGCCGATCTTCACCTTCGTCGCCCGGAGGTAGTCGGAAGGCGCGAGCACGAGCTGCGTGCCTCGCATGCCCGCCGATACCGAGATCGCGTCGAACAGCTCGATGGTCTCGTCCGCGTACGCCGGATAGTCCTTTCGTGCCCCGAGCACGGTCACCCCTCCCCGGATGTACCCGGTGAGCGGCTGCACCTCGCGCAGCGCGACCATTTCCACGCTGCGATCGCCGGAGAGGCGCGCGGCGGCCTTGAAGTCGAGCTCGGCGGCTGCGGGGACCACCGCGAACAGCACGCCGCTGCGGTCTCCCCGGCAGACCAGCGTCTTGAAGACCTGCTCCGGCGGCAGTTGCACTTTGCGCGCGACGGACTCCGCCGAGAGGTCCTCCTCGTCGACTTCGTACTCGCGCAGCTCGTAGCGGATCCCGAGCGCGTCGAGGATCCGCGCGGCGTTGGTCTTCACTGGAGCACCACTCATAACCCGTGCTGGCACGGTTTGCGCTCAAGCGTAGCCCTAAGCCGCCTTCGGCGGCCGGGGCTAAATCGACGCTTCCCAGAAGCTGCCTGCCGGTGCGCCGGCTTCGCCGACTGCCGCGCGAGCCTGGTCGCGGGCTGCCTCCAGCATCCGGGCGTGCCGGGCGTAAAGAGCTCCGTCCGCGGCGCCGTCCGCGACAGCCGCGACGAGCTCCACGGCCGCCGCGCGCAGGAACGCCTGCAACAGCGGCACCGCGGTGGCGATCGCGAGCGACTCACCGAGCGCGCGGAGCAGATCGAGGCGCGCCTGCTCCAACTCCTGTGCGCCGGCGCGGCCGTCCCGGGCCGCGACGAACGTCCTCAGGAACGCTTCCAGTGCCAGGCGCACCTTCTCGCGCTCGGCAGCGGTTGCGGCCTTTTCAGGGGACAGCTTCCCGATCAGCTTCTCCATCGGCTGCCGCGGGACACTCGTGCTCGGAGTCTTGCCCGCGTACCCGTACGCTATCGCTGAGCGCATGCGACCCATCGTGGCTCGGTGAAGCGTGCTCACCCCTCGGGAATTCGACCCCGCATTCTTCAGGGCTTCCCGCACCTGCTGCAAATCCCAGTCGGCCGGCATCTCCACGGGCTGCACCACGGTCCGCCGCGTCCCGCTCTGATTCACCACCTCGTCATCCACGACCACGAACGCGGTGAAGCGGCTGAGAACGGTGTGCCGGATCGAGAGCGCGACGATCTGCTTCTTCGCTGCTTCCGAGCGCGAGGCGCGGAACTCGTCTTCCAGGTCGATGATGCGAGCCCGTGCCCAGAGGTGATCGATGGCCGCCAGCGGCGCCTCGCGCGCCTCCAGCTCCTGCTCGAACGGACTGCCGTCCGCGAAGCGGCCCTTGATCTTTGCCCTCCCTCCGCCGAGGCGGAAGAATGCCGCCGCCGCGCGGCCGGCGAACAAGTCCGGAATCCGCGCCGGCGCCAGATCGGTCACCTCGCCATGGATGCGCAGATCGGTGACCAGGGGCGTGCCGATCTCGCGACCGACCGCCTGCAGCGCCTCCTCCAGCCGCGCTCCCGGCTCGACGAAGGTGCTGGTCCCGCCGCCCAGCGCGGCGAGCCGGCGCAAGAAGCCGTCGTTCACCGCGGTGTCGATGCCGACCGTGAACACGCGCGCATCTCCCAGCTCGGACTGCAGCCGCTTGAGCACGCTCGACTCGTCGCCCACCTGTCCGTCCGTGAGCAGCACCACCACCGGCGCCCGCGCGCCGCTCTCGCCGCGGCCGCGAAGCTGCTGGAGCGCTTGCCGCATGGCGAGATCGAGCTCCGTTCCTCCTCGCGACTCGACCGACCGCAGCCACTTCTCGCCGCGTTCGATCGCGCCTTCATCCGCCTGCTGGAACCCGCCGGGCATCCACTCGACCACGTTGTCGAACGCCTGCAGCGAGAACCGGTCGCGCGGCCCCAGCGTGCGCAGGAGCGAAGCGCAGGCGCGCGCCGCGGAGGCCATCTTCGGCCCCTGCATCGATCCGGAGCGATCGAGCACGAAGACCACGTCGCGGGCAGCGCCGAGGAATCCCTGGCGCGCGGGCGGCACCACGGAGAGCAAGGCGAATCCGCCGTGGACGAGCAGTTGCGACTTCACCTGCTCGCCCGCGATCCTCCAACGCAGGACGAAGTCCCGATTCAGAGGCTCGTGCTCGCGCGAGAGCATGACCCGCGCGCTCTCCGGCCCCGAGGAAGCGCTCACCGCGTGCTGCGAGCACGCCAGGTCGGCGTACCCGCCGAACAGCTCAACCTCGACGCCCAACGACACCTTCGGATCGAA
>MNFJ01000026.1 GCA_001918155.1 Deltaproteobacteria bacterium 13_1_40CM_4_68_19
CGAGCCAGGGAACGCCTGCCTCCGCTGCCGCGCGAGCGGCAGGATGACTCTCCATGTCGACCGCCAGGGTGCCCGGACGCACGAGCGCGAGCTTTTCCGCCTCCGTCGCGGCGACCGAGGTGGTGCAGACGAGATCGCCTTCGAAACAGCGCAGCCCGTGCAGCGCCCCGAGCGCCCGTCGACGGACGGATCGCGGCGCCAGCAGCTCGTCGCCGGTCTCGTCCCGCACGGCGGTCGCCAGCACCAGATCGCCCGGAGCGAGCGCAGGATCGAGGCCGCCGGAAAACCCGCAGCTCACGACGAGACGGGGCTGCTCCTCGATGACGGCGCCGCGGGCGCCGCCGCCGACTCCGACGGCCAGGGCGGCCACGTCGGTGCCGGAGAACCGTCCCCGTGCCAGGTTGCCGCGGCGTGAAAGCCCGAAAGCGCGCGCCACGGTGCGCAGCTCCCCAGCGAGGGCGACGAGCAGGAGGATCGGTCCGGACTCCCGCCACTCGCCCCATGCAGACGTCTCGCGAGGCTCGAGAGTTCCCTTGCGGCGCTCCCACATCTGCTGCGACTTGCGGGCGGTATCCTCGCCCGTGAATGTGATGTCCGCGACCTCCGCCAGGGGCACGCGCACGCGGTGGGTGGCTGCCTCATCGAAGAGCTCGACGTGCGTCGCGTTCCGATCGTAGACGAACCCCACCAGCTCGGAGCCGTCGCTGCGCCGCAGCGTGATATAGCCGCGATAGTCGAATGCCCGCTCCACCAGCTCGGCCACTCGCGAATCCGTCATAGCCGTCCCGTGATCATGGCGGCGACGGTGGCCCCCATCGCCCGCGGAGAATCAAAGGCGGCCCGAACGGCGCTGGGCTCGAATCCGCAGTGCACCATGCAATCCTGGCAGCGCGGATTGCCGCTCTTGCGGCCGTACTTCGACCAGTCGGTGTCTTCCATCAGCTCGCGGAAGCTCCTGGCATACCCGTCCTGCAGCAGGTAGCAGGGCCGCTGCCAGCCGAACACGTTGTACGTGGGGTTTCCCCAAGGGGTGCATTCGAAGTCTCGCTTCCCCATGAGGAATTGCAGGAAGAGCGGCGACTGGTTGAATCGCCAGCTTCGCCGGGAATCCTCGAACATCCGCGCGAACAGCCGATGGGATCGCTCGCGGCGGAGGAAATGCTCCTGGTCCGGCGCCTTCTCGTACGAGTAGCCGGGCGAGATCATCATCCCCTCGACGCCCAGCTCCATCATGTCGTCGAAGAAGTGGCGCATCCGTTCCGGATCGCTCCCCTCGAAGACGGTGGTGTTGGTCGTCACGCGGAAGCCGCGCGCCAAGGCTGCGCGGATCGCTTGTACTGCCGCGTCATAGCCGCCTTCACGGCACACCGAAAAATCGTGCTCGGCGCGCGGTCCGTCCATGTGGACGCTGAAGCTCAGGTACTTGCTGGGCTGGAAGTCATCCAGCTTGCGCTCCAGCAATAGTGCATTCGTGCAGAGATATACGAACCGCTTGCGGGCGACGAGCTCGCGCGCGATCCCCCCGATCTGGGGGTGGAGCAGCGGTTCCCCGCCGGCGATGCTGACCACCGGCGCGCCGCACTCGTCGGAAGCGTGAACGCAGTCTTCGATCGAGAGGTTTTTCTTCAGGATCGACGCGGGATACTGGATCTTGCCGCAGCCCGTGCAGGAGAGATTGCAGCGGAAGAGCGGCTCCAGCATCAGCACGAGGGGATACCGCTCACGGCCGGCCAGGCGCTGCTTCAGCACGTACCGAGCGACCGTCACCATCTGCGCCACGGGAATGGCCATTCAAGTCCCCTCGTGCTACCGGACCTGGCGCCCGGCGAGCAAGCAACCCAGTTCATGCTTCAAAGGCACCTCTTCGCCGTGCCTTTTTTGCAGCCGCACCAACACAAGATGCTCGAGCTTCGATAACGTAGCGCTCTCTCTTCGCGGGCGTTCGCCGGAGCGCGAGCCAATCGGCGGGCATTCGAGAAGGTGTTTGCCATTTTCTCTTGCGAAACGCCACTGCCGTGGATGCGGGACCAATGCCGCTCGATGCCGATCTGATGGCCATCCTGCTCGACGCCGCGGACGGGCTGAGGCTGGTGGAGAAGAAGCGCATGTTCGGGTTCGAGGCGCTCTGGGGCGACGGACGCATCTTCGCCTTGGTCTGGCAGGGGCGCATTTCGTTGCGGCTTCCCGATCCCGCTGCCGCCGCCGAGCTCGCGGGCCTTCCCGGCGCCGCAGCACTGACGATCGCCGAGGGCAAGACCCCGCAGTCCGGCCAGCGCTGGATCAACGTGCCGGAATCGTTCCACGACGACCCGCACCAGCTGCGGCGGTGGGTAGTACGCGCCTACGATCTTGCTCTGCTGCAGCCACTCCCACCAAGGCGCAAGCGTCGCACCCGCCGCGCTTGAAGTCGGAACACTTTCTGTGTACTCAGGGCGGCGCCGATGCGCACCGCCATTCTGACGGATATCCACGCCAACCTGGAGGCGCTGACGGCGTGTATCTCCGCGGCGGAAGCGCAGAAGATCGATCGGTTAGTTTGTCTTGGAGATACGGTCGGTTACGGAGCTGACCCCAACGCCGCCTGCGACCTGGTCCGCGCGAGGTGCGATTTCGCCGTGCTCGGCAATCACGACGCGGCCGTCGCCGGGCGCATGGACTACAGCTACTACTACGCGGCCGCGCGCGAAGCGCTCGACTGGACCGCGCTCCAGCTCTCGAAGGAGAACATGCAGTGGCTGCGCGGGCTGCCGTACCAGGTCTCGGAAGGCGAGGTGACGTACGGGCACGCCTCGCCGCGCGATCCGCAAGCCTTCGAATACGTCTTCGCCCTCGAGCAGGCGGAGGATCTGTTGGGGCGCACGGAGAAGCTCGCCCAGCTGACCTTCATCGGACACTCGCACCTGCAGCGCGCGTTCCAGCTCGGCAAGCCGGTGAGGGACGTCTTCGCTGAACGCGTGCGCATGGACCCGAGCCGGCGATACCTGATCTCGATCGGGAGCTGCGGGCAGCCGCGCGATTACGACCCGCGGTCCTGCTTCGGGGTCTGGGACGATCAGTCCCGGATGGTCGAGTTCCATCGGGTGCCGTACAACGCGGAGCGGACGGCCCGGAAGATACTGGAGGCGGGGCTCTCGCCGCACTTCGCGCGGCGGCTCTTGCATGGGGTTTGAGATGGCGCTGGACTTTCCCAGGCACCTGCTCGAGCTGGAGGCGCTGACCCGGCCCCAGATCGAGGGATTGCTCTCGCTGGCGGCGCGCTTCAAGCGCGAGCGGGCGCGGGCGCGCGCCGGGGAAGCGCAGACCGACCGCCGCAGCCTCTTGCGCGGCAGGAACGTGATCACCCTCTTCTTCGAGACCAGCACGCGCACCCGCAGCTCGTTCGAGGTGGCGGCGAAAGCGCTCGGCGCGGACGTCCTCACCTTCCAGAAGGACGCCTCGAGCGTCGCCAAAGGGGAGTCGCTCGAGGACACCGTGCGCAATCTCGATGCCATCGGCGCCGATGCGCTGGTGGTACGCCACCCGGCCGCCGGCGCGCCGAGGCTCGTCGCCCGAGCGGTGCGGGCCAGCGTGATCAATGCCGGCGACGGCGCCCATGAGCATCCGACGCAAGGCTTGCTCGATGCGCTCAGCCTGCGCGA
The DNA here is from genome assembly GCA_001918155.1 of Deltaproteobacteria bacterium 13_1_40CM_4_68_19. Lineage (GTDB taxonomy): Bacteria > Myxococcota > Myxococcia > Myxococcales > 40CM-4-68-19 > 40CM-4-68-19. The sequence continues at coordinate 3,639 of MNFJ01000026.1, forward strand.
GCGCTGGGGCACGCTCGAGGGCAAGACCGTGGCCATCGTGGGCGACATCGCGCACAGCCGCGTCGCGCGGTCCAACATCCATTGCTTGAGGAAGCTGGGCGCGCACGTGCGCGTCGGCGGCCCCTCTACGCTCATCCCCTCCGGCATCGAGGAGCTCGGCTGCACGGTGGCGCGCTCCTTGCGCGCGGCGCTCACCGGGGCGGACGCGGTGATGGCCCTGCGGATCCAGAACGAGCGCATCGCGGACGCCCGGTTGCCCGGCGCCCGCGATTACGCGCGCACCTGGGGGTTGAATGCGCGCACCTTGGAGATGTTGCCGAAGGAAGCGCTGGTGCTGCATCCAGGCCCGGTCAATCGCGGCGTCGAGATGTCGAGCGACGTGCTCGATTCTCCTCGTAGCCTGGTGATGGACCAGGTGGATTCCGGCGTCGCCGTGCGCATGGCCGTCCTGGCACTGTGCTTGCGGGCCGAGGTGCCGGCGTGATCATCCTCGACTCCGGCAGGGTGATCGATCCCGCCAACCGGATCGACGGCACCCGCACGGTGCTGATCGACGGCGACCACATCCGCGAGGTCCGCGAGCAGCCCGCCACGCCGGCGGAGAAGCTGGTCCATCATGTGATCGACTGCCGGGGGCGCTGGGTTTTGCCCGGGCTGGTCGACCTGCACGTGCACCTGCGCGAGCCCGGCGAGGAGGGGAAGGAGACCATCGCCACCGGAGCGCGCGCGGCCGTCGCGGGGGGCGTGACGACCGTGGTTGCGATGCCGAACACGAAGCCGGTCTGCGACAGCGCGGCGGTGGCGCGATTCGTCGCGGCGCGTGGGCGCGAGGCGGGGTTCGCGCGCGTGATCCCCGCGGGCGCGATCACCCGCGGATCTCTCGGCGAGCAGCTCGCGGACATGGCCGAGCTGAAGGAGGCGGGCTGCGCCTGCGTCACCGACGACGGCCGGCCGGTGATGTCGGCGGGCGTGATGCGGCGGGCCCTCGAGTACGCGCGCGACCTCGACTTGCCCGTGATGGTCCACGCCGAGGACCTCACGCTCAGCGCCGGCGGCGCGATGAACGAGGGCCCGGTGGCGACCCGCCTGGGGCTCAGCGGAGTGCCGGCGGCCGCCGAGGTGGCGATGGTGCAGCGAGACCTCCTCCTCGCGGAGACCGTCGGCTCGCGTCTGCACGTCGCTCACGTCAGCGCCAAGGGGAGCGTGCGCGCGATTCGCGAGGCGAAGGCGCGCGGGGTGCGCGTCACCGCCGAGGCGGCCCCGCACCATTTCACCCTCACCGACGATGCGGTGGCGGGCGTCCTTCCCACCAGCGCGGCCGGCCAGCCGGCGGGCGAGCCTTATGACACGCACGCGAAGATGAGCCCGCCGCTGCGCGCCGAGAGCGATCGCCAGGCGATCATCGCCGGCCTGAGCGACGGTACCATCGAGGCCATCGCCACCGACCACGCGCCGCACGGCGCACTCGACAAGCAGGTCGAATTCGTCCATGCGCCGAACGGCGTCATCGGCCTCGAGACCTCGCTCGCGCTGACGCTCGCGCTGGTGCGGGCGGGGGAGCTGCCCCTGGGGCGTGCGGTCGAGCGGCTCACCGTGGGCCCGGCGCGCTGCTTCGATCTGCCCTACGGGACGCTGGCAGCAGGGGCTCCGGCCGACGTCGTGGTCGTCGATGCAGAGAAAGAATGGAAGGTGGATCCGCAACGGTTCTACTCGAGATCGCGCAACAGTCCGTTCTCCGGGTGGACTTTGCGGGGGAAGGCCGTGAGAACGTTCGTGGCGGGCAAGCTGGTCCACGAGGAGGGAAAGTGACGGTTGCGAGGAGGGCGACGCTGGCGCTGGCCAGCGGCGATGTATTCGAAGGCATGGCGGTCGGCGCCGAAGGCGAGACCGTCGGCGAGGTCGTCTTCAACACCAGCCATACGGGCTACCAGGAGATCCTCACCGATCCGTCCTACGCCGGACAGCTCATCACCTTCACCGTCAGCGAGGTGGGAAACTACGGGATCCATTCCGGAGACGAGCAGGCGGAGACGGCGCAGGCGGCAGGCCTGATCGCGCGGCGGGTCTGCAAGGAGCCGTCGAACTGGCGCTCGCAGCAGTCGCTGCCGCAATTCCTCGAGCGCAACGGGGTGGTCGGGATCGAAGGGGTGGACACGCGCAGGCTGGTCCGTCTCTTGCGGACGAGCGGGGCGCAGCAGGGGATCATCGACAGCACCGGCGCCTCGCCCAGGGCGCTGATCGAGCGGGCCCGCCGGGCGCCCGGCATGGAAGGGCAGGACCTCGCCACGAAGGTCTCGACGAAGGCGCCGTACCGCTGGGAACAGGGCGTGCCCGGCCGGGAACCGCAACCGAAGCGCCACGAGGTGATCGTCGTCGACTACGGCGTCAAGCGCGGGATCCTGCGCCAGCTCGTCGACGTCGGCTGCGGCGTCACCGTGGTTCCCTCGCGTACGCCGGCCGCCGGGATCCTGGCGCGAAAGCCGGACGGCGTGGTGCTCTCGAATGGCCCGGGCGATCCGGCGGCGGTGGTGGGGGCGGATGTGCAGGCCCGGGACCTCCTGGGCAAGGTCCCGGTGATGGGCATCTGCCTCGGCAACCAGATCCTCGCGCTCGCCATGGGGGGAAAGACGTACAAGCTCAAGTTCGGTCACCGCGGCGCCAATCATCCCGTGCGGGACGTGATCGGCGACAAGATCGACCTGACCTCGCAGAACCACGGCTTCGCGGTGGATCCGAAGTCGCTCGAGGGCAAGGTGCAGGTGACGCACATCAACCTCTACGACAACACCGTCGAGGGCATCGCTGCTCCGGACCTGAGGATGTTCGCGGTGCAGTATCATCCCGAGGACAATCCTGGTCCGCACGACAGCCGCTATCTCTTCCGCCGGTTCGTGCAGATGATCGAAGGCGGCTCATGATCCAGCCCCAGGTCGACATGCTCCTGCAGTACTTCGGCCGGGAGGTCGACGAGCTGGTGCGGGCCAAGGAGGAGTACTTCCTGCAGACCGGAGGCGAGGTCCACGCCGATGACCGCTGCTACGAGCAGCGCATGCAGGCCTTCTTCAACTGGTTCTTGTTCGACCGCAGGCGATCCGACGGATCGACGCCGGTCGAGAAGTTCCTGCGCGAGAAGGGCGCGGACCTGCCCTCCAAGGACAAGGAAGTCCTGATCGGCTGCACGCAGTCGCGTCTCAGCCTGTACGAGTACCGGGGCACGCGCGGGTTCTTCTCCCGGCCCTCCCGCGGCCAGATTCGCGTCCGCGACGCGATCACCGGGGACGACTTCGACGTCACCGAGCGCCGGCAGATGCACGGGCTGGACATCGGCGACGTCTTCGAGTCGCGCCTGGTGCCGGTGAATCGCACCTATCACTTCTCCACCAGCTTCACCTACCATCCGCGCGAGGTCGTCCCGGAGATCCGCAGGGAGATCAAGCGGCGCAAGAAGAAGGGCGCGGTGGAGGCGCGGCCGCTGGTCTGGGAGCTGGAGCGGATGGCGCTGCAGCACGAGCGGTTCCGCAACGTGAGCATCCACGCGATCTACAACTTCCAGACGCCGTTTCTCTCCAAGCGGCCGCGGACTCCCGAGTTCCAGCAGGGGGGCTAGCCGCTCCTGCGCCAAAGGCGCGGGTATGCGGCTATTGTTGTTGGAGTGTACAGGTTATCAGCGCGCGATCAGCGGACGGTGCTCTCCGGATCGTGATGCGTCGGCGTCCCGGGGAACACGACCGTCTTCAAGAGCTCGCGGCGGTTCTTCTCCACATCCCGGTCGAGAAAGGCGCGGGCTTCGCCCAGCCGATCGAGCAGCCGCTTCGGCTTGCGCTTCATCTTCGGGTCGCCGAGCAGCGCGTGCGTAAGCCAGGGAAAGACCGCGGTGACGTCGGTGTGCACGTAGACCGAGCCGGCCTCGACGGCCTCCACTGAAACCTTGCCCCAGGTGTGCCCCTCGCCGGCGGGGCAGCTCGAAAGCGCGCCGTTGTCGACCGGGTCGACGCAGAATTGCAAGTCGATGTCGAAACCGGCGGTGGGAACGAAGAGGATCTGGTCCAGCAGCGGCTCGCCCTGCAGCGTGTAGTTCTTCGGGACGCCCCCGCCCAGGATCCAGATGGCAAGGCGCTTGGACCCGTGGTGTCGAGCCCAGTGCTGCACTGCCGCCATCGCGTACACGTCGTCGTTGATGTCGATCTCGAACCGGAAAGTATCGGGAAAGAGGCGCCGGAGCTTGACCGCGTTGAGGAAGATCGAACCGTCCTGCACCGCCCCGACGAAGATCGGCACCCCGTGCTTCCAGCATTGCGAGAGCAGCGAGGGCCGCTCGACTCCCAGGCCCTTTTCGATCTTCGCGATGTCGCGCCCGAGCAGGGCGTGGAACTCGGGCGTGGTCATCTTGCGCTGGTAGTCCGGGGCCTGCATCAGCGCCGAGAACAACTTGTCGGTGTCGAGCAGCGCTTCCTCCCAGAAGCCCAGGTCGTAGATGCGGATCACGCGCGCAAGCCGCAGCTGCAAGTCGCCGGCGTTGGGGTTCACCTCGCGGATGGCGTGGCCGATGATGCGGTGGGCGTCGTGGTACAGG
>MNFJ01000194.1 GCA_001918155.1 Deltaproteobacteria bacterium 13_1_40CM_4_68_19
CGCCGCCGCTGGGCGGGACCTCTAGGTAAGTCGTGCTCGTCGACCCGGCGAGCAATGCTGCAAACAATGCCGTGAACATGACATTCTTCCCCCCAGTCCGGTAGTCAGCTCAGGAGCCACCTCCGAACCCCCGAGACTATCGACCGTGCGCTCTCTGCGGGCACCTGCTTTGGTCGCCTGCAACCGCCGCGAAGTGGCGGCAATCGGCTTCTTTCGCGGGGCGGGGCCACCTCGGCCGGTTCGTTTGCCGCAAAATGATCCGGGGGCATTTCCGTCGTTCGTCGTTCCGACGATGGTCCCAGCTCAGCTCAGTGGACGAAACCGATACGCTTCAAGCGCGCGGGATCCGCCTGGAGGAAGACGCGCCGGATGCGCCCCTCCGCCACAGCCAGGAGGATGGCCACCACCGGACGGCCCTCCTGCAAGGCGACGATCGCGGGCAGCCCGTTGAGCTCGCACTCGCGCGTCTCCAGCACAGGCGAGGACCGGCGCGCGAAGGCCGACACGAAAGCGGCGATCTTCTCGCTGCCGACCAGCGGCCGAGGCAGGTTGCGCACGCCCTTGATGCGGACGCCCTCCGGCCCGCCGTCCGCGATCATCACCGCGTCGTCGGCGAGAAGCTTCTTCAGATCCGCGACGTCACCCGCGCTCGCTGCCTTGAGGAAGGCCCGCAGGAGCCGCCGGTGCTCCTCGCTCGACGGGGTCAACCTGCGGCGCTCCGCCGCGACGTTCTGCCTCGCCCGCGAGAGCAGCTGGCGGGAGGCGGCATCGGTCTTTCCCAGCAGCTCGGCGATCTCCGCGTGGCTGAAGTCGAAGACCTCGTGCAAGAGGAACACGGCACGCTCGGCGGGGCTGAGCCGCTGGAGGACGACGAGAAATGCCATCGAGATCTGATCGAGGACCTCGACGCGTCCGACCCCGTTCTCGTCGAGCGTGATCGGCTCGGGGAGCCGGTCGGGCCGGCCCTCCTCGCGGCGCGCCCGGGCGGAGTCGAGCTCATTGAGGCAAAGGCGCGTGACCACCTTGATGAGATAGGCCTTGGGCGAGTCGACTTCGACCGTGCGCTTCTGCCAGCGGACCCATGCCTCCTGCACCGCGTCCTCGGCGCGACCCAGTTCGCCGAGCATGCGATAGGCGAGCGCCAGGAGGTCCGACCGGTGCGACTCGAAGATCTCCGCGTCCCTGGTCATCTGTTGCCAGTACGCCCGAGGGAGTGTCCGGTTACGCATCGAGACCCTCCGCCGCGTTGGAATCATCGGCGCTTCCAGGATCGCTTCCATCATCGCGCCCCTGAAGGAACGCGGATCGCGGTGTGCGTGACTTCGCTGCTCGAGTTCCCGCGCAGCCGCCGGCTTTCGAGGAGGAAGCCGAGCGAGGAGAGGAGAACGAGCGCGATCTCCGGCTTCAGCACCTGCAGGGTGAAGGGCGCGGGGCCGTCCACGGCTACCCCGTACAGGCGCACGGCCGTGACCGTGATGGACACGAGGGCGAGGACGCCGATGCCGCCGAGAAGGCGGCGCTGGGAAAAGATGGACGCGAGCAGCACGCCCGCGATGCCGAGGAATACGCCACCCGAGACCCGCATGATGGTGATGGCTTCGCTCGAGCCGAGCGTGATCTGGTGAGGAGCGACCGCGCTGATCGGGTCCGCGATGTAGCGGATGCCGATGAGCGAAAAGAGAATGGTCGCGCCGGCGAGGACCAGGCGATTGAACCAGAGCGATTGGCGAACCAGAGCATCCATCGATGTTTCTCCGTTTCCCGCACAGGTGCGGGTCCGCACTCAAAGACCGCACACCGCGTGTTTGCGTGACGTCACGCCGGCTGCCGCATCGCGGTCTTGAATACACGGAGGAACCATGGGCACGACGCAAACGCTGACAGGCGGCAGGACGAACCCGGTACAAGTCGGAGCGAGTGTGACGACGGGGCTGTTCGCCGTCCTGATCGCGATCTCCGGCGTTCTCTATCTGGTCGGTCCGCCGCCGATCGTCGCCGCGATTCGCAACCTGGGCTACCCGGATTATGTCCGGCCGCTCCTGGGCATCGCCAAGCTCCTCGGCGCGGGTGCACTCATCCTGCCGCGCTCGCGGACGCTGCGGGAGTGGGCATACGCGGGCTTTACCTTCGATCTGCTCGCCGCCATCGCCTCGCACGCTCTCAGCGGCGAGGCCGCCCACGCAGGACCTGCGGTCTTCGCGCTGGCCTTGCTGGCCGCTTCCTATTCACTGCGTCGCCGCAGCCAGCCATTCAGCGTTGGGGGAATGAGCTCGTCGACCCGGTCCTGATTGCGGTCGCGACGAACAGTTCGCACGAACGTCACTGGAGAATCACGCGCGCGCTCGCTTGCTCCCGGATAGATTCCCGCCCCCGCGCCCGGTACCGAGCCGGTGCGCTACGGAGGCATCGCCCATGACGCTCGTTACCCAGCCGCGCAGGTGGATCGCGCTGGCGGCGCTCCTCACCGGCCTCTGCGCCGGGTCGGTCGCCGCCGCTCCGAACAAAGGACCCGAGACGACGACTCCCATCCGCCACCTCGTGGTGCTCTTCCAGGAAAACGTCTCCTTCGATCACTATTTCGCGACATACCCGCATGCGCTGAATCCGCCCGGCGAGCCCCAGTTCGACCCGCGCCCGGACACGCCCAGCGTCAACGGCCTGAACGCATCGCTGCTCGCGCCCAACAACCCGAACTCCGTGCAGCCTTTCCGCCTCGACCGGTCGCAGTTCGAGACGGCCGATCAGGACCACAACTACACCGACGAGCAGCGCGCCTACGACTCCGGCCTGATGGATCTCTTCGTCGAGAAGGTCGGCCGCGGCGCCGGCCCGAACGGCGAGCCCAGCGGGCAGGTGATGGGCTACTACGACGGCAACACCGTCACCGCGCTGTGGAGCTACGCGCAGGCGTTCGCGATGAGCGACAACTCCTATTCGACCACGTTCGGTCCGTCGACGCCGGGCGCGCTCAATCTGATCTCCGGCCAGACGCACGGCTTCGCGTTGACGAGCCCTGCCGTGAGCGTGGCGGGCACGGTGATCGGCGATCCACAGCCGACCGGCGATGTTTGCGACACTCGTGACCGGACCACGTCCATCGACCCGGACAACCGCAACGTCGGCGACCTGCTCAACGCCAATGGCATCACCTGGGGCTGGTTCCAGGGCGGGTTTCGCAACTGCATGCAGACCCACGCCAACAAGGCCGGCGTGGTAAGTCGCGATTACATCCCGCACCACGAGCCGTTCCAGTACTTCGCGTCCACCGCGAACCCCGCTCACCTTCCGCCCAGCTCCGTCGCGGCGATCGGCCGCACCGACCAGGCCAATCACCAGTACGATCTGACCGACTTCTGGGCCGCCGTCGACGCCGGCAACCTCCCTGCCGTTTCATTCCTCAAGGCCCCGGCATACCAGGACGGCCATGCCGGCTACTCCGATCCGCTCGACGAGCAGGAATTCATCGTCACGACCATCAACAACCTCCAGCGCACCGCCTTCTGGCACGACACGGCGGTGATCATCGCGTACGACGACTCGGACGGCTGGTACGATCACGTGATGGGACCGATCGTCAACCAGTCTCAGGACCCCGTGAACGAGGCGCTCACCGCGACGGGCTGTGGAGCGCGCGCCGATGCGCAACACACGCTGGGTATGTACCAGAACCGTTGCGGGTACGGTCCTCGCCAGCCGCTGCTCGTCATCTCACCCTACGCGCGCGCGAACTTCATCGACCACAGCGTGACGGATCAGAGCAGCATCTTGCGATTCATCGAGGACAACTGGCAGACGGCCCGCATCGGAAACTTCTCATTCGACAGCAAAGCCGGGTCGCTGAACAACCTGTTTGCTTTCGATCGACACGCGGACGAGGGTGGACCCAACAAGCTGTTCCTCGATCCGGAGACGGGCCTGCGCTCGAACGGGAAGTAGCAGGGAATTTTCCCCTGCTGATGGACGACCCCAACCCCGCCGCGAACTTCGTGCCGAGGTTCGGTCCGAAACCCTACCGGCCGGAACCCTGGCCGTTGACTCGACCCGCGGGTCCGCGCCAGTCGCCACTCTCCGTTCAGGATCGGTCTTTGCGTTCCGTGGCGAACGCGAGCATGCCGACGGCGCGGCGCAGACGCCCGGCGAGCGACCTCGCGATGGCGCGATAGAGCTCGTATCCCGCCTCCGGGTGGCCAGCCAGCGCATCGGCCAATTTCTCGGATCGGATCACGAACAGATCGACGCGCTCGAGCGCCGTCACGGTCCCGCCGGCGACGCCGCCGTCGATGAACTGCGCGTCGCCGATGGTCTCCCCCGTTCCGAACAGCACCGGGGGTGCCTTTCCGCCCTCCGGAAACGCGCGCACCGTCCCGCTCCGGATGACATAGAGCGCGTTCGGCCTGTCCGTCATGGATACGATGGTCTCACCGGCGGGAATCGTGACCTCCTCCGCCGTGCGGGCCACGATCTCCAGCACGTGATCCGGGACGTCTTTGAAGATCATGACCTGCTTCAGCGCTTCAATCGTGTCCATGGGCGCCTCCTGCAACGCTTTACCCCCGGCGGGTGCCGCAAATCCTCGGCCAACTCGACGCGCCGGAGTCGTCAAAGTCGAGTCCGAGCATTGCCTGCCGCCTCATTGGAGCGCGTTGCGTGAACGGCATCTGCCGTCCTCGCCCTGCTGGGACACCGTAGGGGCGTCTCTGTGAAGGACCGCCCTACTCCTGGGAAGGGTCTCGGAGCAGCCGTCGGAGGTATCGCTCGCGATCGACGAGGAAGTCGCGAGTCAGCGAGAAATGCTCGGTATCCTCATAGTTCGTCTTCGTCATACCCTCGGGCCCGAGCAGGTAGATTGTCGCGTCCGGGTAAGCGAGGATGATGGGAGAGTGCGTGGCGATGACGAATTGCGAGTTGCCGCCCTCACAAGGTCGTGCATCGCCACCAGGAAGGAGAGCTGCTTCTGCGGGGACAGAGCCGCCTCCGGCTCGTCGAGCACGTAGAAGCCGTTCGCCGAAAACCTGTTCTTCACCAAGGCGATGAAGGACTCGCCATGCGATTGTTCGTGCAACGAGCGGCCACCGTACGAAGCGATGATCGGCGGCCCCATGCCACCCTCCCGGTCGAGCCGTTCGATCTCCGTCGCGACATTGAAATAGCTCTCCGCCCGCAAGAAGTAACCGGTCTTCGGCCTGCGGACGCCGCGCACGAGGCGCAGCGCCGTATGCAGCTCCGATTCGGATCGACGCGAGGCGAAGTTGAAGTTCTTGCTGCCGCCCTCTGCGTTGAACCCCGCCGCGATCGCAATGGCCTCGACCAGCGTGGACTTTCCCATTCCGTTCTCCCCTACGAGAAACGTGACCCGCGGGTGCAACTCGAGCGAGTGCAACGAGCGGATCGCGGGGATGCTGAATGGATACCGGCCGAAGTCCTTGACCTTCTCACGGACGAGCGCAGCCTCGTTCATCTGATGGCCATCATATGAAGACGGTACGATTCGAAGGAGGCTCGCGATGATCTCGAAGCTCAGTCTCTCGCTGACCGCCGCGCTGGCACTCTCCGCGGCCGCACCGAGGGTGGCGCGCGCGGATGCCGTTGCGACCAGCACGGACGAAGCCCGCGCTTTGGCAGGGAACCCGCACAGCGTCGATTACAGGAACCGCCCAACCGGTAGCCGCTCGCCCACGAACGACGAGATCAACGCCACCGAGACAGGAAACCCGCATAGCCTGGATTACAGGAACCGCGCCATCGGCGGCCACTCGCCAACCAACGACGAGATCAACGCCGCCGAGGCGGGAAATCCGGAGTACGGCCTCAAGAACTAGATCATGCGCTACCATCCGGACCACAAAGAGAAGACCCGCCGGCGGGTGCTGGAAGAAGCCACCAAGGCGATCCGCCGGCAGGGCCCGTACCGCCTGGGTGTCGCTGGGGTGATGAAGCAGGCGGGGCTGACGCACGGCGGCTTCTACGCGCATTTCTCCTCGAAGGACGCGCTGGTCTCGGCGGCGATCGGGGCGATGTTCGACGGCGCTCTCGAACGGTGGACGCGCGCGACGCACGATCGGCCTCCCGAGGCAGGCCTCGCCGCCTATATCGAGTCCTATCTGTCAGCCGAAACACCGCGACACCAGGGGCGGCGGGTGTCCGATGGCCGCGCTCGCCTCGGATCTGCCGCGCTTGGCTGCCCCGTCGCGGATCGCGTTTGCGGCAGGCGTGCGGGGGCTCACAGATACCATCGCAGCGCAGCTCGAGCGGCTCGGCCACGAGAAGCCGGCGATGATGGCGGGCTCGGTGATCGCGGAGCTGTTCGGGAGCCTCTCCCTCGCCCGGTGCGAGCCTGATCGCGAGCGGTCCGATGCGATCCTGGTGGCGGCGCGCCAGTCGCTGCTGCGCCGTCTCGGGCTTCGGAGGGTTTCCTGAGCACCTTCGAGCGCTGATCCGGAGAATCCTCCTGACTCCGGCGGCTTCTTCTTCATTGGACCCAGGAGGTACCCATGCTCGATTGCCAAGCCCTGGCGCGGCATCCCAGGCGCATCCTGCTGCTCGCCGCGGCGGCGCTTCTGTTCCCCGCCTTCGCTCGGGCGGCCGAGCCCGGAAGCTCCGCGGTCGTTCCCGGCGGTGGCGTGCTGCGGCAAGTGAGCGGCGCCCTTTCCCAACTCGCGGCGCGCGTCTCGCCAGCCGTGGTCCAGATCCTCGTTACCGGCTACGGTCCCATCCCAGGCGAGGACGGGCGGGCCGACACCGCGTACATCGTCCGGCAGCACGGAGTGGGATCCGGCGTGATCGTCGATCCAACCGGATACATCGTCACCAATGCGCACGTGGTGCGTGGCGCGCAGCGCATCGTGGTGGTGCTGCCCGCGGCGACCGCCGGCGGGACGGCGCGCCAGGCCGGCACCAGGAAGGGCGTCTACGAAGCGCGCGTGGTGGGGACGCACGCGGATTCGGACGTCGCCGTCCTCAAGATCGAGGGTGCCGGGCTGCCGGCACTCGCCCTGCGGGACAACGCCCTGCCCAAGCAGGGCGAGCTCGTCTTCGCGATCGGCAGTCCGCAGGGCCTGGCGAGCTCGGTGACCCTGGGCGTCATCAGCGCCACCTCGCGCCAGACCGAGATCGACGCGCCCATGCTGTTCATCCAGACCGATGCGCCGATCAACCCGGGCAACAGCGGCGGGCCGCTGGTGAACGCCGACGGCGAGGTGGTGGGCATCAACACGTTCATTCTCACCCGGTCGGGCGGCAGCCAGGGACTGGGCTTCGCCATCCCGGCCCCGGTGGTGCGGTTCGTCTACGACGGTCTGCGCAAGCGCGGTCACGTGAACCGCGTCGAGCTGGGAATCTCGGCGCAGGGCATCACTCCCGTGCTGGCTTCTGGCCTTGGCCTCGAACGCGACTGGGGCGTGGTCATCTCCGACGTGATGCCAGGGGGCCCGGCGGAGGATGCTGGCTTGCGGGAGGGCGACATCGTCGACGCGGTGGACGGCCGGCAGATCGACAGCCTCTCGGGGCTCACCACGGCAGAGTATGTGGCCAAGGACACGAACCTCGAGGTCAGAGTGCTGCGCGGCGGTCAGCAGATGAGGCTGCAAGTGCGCGGCGTCGAGAACCACCATCCGATGGATGAGGTGGTTGACTACGGCAGCCTGGAAAAGCACCTGGTCCGGCGGCTCGGCATCCTCGGGATCGAAGTCGACGACAAGGTCCGGCAGCTGGTGCACCTGCGCAAGCCGAGCGGCGTCATCGTCGCCGGACGCACGCTCGACGCCAGCGGCCTGGATACCGGTCTGCAGCCCGGCGATACCATCCACGCGCTGAACCGCTTGCCCATCGAATCGGTCGAGGACCTCAGGCGCGCCGTCAAGGATCGCAAGGGCGGCGAGCCGGTCGTGCTGCACGTCGAGCGCGAAGGACGGTTCCGCTACCTCTTCTTCGAGACGGAGTAGATCAGCGCACCGACCGGAAACGCACGGCACCCGGGCGCATCTTCTCCAGATGGCCGAAGCGTTACAGCCCGCGCCCGAGCGCCTGCCTCTGCGAATCGTGTGGACGATGGCAATCGCCTCGGGCGCGACCGTGGCGAATCTCTACTACAACCAGCCGCTCTTGCCGGAGATCGCTCGCTCCTTCTCGGCGAGCCTGCATGCGGTGGGCCTCGTGCCCACGGTGACGCAGATCGGGTACGGCCTGGGAATGCTCCTCGTCGTTCCACTGGGCGACGCCCGCGAGCGGCGCAGACTGGTCGTGACGTGCATCGGCGCGGCGGCGGTGGCGCTGGTGGCCATCGCGCTGTCGCCGACCCTGCCGTCGCTGCTCGCCGCGAGCCTTCTGATGGGGATCGCCACCTGCGTCCCGCAGATCCTCGTGCCGCTCGCCGCCGGCCTGGCGCCGCCCGGGCAGCGCGGGCGCGCGGTCGGAACAGTGATGAGCGGGCTGCTCTTCGGGATCCTGCTCTCGCGCACGCTCTCCGGTTTCGTGGGCGAGGCGGTCGGCTGGCGCGCGATGTACTTCGTCGCCGCCGCGCTGATGGTCGCGCTCGCCGTCGCGCTCCACATCGAGCTCCCGCGCTCGGAGGCGCACGCCCCGATACGATACGGCATGCTGCTCCGTTCGCTCGGTGAGCTGCTTCGCAGCGAACCCGCACTTCGCCTCCACGCGGGGCTCGGCGCGCTTTCGTTCGCGGCGTTCAGCGCCTTCTGGGCGACGCTCGCGTTGCATCTGAACGCGCTTCCCGGCCACTACGGACCGCGCACGGCGGGATCGTACGGAGTGGTCGGCCTGGTCGGCGCGCTCGCGGCGCCGCTGGTGGGGAAGAGCGCCGAGGCGCGCGGCGATCGACGCATCAACGCCATCGCGATTGGCAATATCCTCGCGGGCTTCGTCGTGCTGTGGCTGTTCGGCAACTCGCTCCTGGGTCTGGGAGCCGGCTGCATCCTGCTCGATTTCGGGGCCCAGGCGAACCACATCTCGAACCAGACGCGCATCTTCGCTCTGCGCGAGGGCGCGCGCAGCCGGCTGAACACCGTGTACATGGTGACATACTTCGCCGGAGGCGCGCTCGGCGCTTACGCCGGGGCCATCGCGTTCGCGTCCTTCGGCTGGAGCGGCGTCTGCGCGGTGGGCGCAGCCTGCTGCACGGCAGCAATTCTGCTGGTTCGCAGGTGAGACGGGAGTAGTCGCTCGCCGGTCTTCGGCCGCGGCTAGCGTTGCGGTTCAAGCCCTGTAATCAGCACCACCACGGACCGCGGCTGCGCGCGATAGCTACCGCCGGCAGCCAAGGGGGCCCAGTCCCAGTCGATGATATCGTCCGGTGAATCGAGGAACGTGTCGATCCACCGGTGCCATGGACGTACACATCCCTCGGCGGCCGATGGGAGCGCGAACTCGAGCGGCTCCCAGTAGGCGTTGAAGATGAAGTGAAAGAACACTCCTTCCTCCGTGTACCGTATCGTGAACGCCACGCTGTGCGAATCGTGGCCCCAGTCAGGTTCGTGGAGTCTCACGCCGTGCCAGCTGATGTCGGCCTGCCGGATCAGCTGGTCCAGGGCCACCCGCTGGCGCTCGTGCTCTACGTCTCGCAACACCCGGCGAGCATTGAGCAGCGTCACGAACCGGTGCACGTCCGCCCGCTTCGCGAGCAGCGTCCAGTCGAGCCAGCTCGTCTCGTTGTCCTGGCAGTAGGCGTTGTTGTTGCCGCCCTGCGTGCGCCGCACCTCGTCGCCCATGAGCATCATCGGCATCCCGGCGGATAGCATCGTCACCGTGAAGAAGTTCTTCGCCTGCCGCGTTCGCAGCTTGTCGATCGCGGGATCCTCCGTCGGGCCTTCCACTCCACAGTTCCAGCTCCGGTTGTCGTCGGCGCCGTCGCGGTTGTCCTCGCCGTTCGCCTCGTTGTGCTTGCGGTCGTAAGAGACGAGATCGTTCAGGGTGAAACCATCGTGAGAGGTGACGAAGTTGACGCTTTCTTCCGGCTCGCGCTGCTTGTGGAGGTACAGCGACGGGCTTCCGATCAATCGGTCGACGAACCCCCCGATCGAGCCTTCGTCCCCTCGGAAGAAGCTGCGGACATCGTCGCGGAAGCGTCCGTTCCATTCCTTCCAGCTGTCCCCGACGAAGCTGCCGACCTGGTACAAGCCGGCCGCATCCCACGCTTCCGCGATGAGCTTCGTCCCCGCGAGCGCCGGCTCCGACTCGATGTCCCAGAGCACCGGTGGGTTGGGGATCACCTGGCCCGACGAGTCGCGCGCCAGGATCGACGCGAGGTCGAACCGGAACCCGTCGACGTGCATCGTCTCCACCCAGTATCGGAGGCTGTCCACGATCATGCGACGCACGATGGGGTGATTGGCGTTGAGAGTATTCCCCGTGCCGCTGTAATTGGCGTAGCGCGAGCGATCCTCTTCGAGGATGTAGTACGTCGTGTTGTCCAGTCCGCGGAAGCTCAGCGTCGGCCCGCGGTGGTCGCCTTCCGCGGTGTGGTTGAAGACGACGTCGAGGATGACCTCGATGCCGGCCCGGTGCAGCGCCTTCACCATGTCGCGAAACTCATTGATCGGAGCGAGCGGGTCCTGACAGGAGCTGTAGCCGTGGTGCGGCGCGAAGGACGAGATCGGCGCATATCCCCAGTAGTTGATCCGCCCGAGCGGGGCATCCTGGACGTCGAACTGGAACACCGGCAGCAGCTCGACGGCGGTGATGCCCAGTTGCTGGAGATAGGGAATCTTCTCGATCACGCCGGCAAACGTCCCTCGCTTTCGTTCCGAAACCCCCGAGCTGGGATGGCGCGTGAACCCTCTCACGTGCATCTCGTAAACGATGGTCCGCGACGACGGCCGTTGCAGTGGGGCGTCGCCCTCCCAGTCGTACGCGGAGACGTCGGCCACGACGCTCTTCATCGCCGTTGCCGCGGTGTCGGCTCCCCGGCACGCGGCCTCGCGGCTGTAGCTCTTCGGAACGACGACACCGCGGCCGTAGGGATCGAGGAGCACCTTGCTGGGATCGAAACGCATCCCGTTCGCGGGATCCCAGGCTCCGTTCACGCGATATCCGTACATCTGGCCCGGCCGCACGCCCGATACGAAGACGTGCCAGTAGTGGTACGTGCGATTCGCCGCGGGATCGAGCCGGATCACCCGGGTCGCGCGCGCATCGTCCTCCCGGTCGAAGAGCAGCAACTCCACGCCGGACGCTGCACGCGAGAAGACGCTGAAATTGACGCCGCCGGGATGGACCGTCGCTCCCAGGGGCGCGGCTCGTCCCCTGCTGCCCGCATCGTCCTGCAAGCGTTCGCTCCGCTTACGCCTTTCCCAACAGCGTTTTCGCTGCCGCCACCACACGGTCCGGCTGGAAACCAAATTTCTTCTGCAGCTCCTTGAGCGGCGCGGAGGCCCCGAACGTCTCCATTCCGATCACGGCGCCGGACGGGCCGACGTATCGCTCCCATCCGAAGGTCGAGGCCTGCTCGACCGCGAGGCGCGCCTTCACGGCGGGTGGCAGCACGCCGTCCCGATACTCCCGCGTCTGCTGCTCGAAGATCTCCCACGACGGCATCGAGACCACGCGCGAGCGGATGCCCTCGGCAACCAGCTTGCCGTGGGCCTCCACCGCCAGGCTCAGCTCGCTGCCCGAGGCGATGAGGATCACCTCCGGATTCCCGCCCGGGGCGTCTGCGAGCACGTAGGCGCCACGCGCGACCCCTGTCGCGGGAGCGTAGATGCGCCGATCGAGCGTCGGCAACGGCTGCCGTGAAAGGGCGAGCACGGCCGGTTGGTGGCGGAGCTGCATCACGTAGCGGTACGCCTCCACGACCTCGTTCGCGTCCCCGGGGCGCAGCGTGATGAGCCCGGGCATGGCGCGCAGCGATGCCAGGTGCTCCACGGGCTGATGGGTCGGGCCGTCCTCGCCGTCGCCCATGGCGTCGTGCGTGAACACGAAGATGCTCGGCAGCTCCATCAGAGCCGACAGCCGGATGGCCGGCCGCGCGTAGTCGCTGAAGATGAAGAAGGTCGCGCCGAACGCCCGCACCTTCGAGAGCGAAAGGCCGTTGACCGCCGCCGCCATCGCGTGCTCGCGGATACCGAAATGCAGGTTCTTGCCGGTCGGGGTCCCGGCCTGGAAGCTTCCAGCGCCCTCGTACTTCAGGGTGGTCTTGTTCGATGGCCCGAGATCCGCCGAGCCGCCGAGGAACCAGGGGATGTTTTGCGCGAGCACGTTCAGCACTTTCCCGGAGGCGTCCCGGCCCGCGACGCCCTTGGCGTCGGCAGGAAACACCGGGAGGTTGCGATCCCACCCTTCGGGCAAGTCCCGCCGTTGCATCTGATCGATCTCGCGCGCCAGCTCGGGGTACGCGGACCGGTACGAGGCGAGCAGCGCCGTCCAGCTGCCGCGAGCGGCCGCGCCGCGCGCGCCGACGCCGGCGGCGAAGTGCTCGCGGACCCCGTCCGGGACGAGGAACTGCGCGTCCTCGGGCCACCCGTAGCTGCGCTTGGCGAGACGGACCTCCTCCTCGCCGAGCGGCTCGCCGTGCGCCGCGGCCGTGTCCTGCTTGTTCGGAGAGCCGTACCCGATATGGGTGTCGAGGATGAGGAGTGTGGGACGGCCCTTCGTCTTCCGGAAGACGGCGAGGGCCTCCTGGATGCGATCGCAGTCGTTGGCGTCGCCGACGCGCAGGACGTTCCAGCCGTACCCCATGAACCGGGCGGCGACGTCCTCCGTGAAGGCGAGGTTCGTCTGCCCTTCGATGGTGATGTGGTTGTTGTCGTAGATCCAGCAGAGGTTGTCGAGGCCGAGGTGGCCGGCGAGCGAGGCCGCCTCCGACGCCACGCCCTCCATCAGGCAGCCGTCCCCGCACACGGTATAGATGTCGTAGTCGAAGATCTCGAAGCCTGGCCGGTTGTATCGGGCGGCGAGCCACTTGCGGGCGATGGCCATCCCCACGCTGGTGGCGGTGCCCTGCCCGAGCGGGCCGGTGGTGGTCTCGACACCCGACACCCAATGATACTCGGGGTGCCCGGGCGCCCGGCTGCCGATCTGGCGGAAGCGGCGGATGTCGTCCAGCGACACCGAAGGCTGCCCGAGCCTTTCGTACTCGGCGTTCACCGCGCAGGTCCCGGTCAGATGCAGCACCGACCAGAGCAGCATCGAGGCGTGACCGTTGGAGAGGACGAACCGATCGCGGTTGGGCCAGATCGGGTCCAGCGGATCGAAGTGCATCACGCGGTTCCAGAGCGTGTAGACGAGCGGCGCCAGTGCCATCGGCGTGCCGGGATGGCCCGATTTGGCGCGCTCGACCGCATCGATGGAGAGCGTGCGGATGGTGTTCACCGACAAACGGTCGAGCTCGGCATCTGTCATCTGCGCAGCGATCGTCATTGCAACCTCGCGGTCGGGTTTTGCCAGCCTCCGGGAGGCGAGACGGTCGAGTCGACCTCTTTTGGCCCCCAGCTGCCTGGCTCATATTCGTAGACGGGCGTCCCGGCCTTCAGCAGCGGATCGACGATTCGCCACGCCTCCTCCACGTAGTCCTCTCGCGCGAACAGGGTCGCGTCGCCCTGCATGGCGTCTCCGAGGACCCGCTCGTACGCGTCCATGTCGCCCGCGCGAGGGAGCTGGGTCCCCACCATTTCCGTGATCTGGCTGCCCGTCTCCTCCCCCGGCGTGATCACGTTCGCGCCGATGGCGAGCGTGACCTCGGGGCTGATCCGGAAGCGGCAGTAGTTCGACTCAAGTTGGAAGCCTTGAAAGACCGTGGGCGGCCGGCGGAGCCGGATGACGATCTCGGTACACGTCACCGGCAGGCTCTTTCCGGCCCGGATGTAGAAGGGCACGTCCTGCCAGCGCCAGGAATCGATCTCGAGCCGCAAGGCGACGAACGTCTCCACCTTCGATTCCGCCACCACCCCCTTCTCCGACCGATATCCGCGAAACTGACCACGTAGGACGTTGCGCGCGGTGAGGGCCGGGATCGCTCTGAGGACCTTCACCTTCTCGTCCCGGATGGATTCGCTGTCGGTCCTGACCGGGGGCTCCATGGCGAGGTTGCTCAACACCTGGAAGAGATGGTTCTGCACGACGTCGCGGATGGTGCCCGTCTCGTCGTAGAACGCGCCCCGGCCCTGGATCCCGAAATCCTCGGCCATGGTGATCTGCACGCTCTCGACGTCATTCCGGTTCATGAAGGGCTGCATCAACGGGTTCGCAAACCGGAAGAAGAGCATGTGATTCACCGGCCGCTTGCCGAGGTAGTGGTCGATGCGAAAGATCGACTTCTCCTCGAAAGAGCCGAGCAGCGTGCGGTTGAGGTCCTGCGCCGACGCGAGGTCGCGGCCGAAGGGCTTTTCCACGATGACGCGAGCGCCCCTGGCGCAGCCCGACCGGGCCAGCTGTTCCACCACGGGCGCGAACAGCGTCGGCGGGATGGCGAGGTAATGCGCGGGGCGCTGGGCCGCGCCGAGCTGCTGGCGGATGGCCTGGAACGTCGCCGCGTCCCGGTAGTCGCCGTCGACATAGCGCAGCAGGCGGCAGAGCTTGTCGAACGCCGCGGTATCCAGTCCGCCGTGCTCCTTGACGCTGTTGCGCGCGCGGGCGCGGAGCTCGTCCAAGCCCCAGCCCGCTTTCGCCACGCCGATGATCGGCGCGTCGAGGTGGCCTCGCTTCACCATCATCTGCAGCGACGGGAAGATCTTCTTGTAGGCGAGATCGCCGGTCGCGCCGAAGAAGACGAAAGCATCGGATTGGCCGTCGGTCATCGTGAGCTCCGATCCTTTCCGGACACTTCCATGTGACCGCCGAACTGGAACCGCATGGCGGAGAGTACCCGGTTCTGGAATTCCGCTTCTCCGCGTGAGCTGAAGCGCTCGTAGAGGGAGGCCGTGAGCACGGGCGCCGGCACTGCCTCGTCGATGGCGGCCTTGATCGTCCACCGTCCTTCGCCCGAATCCGAGACCCGTCCCGCGAATTCCGACAGGGCGGGGTCCTTGACCAGGGCGGCCGCCGTCAGATCGAGCAGCCAGGAGGCGATCACGCTGCCGCGCCGCCACACCTCGGTGATCTCGCGCAAGTCGAGATCGTACTGGTAATGCTCCGGATCCCTCAGCGGCGTGGTCTCGGCGTCGACCGTGTGCGACCGCTTTCCGGCGTTGGCGCTGCGCAAGATGCCCAGCCCCTCGGCGTAGGCAGCCATGACGCCGTATTCGATCCCGTTGTGCACCATCTTGACGAAATGGCCTGCGCCGTTCGGTCCGCAATGGAGATAGCCCCGCTCGGCGGTGCCACCGATGGCCTCCCGCCCCGGAGTCCGGGGGACGTCGCCGGCGCCGGGAGCCAGCCGCGCGAAGATCGGATCGAGGCGTTTGACCACCTCCGGCTCGCCGCCGATCATCAGGCAGTACCCGCGCTCCAGTCCCAAGACGCCGCCGCTGGTCCCCACGTCGACGTAGTGGATCCCCTTCGGCGCAAGCTCTTTCGCGCGCCGGATGTCGTCGACGTAGTAGGAGTTGCCACCGTCGATGAGGATGTCGCCCTTCTCGAGCAGGGGCAGGAGGTCGGCGATGGTCTTGTCGACCACCGCTGCCGGAACCATCAGCCACACCGCTCTCGGCTTTTCCAGCTTCTTTACGAAGTCCGCGAGCGAGGAGGCACCTACCGCCTTCTCCTGGGTCAGCTCCTGCACCACCTTCGGCGACCTGTCGAAGACCACGCACTGATGCCCATCCTTGAGAAGCCGCCGCACCATGTTGGCGCCCATGCGGCCGAGTCCGATCATTCCGAGTTGCACGGCTGACTCCATTCTTAAGTGTTGGACGCCTCGAAGATGCTCTGTATGGACGCATCGAGTAGCGCATTGTACTCAGCATCGGATTGTTGGGCCGACAGCCCCTCGACCAGCGCCCGCGAAAAGCTCGCCACGACGCCGTGATTCCTTCGCAAGCGCTCGTTGCCTTCTTCCCGCGTATAGCCGCCCGATAGCGCAACCACCCTCACGACCTTGGGATGGCTGACGAATCCGGCGTAGAGGTCGTCCTTCTCCGGCAAGGTGATCTTGAGCATGACCAGCTGGCCCGCTGGCAGTTTGTTGAGCTCGTCGAGGATGGCCGCTTTGAGCAACTCTTCGGCTTTGGCCTTTTCCGGGCAGTGGATATCCACTTCCGGCTCGACGATCGGCACGAGGCCCGCGGCGATGATCTGCCGGGCTGCTTCGAACTGCTGGGTCACGATGTCCTTGATACCCGCTCGGTTGGCTTGCTTGACGAACGAGCGCATCTTGGTTCCGAACATGCGCTTCGTTTTGGCCTTGTCGAGCAGCGCAGCAAGCCCGGGCATCGGCTTCATCAACTGGACGCCGTCTTTCTCCGGATCCAGGCCCTTGTCCACCTTCAGAAACGGCACAACCCGCTTCACATTCCACAGATAGTCCGCGGTGGGCTGCCCCTCGATATCCCTGTCCATGGTGTTCTCGAAGAGGATGGCGCCAAGAATCCGCTCTCCGGTGAAGGAGGGGCTGGTCATGATGCGCGCGCGCATCTGATGCATGATCGCAAACATCTCCTCCTCGTTGGACCACGCATCTTCCTTGATTCCGTAAGCACGCAGCGCGCCGGGCGTGCTACCACCGCTTTGATCCAGCGCCGCAACGAACCCGGGATGCGTCTTCATCTTCTGCAGTTGTTCTTTGAAGTTGCCCATCTTCGTCACCTCTTCCCTCCGCGGACCGGGCGTCATCGCATTGCATCCTTGCGCATCCGGTAGCGACGGATCAGGTTGTTCGTCGAGCTGTCATGGCCGAGCGTGGACTCCTTGTCGCTCTCGAGCTCCGGG
>MNFJ01000143.1 GCA_001918155.1 Deltaproteobacteria bacterium 13_1_40CM_4_68_19
CGCCGCAGGGCGTCCTGCGGGACGCGCATCGGGCCTGCCTCATGCTTCGCGGCTTCATCTGCGGGCTTTGATCTCGACGATCGGGGGGGTGCCGCAGCGCTCGCGAGCAGACCTCACCGCGCGGTCGTCGGGCCGTACTTCTTCAAGCGCTCGATGAGCGACCCCCGGCTCAGGCCCAATCGCCTTGCGGCTTCGGATTGGTTGCCGCCGACCGCCGTCATGGTCCGCCGGATCAGGCTCCGTTCCACTGCGTCCAGCTGTTCGCGCAGGCTGAGCGTGCCTTCCGGTGGCGCCTCGGCATCCGCATCGGCTGCGGGAGCAGTCGAGGCCAACGCGAACGCCTCGAGCCCGATATCGCCGCCCGTGCTCAACGCCACGATGCGAGCGACGGCGTTCTCCAGCTGACGGACGTTTCCCGGCCAGTCCAATCGCTGGAGGGAATCGAGCAGCTCCGGCAGGAGCCGGACGTCTTGAATCCCGAACCGCTCCGCGTAGCGGCGAGCAAATTCGGCTGCGAGCGCGGGGATGTCCTCGCGGTGCTCGCGCAGCGGTGGCACGACCAGGTCCACGACCGCGAGGCGATAGTAGAGGTCCTGGCGAAAGCGGCCGGTCCGCGCCTCGTCGGCGAGATCGCGGTTGGTGCAGGCGATGACGCGCACGTCGACGCGCTCCACCTTTCCCGCGCCGACAGGCTGGATCTCGCCTTCCTGCAGCGCGCGCAACAGCTTCGCTTGCACGGGCAAGGGAAGCTCGCCGATCTCGTCGAGCACGAGCGTGCTTCCGTCCGCCTGTGCGAAGAATCCACGGCGCGCCTGCTGGGCGCCCGTGAAGGCACCGCGCGCGTGGCCGAACAGCTCGGCCTCCGCCAGCTCCCCCGGGATCGCGGCGCAGTTGAACCGCACCAGCGGTCCCGTGGCCCGGTGGCTCTGGGCGTGCAGGAGCGAGGCGATCAGCTCCTTTCCCGTTCCCGTCTCACCGCGGATGAGGACCGTGATGTCCTTGGGCGCGATCCGCGAAATCGTCTCCAGCAGCTGGCGCATCGCGGGCCCGTCCCCGACGATGGAGTGGCCCAGCGCTTTCTCCGCGGTGAGCCTGCGGTTCTGGACGCGCAGGGTCCTCGCCTCCAGCGCCCGATCGACCACCACGGAAAATTCGTCGGCGTCGAAGGGCTTGGTCAGGTAATCGTAGGCGCCGCTCTTCATCGCGTTCACGGCCACTCGCTCCGACCCGTGCGCGGTGAGCAGGATCACCGGCAGCGATTCGTCGCGGTCGTGAATCGCCTGTACGAGCTGCACTCCGTCCATGCCAGGCATGGCGAAGTCGGTGACCACGGCGTCCACGCCGTCGAGCTGGCCGAGCGCTTCCTGGCCGGAGCGCGCGACCACCGCCTCCTGGCCGCGCGAGCGGAAGAGCCCCCTCAGGCTGGCGAGCATCCCAGAATCGTCGTCGACCACCAGGATCCGCGACATCGTTGACCCCTAGCAATTACTAACGCGGCAAACGTACGGCCACCTCGATGGCGTCGAGCAACGCCTCGTCGCTGAACGGTTTCACCAGGAATGCGATCGCGCCACTTGCGAGCGCGCGGGCCCTTGCTTCCTCGTCGGCGTGCGCCGAGATGAAGATGATCGGCACTCCATCGTGAGACGCGGTCAGCCGGTCCTGAAGCTCGATGCCGCTCATCCCCGGCATCCGGACATCGAGGATCAAGCATGCCAGACCAAGCAGTTGGCCCGAATTCAAGAGTTCCGCGGCCGAGGCGAACGCCTCGGCCTTGAAACCCACCGACTTCAGGAGGCTCCTGAGCGCATCTCGCACCGATTCGTCGTCGTCGACGACCGCGATTTTCGGGATCTCCGCCACGTCCGCCTTCCACATCCTCCCAGAGGAGATCTGCGTACAGCGCCGACGTATTGCACCATGCGGATGATAATTCTCTATTATACGTTAGTATACCGCTTGCCAGACCTCCGGCGCCAGGGCGTTCTCCCTGCATTCGACCGGGAGATCGCCGGCGCGACGGAAGGCGAGAGCATGCGCACCGTGACGACGATCGCCGGCACCAGATAGGCGATCGGAGCTGTTGCCGCTGCCCATGATGGGCCACCAGAAGAGAAGCCCGCCGGCGAAGAAACTGGCCTGCTCAATCGCATGCCACGAGGGCGAGCACATGCCGAGCTGATGCGCCGCCGGCACGTGCCACACCACGACCACCCCCGTCCCGGCGATCCAACATAAGACAGCTCCGGGGAACACCATACGCAACTCGCCGTGCCAACTCGATCGGCATGGAGTTGCGTATGGTGTCCCCGGATCCGCCCCAGAGGATGAGCGGAGCAGCGACCGTCATCAAGAGGAGATGCTGCACCATGTGGAAGGTGAGCAGCGCGTGATCGAGCGTGGACAGCGGAGAGCCGACCACCACCCAGAGTACGGCCATTCCGGCGACGAACGCCGCGAGCCTGCGACTCGACGGCCACCTTGGACGAAGGCGCTCGAAAGCCATGTCGGCCTACGGGACGATGGCGGCCCGCGACGCGTCGATCGCCGGCGCCTGCCCGGGTGGATGCAGCGTCTCGAGGAACGCCACCAGCGCCGTGGTGTCCGCCGGGCTGAGGTTCTTCAGCATGGGTGCGGTTCGGCCGGTCCACAAAATGCGACGGATCCCCGAAACGTTGCTCGTCCGGCGACATCAATTGGATGGTGAGCGCTGATGCGGGACGAACGGCGGAGGCGTCCACTCAATGCGCGGTATTGGCATTGCAGCGGTAAAAAAGCCTGAACCTTGCACGAGGTCGAACATGAGATCGCTCCCGATTCTTGCCGTCCCCTTGCTGGTCCTTGCCGCCTGTTCTCACGCCCAGCCGGCTCCTCCTCCCGCCGCCGCGGAGGTCGTCGCGCCGCCCGCTCCGGCTCCGGCGCCAGCTCCCGCGCCTGAACCGGTTGCTACGCCGGTTCCGCCGCCCGACATCGCGCCCGTCAGCGTCTACTTCGATTTCGACAGCTCCGATCTCTCTCCGGCGACGCGCAACGTGCTCCAGGCATTCTTCCAGCAGGCGCAGAACCAGCCGGATCGTGACATCCGGATCGAGGGCAACTGCGACGAGCGCGGCACGCGGGAGTACAACCTGGCGCTCGGGCAGCGCCGCGCTGACGCGGCCAAGCAATATCTGGTGAACCTTGGGCTGGACGGATCGCGCATCACGACGATCAGCTACGGCAAGGAGCGTCCCCGCGCAGTCGGCGACAACGAAGAGGCCTGGAAGGAGAATCGCCGCGACGATCTCGTTCCAGTCTCGAGCCAGGCGCGCGAAGTCAGCCAGGCGTCGCGCTGAGCGCGTGCGGCGATGAAAGGGCCCGCTGAACCGAAGCCCAGCTCCTTCGAGGCGGTCTTCGCCGCGTACGTGGTCGTGGCGACCTTCGTGCTCGGTTACGGGTATTGGCGCCTTGCGACCCGCCAGAACGAGCAGGATGTGAAGATCGAGCAGCTAAGGCAGGAGCAGCAGGCGGCATTGAGCCGGCTTCGACAGGAGGCGGACGACAAGAGAGCGGCGGACGACTTCGAGATCCAGGTGATCTCTCTCGCATCGCCCCACCTTTGGAAGCTGACGCAATCCGGTCGGGAGGCGGCGACGTCGCAGCGGATCGTGGCGGCGGCCGCCGGACTTCTTTCCTCGAAGGGGCGCCCGGCCCTGGCACAGATGGTGGAAAAGATCCGGGCCGAGAGCGATCCGATCGCCCGATCCGAGCCGCGGGCTGCGGTCGAGGAGCCCGCCGCGTCGATCGCTGCACCGAGCGCCTGGCTCGTCCTGCTGGCGACCCTCCCCGGCGTCGATCTGAAGCTCGCCGAAGGGGTCGCCAACGAGAAGCTGCGGGCAGCGAAGGACCTGGGAACGGCGCCCGTCGTCAGCATCTACAAGACCAGGCTCAAGGGGCGCTACGTGGTCGTGCTCGGCCAACCGGCGGCAAGATCTGCCGCTCTCGCAGCCGCGGCGGAGGCGAGACGGAGGAACCTGTCCGCCGATGCGTTCGCCGAGCCGGATGACGGCTGGGAGCTCATTGGTACGGCGCCGTTTCCGACCGACATCCGATCCGCGTCGTCCCACTGAGACGTCGGTCTGGGCCAGCGGACGACCGGCTGAAGCTGTAAGCTCCGCCAATGAAGAGCGCGATCGCGGTCGTTCTCGGAGCGTGCCTCGCGGCGAGCGGGGCGGGCGCGCAAGCTCCCGGTCCCGTCGCGCCGTCGCCTGCCTCGGTGACAATCTCCACCGAACAGCTCCGTGCGGACTTCGACACGCTCTGGGCGGTGAGCGACGTGCATGGGCAGCTGGAAGAGCTCGACCAGCTGCTCGTGGCCGCGAATCTCGCTACGCGCGAGGGCGAAGACCAGGTGGTCTGGAACCACGCGCGGCCGAGACAGCTGTTGGTTGCCGTGGGCGACTACATCGACGGGGGAAGCGACAGCGTCGGAGTGGTCCTGCGCCTCGATCAGCTGAGCGCGCAGGCCGCCGCGGCGGGTAGCCGCATCGTCGCGCTGCTCGGCAACCACGAAGCTGAATTCCTCGCGAATCCCGGGACTGCGGACCGTCACCTGCTCTCGAGCGCGCACCACAGGCGCAAAGAGCTCGAGCTGCCCAAGCGGCCCACTGGCGAGGAGCTCTCGAACAGCGAATTCGGGCGCTTCCTGCGCGGTTTGCCGATCGCGGCGTTCATCGGGTCCTGGCTGTTCGCGCACGCCGGTTACATCGATGCCAAGGATGACCGTCCCTCGGTCCTGGGTTACTTCGCCGGCCTCGCCTCGACCTGGTCGCGCGAGGGCGAACGCTACCGGGCGCTCCTCGACCCGAAGTCGATCGTCTCGTACCACAACTGGTGGAGACACCGCCGCCTTCGCAGGGGGATGATGGCTCGCCTCACGGCGCTCGGTCTCGATGGTCTCGTCTTCGGCCACGACCCCGACGCGCTCGGTTACCAGAACATGATCGCGATGGACCCCGACGGGTGGTTCATCAAGGTGGACGCGGGAATGAAGGATGGCGTCTCGCCCGGGATGCTCTTGCGCTGCGATCTCGCGCGGGTGGTGCGGGGTTCGAGGCTCGCCATGACCACCGACGGGAGACCCAATTGCCAGGTGCTGATGCCGGACGGCAAGCTTCAAGACATGCGGAAGTGAGCGGCCTTTGGCGGGCAGCGTTGTACAGCCGTCCGACAGGTCGGGCACGCAAACCGGCCGTCGCCCGTGGCCTCCAGCAAAACGAGCGTCGGCATGGATCGTGAATAAGGCGGGCGATGGGAGGGTGCGATGCGGCAATTCCTGATGGTCGCGTTCATCGCTGTTGCTCTTGGAGGGTGCGCCACGCCTGGCGAACGCACCGCGATCGGCGCGGGCGGCGGGGCCGCCGTCGGCGCGGGTATCGGCGCGATCGCCGGAGGGTGGGAAGGCGCCGCGATCGGTGCGGTGGTCGGTGGCATCGCTGGCGGGGCCATCGGCAATTACCTCGACAAGCAAGCCCAGGAGCTTCAGCAGGTCGCGAATGCCCGGCGCACCGAGTCGGGCATCCTGGTGGATCTGAAGTCGTCGCTGCTCTTCAGCACCGACAGCGCGGTCCTCAAGCCTGCGGCAGTGGAGCAGCTTGCGCGGCTCGGGGACATCCTCGCCAAATATCCCGACGACCGCATCCGCATCCAGGGTCACACCGACTCGACGGGATCGGCCGCGCACGACGAGGAACTTTCGCTGCGCCGCGCCGAAGCAGTCCGCGACGTGCTTGCGAGCCGGGGCGTGAACCCACGGCAGATGCTCGTCGAGGGCGTAGGAGCGGCCCGACCCATCGCCGACAACTCGACTGCCGAGGGACGCGCGGAGAACCGCCGCGTCGAGCTCTACATCGACGTCCCCCAAAGGTCGTAGGCGCGGTCCTCCCTGAAGCCGCTCTCGCGCCTGTCAGCGCGCGCCTTGTTGCCGCGCTGCAGCAGACGCTTGAGAAGATCTGCGAAACCGGATAGCCGCTTCTGGCGTAAGAGGGTGAACGGGCGAACGCCTGTCCGCCGTCGACGAAAAGGAGAATATCCGCCCCGGCATGCGCGTCGGCGGCGGTGCCAGGAGCAGCACCAACAGGAGGTACGTAAATGAAGAACGGCACGCTGAAGGGCGTGGCGATCGCCGGAGCGCTCGCCACATTGATGGCGCCCGCAGTCGCCTTCGCCGGCAAGGCCAAGTCGGCGAAAGGCGTCCACTGCGAAGGGACGAACGATTGCAAGGGCAAGGGCAATTGCAAGAGCGCGTCCCACGACTGCAAGGGTCAGAACGACTGCAAGGGCCAGAGCTTCACCAACGAGAAGAGCGCCAAGGCCTGCGAGACCAAGGGCGGCAAGGTGGCTTCGGCGAAGAAGATGTAAGGAGACCCTGGCCGGCGACCTCGTGCCGCCGGCCCGTTTCCGCATGAGCTTCCCAAGACCCAACCTGGGGCATGGCATCGGGCTTCGTCCCCGCCATTTCGGCCCGATGCTCACCGGGCAGCCACCGGTCGACTGGATGGAGGCGGTCAGCGAGAACTATCTCGCTCCGGGGGGCCGGCCTGTCGCGGTCCTCGAAAAAGTGCGGCGCGAGGTGCCGGTTGCGCTGCACGGAGTTTCGCTTGCCATCGGGTCCACCGACCCGCTCGACCGGCCTTATCTTGCGGCGCTGCGCGCGCTGGTCGATCGCATCGAGCCCGCAATCGTTTCCGACCACCTCTGCTGGGGCCGCCACGGCGGCCGTTACGCGCACGACCTCTGGCCGCTGCCGTTCACCGAAGAGGCCCTCTCCCATGTCGTCGAACGCGTCGAGCGTGTGCAGGAGACGCTGGGCCGACAGGTCTTGCTCGAGAACGTCTCCTCGTACGTAGCGTTCCGCGAATCCACCATGAGCGAGTGGGAATTTATCGGCGCGGTGGCCCGGCGGGCGGACTGCGGCATCCTGCTCGATGTCAACAACATCTACGTCAGTGCGCGCAACCACGGGTTCGCCGCAGCCGATTACATCGCAGGCGTGCCGGCGGACCGCGTTGCGCAGTTCCATCTTGCCGGCCATAGCGACAAGGGCGCCTACCTCTTCGACTCGCACGACGCAAAGGTCCCTGAGGCAGTCTGGGATCTCTACCGGATGGCGGTCGCCCGGTTCGGCCAGGTGCCGTCGCTCATCGAGTGGGACGACAAGATCCCCGAGTTGGAAGTGCTGGTCGGCGAGAGCCGCAGGGCCGCTTCCATCGAAGCCGAGGTCCTGGGCCGCAGGGCGGTAGGGTCGTGAAGCTCGCCGAGATGCAGCGGCTCTTCTATCAACTCGCTTCCCGCGCCCCGGGAAGCGAGGCGATCGAGCCGGCCGCGTTCCTGGCCGGCTCTCCTTCGCTCGACGCCAGATCGCGCATCAGGATCTACGCCGACATGTTCATCTGGCGGCAGGTCGATGCGCTGCGCGACGACTTCCCCAAACTGGCGCTTCTGCTCGGCGACGGACCGTTCTACGCCATGGCCGAAGATTATCTTCGGGCGCATCCCTCGCAGCACGCTTCGCTCTCCGAGTTGGGCCGCGCGCTTCCCGCTTTCCTGCGCACCTGGTCGGGAGAGGGCGGGCGAACGGACCTCGCCGACCTGGCTGCGCTCGAGTGGGCGCGGGCCAAGGTGTTCGAGGAGGCGAACGTCGAGGCCGCGCCGTCCGAGCAACTGCGCGGGTTCGGCCGCGAGGAGCTGCCGCAGCTTCGCTTGCGCTTCGTCCCGGCGCTGCGCGTGCTGCGCCTCGAGCACGAATTGGGAGCGCTGTGGCAGGCGCTGGAGCAGGCTGCCCCCGCCGGGTCGCCATCGCCGCGCGGCGAGTCGATCGCGGTGTGGAGGAAGGGCTTCGAAGTGTTGCACGCGCCGCTCGAAGCGGATGAGGCGCAAGCGCTTGCGCTGGCAAGGTCGGGCGAGCCGCTCGGCGTCGTTTGCGAGGCGTTTGCGCTGCGTTCCGACGCGGTGGAGGCCGCGTTCCGCGCCATCTCGAGCTGGTTCGCCGAGGGCTGGATCCGCGCCGAGGAGGCACGATGATCTGGGCAGCAAGGATCGACGATGCGTTGCAGCGCCTGACCCGCGCACAGTGGGTTCCTCAGCTCCTCGTGCGGCTCTTCGTCGGTTACTTCTTCCTCGAGACGGGTTGGGGAAAGATCCACAACCTCGCGGGAATGGCCGAGCGTTTCGCGGATTGGGGCATCCCCGCGCCCGCCTTCAATGCGGCGCTCTCGGGCTGGACCGAGTTCCTGGGCGGCCTGCTCCTCGTGCTCGGCCTTTTCACCCGGCCGGCGTGCATCCCTCTCTTCATCAACATGGCGGTGGCTACGCTGGCCGTGAAGCTCGAGAAAGTTTCCGGGCTGGACGATTTCGTCGAGCTCGACGAGCCGCTCTACGCGCTCAGCTTTCTCTGGCTCTTCTTCTCCGGGCCGGGATTGATCAGCCTCGACCATCTGCTCGAAAAAGTGCTGCGCGAGAAGTACCAGGCGGAGTCGAGGTCGCCGGCGTGACCAGCTTCGCAGCGGTTCTCATCGCCGCGGCCGCGCAGCAATACTTCGTGACGGCGGGCGAAGGCGCCCGCGACCTCTCCATCGAAGCGCGGATCCCGGCCTTCCCCGATCGCGACGGCGAGCTGAGCGTCAACGAAGGCGCGGAGCCGTTCGTGAGCGACGTGGTGATCATTTCGGCCGACGGCTCGGTTCCGCTTGAACGGCGCGGGGACTCCTGGTTCGCGCCACAGTGCGCCGAGCACGGCTGCCGGATCCGCTACGGTTTCGCGCTGCGAAGAGCCGCAGAGGGGAGAGACGACGAGGACCTGGCAGCGCTGTATGGAGACATGATCGTATCGCCACCGGGTGCATGGCTCCTGCGGCCTTTGCGGGTGACGCAAGATTCGACCGCAGAGTTGAAGGTTTCCGCGCCGGAGGGTGTTCGCTTCGCCGCGGGGCTTCCGCCGGGAGTGTTGAGCGCCTCGAGCCTCGGCGGATTGCCGTACGCCGCGTTCGGCGATTTGCGCGTCGAGACGATTCGATTGCAAGGCGTGTCGCTGACCGTGGCCATCGCCAGGGCGCATCGCCGGCAGAGCGAAGAGGAGCTGCTGGATTGGATCCGCGCCTCGGCGGCAATGATCGCTGACTACTTCGGACGCTTTCCTGCAGACGGTGCGCTGCTACTCGTGGCGCCCGCTCCAGGCAAGCAAATCCACGGCCGCGCGCGCGGGACCGGTGGGGCTTCGATCCTTTTTTCGCTGGGCACCGAGCTGGAGATCGCGCAAGCGCGCGGGAGCTGGGAGCTCGTTCACGAGCTGGTCCACCTCGGCTTTCCCTCCGTTCCACGCCGGCATCACTGGACAGAGGAAGGGCTCGGCACGTACGTCGAGCCGATCGCACGTGCCCGGGCAGGTGACCTGAGTGCCGAGAAGGTATGGGGGGACCTCCTCCGTGGCCTGCCCCAAGGTCTTCCGCGCAAGGGCGATGAGGGCCTGGATCGGACGCACACCTGGGGCCGCACGTACTGGGGCGGCGCCTTGTTCTGGCTGCTCGGCGACATCCAGATCCGCGAACGGACCGGGAACCGCTTCGGGCTGGAACACGCGCTGCGCGCGCTGGTCGCGAACGGAGGAAACATCGCGGATCGCTGGCCGCTCCGGCGCGCGCTCGAGGTGGCCGACCGTGCGACGGGAACGAAAGTGCTCGAAGAGCTGTATGCGAAGATGGCTTCAGCGCCCGTCGACGTGGACCTCGATGCTCTCTTTCACCGGCTGGGGGTCGAGGAGCAGGGGAGGAGCGTGAAGTTCGACGATCGCGCGCCGCTCGCCCCCATTCGACGCGCCATCACCGAACGGCGCTGACTGTCTTCGAACAGCGAGTTGCTACAATGTGCGGGACGTTGGACGGGCGATGCATCCATGAACCTCGCGCGACCGGCAACTGTCGACTTGCTCGCAGCGCTCACCGACGCGCGCAACGTCGAGCTGGAGATTTTCCAGGGGATTGCCGACTCTCAACTTCTCGGGCGCCAAGCTCATTTCCTCGAGCCGCCCATCTGGGAGATCGGCCACGTCGGCTGGTTCCAGGAGTACTGGATCCTGCGCCACCTCGATCGCGCGGAGACGATGCTGCCCGGCTCCGACGGCATCTACGATTCATTCTACGTCTCGTATCGCTTGCGGTGG
>MNFJ01000036.1 GCA_001918155.1 Deltaproteobacteria bacterium 13_1_40CM_4_68_19
GGCGACGTTGTTGATCAGCTCCTGGAGGAGCACGGTCTTGCCCACGCCGGCGCCGCCGAAGAGGCCGATCTTGCCGCCGCGAAGATAGGGCGCGAGCAGGTCGATGACCTTGATGCCGGTCTCGAACGGGATCATCCGCACGTCCTGCTCCTGGAACTCGGGCGGGTCGCGGTGGATGGGGAGCCTGCGGGTGGCGCGGACGGGGCCCTTCTCGTCGACCGGCTCACCGACCACGTTGAGGATGCGCCCCAGCACCTCCTTGCCGACCGGCACCGAGATCGGGCCGCCGGTGTTCTTCACCTGCTGGCCGCGCACCAGGCCGTCCGTCGAGTCCATGGCGATGCAGCGGACCGTGTTCTCCCCGAGGTGCTGCGCGACCTCGATGGTCAGGTTGTCCGACTTGTCGGAGATCCCCTGGTTCGAGACGGTCAAGGCGGTGAAGATCTCGGGAAGCGACCCGGGTGGAAACTCGACGTCTACCACCGGCCCGATCACCTGCGTGACTTTGCCAAATTTTGCCGTTTCGCTCAGTGCAACTGCCATCGTGACCTCTCTGTCACTTCAGCGCCTCCGCGCCGGAGACGATCTCCATCAGCTCCTTGGTGATCGACGCCTGCCGGGCGCGGTTGTACTCGAGCGAGAGCCGCCCGATCATCTCGTTTGCGTTCTTGGTGGCGGAGTCCATCGCCGTCATGCGGGCGCCGTGCTCCGAAGCCTCGGACTCGAGCAGCGCGCGCCAGATCGACATCGCCAGCTGGCGCGGAATCAGGCTCTCGAGCAGCTGCGGCCGCGAAGGCTCGTAGAGGTGCTCGGGGGTGATGAACCCGCCTTCGCCCTCGCGCTTCGCGGACGGGGGCGCGACGATGGGCAGCAGCTGGGTGAAGGTGATGGCCTGCGACATGGCGCTCTTGAACTGGTTGTAGAGGAGATGGACGGCATCGAGCTTGCGCTCGCGGAACTCGACGATCAGATCGTCGGCGACCTCTTTCGCCATCGCATACCGCAGCCGCCCGAAGAACCCGACGTAGTCCTTGCGGGTCTCGATCCCGCGCCTCTTCGCGAAGTCGCGCCCGCGCCGTCCGATGGTGGAGAACTGGATCGCCTCGTATTTGTCGCCCTCTTCCACCAGGAGCCGCTGCGCGCGCCGGATGATGTTCGAGTTGAAGCCGCCGCAGAGGCCGCGGTCGCTGGTGAGCAGCACCACTTCGATGCGGCGGGGGGTTTCGCGCACCTCCATCAGCGGGTGGGGCGGGATCTCCGCCGCCGCCCGCGCTCCCGCCAGAGAGCCGAGCAGCTCGTCCAGCGCCTGGGCATAGGGCCGGGTCCGCACCACCGCGTCCTGGGCGCGGCGCAGCTTGGCCGCGGCAACCAGCTTCATCGCCTTGGTGATCTTCTGCGTGTTCCGCACCGACTTGATGCGGTTGCGGATGGCGCGGAGGGAAGCCATCTATGCCTTCGCGGGCGTCGTCCTGAAGACGCTCCTGAACTCCTCGAGCGCCTGGTCGAGCGCGGCACGCACGTCGTCCGTCAGATCCTTCTTCTCGCGCAGCAGCTTGAGCGCCTGCGGATACCGCGTCTCCATGAAGTCGACCAGTTCCTGCATGTAGCGCTGGACGTCGGATACCTCGATGTTGCGGATCCAGACCACGCCGCTCTTGTCCTTCTGCGTGCCGGCGTAGATCTGGACGATCTGTTTCTCGACCGGCATCGGCACGTACTGGCCCTGCTTGAGGATCTCGGTGAGGCGGGCGCCGCGCGCGAGCGTCTCCTGCGTCGACTTGTCCAGGTCGGACCCGAACTGCGCGAACGCCGCCAGCTCACGATATTGCGCCAGCTCGAGGCGCAGGCTGCCGGCAATCTTCTTCATGCCCTTGATCTGCGCGTTGCCGCCGACGCGGGAAACGGAAATGCCGGCGTTGATGGCCGGGCGCTGGCCGGCATTGAAGAGATCGGTCTCCAGGAAGATCTGCCCGTCGGTGATGGAGATGACGTTGGTCGGGATGTAGGCGGAGACGTCGCCTGCTTGCGTCTCGATGATCGGCAGCGCCGTCAACGAGCCGCCGCCGCGCTCGCGGGAAAGCTTCGCGGCCCGCTCGAGCAGACGGCTGTGCAGATAGAAGACGTCGCCTGGATACGCCTCGCGCCCCGGAGGACGGCGCAGGAGCAGCGAGAGCTGCCGGTGCGCCACTGCCTGCTTGGAGAGGTCGTCATAGATGATGAGCGCGTGCTGGCCGTTGTCGCGGAAGTACTCGCCCATCGTCACGCCGGTGTAGGGCGCGAGGAACTGCAGCGGCGCGGGATCGGAGGCGCTCGCGGTGATGACGGTGGTGTACTCCATCGATCCGTGCTGGTTGAGCCGGTCCACGACGCGCGCGACCGTCGACTGCTTCTGGCCGATCGCGACGTAGATGCAGAACATGTTCTGGCCCTTCTGGTTGATGATCGCGTCCACCGCTACCGCCGTCTTGCCGGTCTGGCGGTCGCCGATGATCAGCTCGCGCTGTCCGCGGCCGATGGGGATCATCGAGTCGATGGCCTTGATGCCCGTCTGCATCGGCTCCTTCACCGACTCGCGCGCGACGATGCCGGGAGCCTTCACCTCGATCTTGCGCCGCTCCTTGCCTCCGACCGGACCCTTCCCGTCGATCGGCTCGCCGAGCGCGTTGAGGACGCGACCGATCACTTCCGGCCCGACCGGGACGTCGGCGATGCGGCCGGTGCGCTTGACGACGTCGCCCTCGCGCAAGTGCTCCTGGTCGCCCATCAGGGCGACGCCGACAGAGTCTTCCTCGAGGTTGAGCACCAACCCGATCAGCTCCTTGGGAAACTCGACCAGCTCTCCCGCCATCACCCCTTCGAGCCCGTAGACGCGCGCAATGCCGTCTCCGGTGGAGAGGACGGTGCCGGTCTCGCTCACCTCGACCTGCTTGCCGTAGCCCTTGATCTGCTCGCGGAGGATGCGGCTGATTTCGTCGGCCCGGATTTCCGCCATTTGCTCTGCTCCGTGACTGCGCGGTGATTAGAGCGGCCCCCTCTTCAGCTCGTGGCGCATGCGCTCGAGCTGGGTGCGCAAGCTCCCGTCCATCATCGTTGGGCCCACCTGCGCCACCACGCCGCCGATGAGCGACGAATCCGTCTTCGACTCGAGCACGACGGCGCGGCCCGTCGCGCGTCCGATCGCCTCCCGCAGGCGCTCCAACTCGTGCTCGCCGAGCGGTCCGGCGGAGGTCACCGTGGCGCGGATCCGGCCCGCCTGCCGGTCGACCAGCGCGCGGTACACGCGCGCGATCTCGGCGAGCGCCCCCATGCGCTGGCGGTCGACGAGCAGCCGCAGGAAATTGACCGTCACCGCAGACAGCTTGAGCCCGCCGGCGACGGCATCGACCACTGCATGCCGCTGCGGCTGCGTATAGCCGGGGTTGACGAGAACGAATCCGAGCTCCCGGCTCTGCTTCATGGCAGCAAGGACGGATTCCAACTCGTCGCCGTATTGCTCGAAGCGGCCCTCTTCCACGCCGAGCGAGAGCAGGGCGCGGGCGTAACGTCGGGCGACGCTCGAGGCGATCAAGGCGGCTGCTCCTGCAAAACCGTGAAGGCGCGGCTACCTAACACGTGGGACAGACAGGGTCAATGCGCTGCGGCGTCGAGTGGCTATGCGTAGTTTTGGCGCATGAAGCTCATCGTCCAGGGCAAGCAGATGCGGGTCGGCGAGGGCCTGCGGCGCTACGCGCAAGAGCACCTGCTCAAACCGCTGCGCCGCTTCTACGACAACGAGGCGGCCGAGCTGCGCGTCGAGGTCGGCATCGACAACCGCAACCGCGGCGAATCGAAGCAGTGCCACCTGACTTTCCGCATGCCGGGTGCGCGGACCATCCAGATCGAGGCGACCACCCCCGACGTCTACGGCGCGCTCGATGTCGCGGCCGATCGCCTGGTCCGCGTGGCGAAGAAAGAGCTCGGCAAGATGCGCCGCCCGAAGGGCCGCCACAAGGAGCACCCGCTCGCCACGGTGGTCGCCGAGGGCGGCGTCCCGGGAGGCCTGGTCGAGGACTTGCCGAACGGGCGCGCGCTCCGCCGCCTGGAGCGACCAGCACCTCGCCGCGGCCGGCGTAAGTAGCCACGCAAGCATTCGAAGCGATCGCCGAGCGGTTGATCTGAAGAATCAGCCGACTGGAACGGCGGGGTCTTGACGCGGCCCTTTGCCGTCTTACGTTGCGGTCGCCGATGGGGAACGAGGGAATAGCCCCCGGCATCCGGTAGGATTCTTTTGTCAAAAAAAGGAGCAGAGGTATGGCCATCATTCGTCGTAATGACCCTTTCCGCGACTTGCTCGCGCTGCAGGACCAGCTCTTCCGCACCTTCGATTCCGCCTACCGCGGGACCGCGGGACGTGAGGACGAGCAGTCGATGGTGGCGACCTGGTCGCCGCTGGTGGACATCTTCGAGGATTCCGACGGCATCACGCTGAAGGTGGAGCTGCCGGAAGTCGAGGCGAAGGACGTCGAGATCCAGGTCGAGGGCAACACGCTCACCCTGAAGGGCGAGCGCAAGCTGGAGCACGAGGACAAGCGCGACGGGTATCACCGCGTCGAGCGCACCTACGGCTCCTTCAGCCGGACGTTCACGCTGCCGAGCACCGTAGACGTGGAGCACATCACGGCCGAGTCGAAGGACGGCGTGCTGCGCGTGTTCCTGCCCAAGCGGCCGGAGACCAAGCCGCGGCAGATCAAGGTCGCGGCTTCGGCGCCGCACACGCAGTCGGCGCCCGTCTCGAAGCAGTAAGCCCGGCTTCGGATCACCGCAGAGCGCGCTGAGCGCACGGAGGATCTGTCTTCCTCTGCGCGCTCCGCGCTCTGCGGTTTGTTTTTGCTACTTCTTCGCCGGGATCGGGCCGGAGCCGGTGTCCATCTTGCAGGTGCCGTCGAAGAAGACGCCACGGTCGATCACGATCGAGGCGGTGGTCAGATTGCCGCGCACCTTCGCCGGCGCCTTCAGCTCGATGGCCTTCGAGGCGGTCGCGTCGCCCTGATAGTCGCCCAAGCAGGTCATGGTACCCACCTTGACGTTCGCCTTCACCTCGGCGCCCTCGCCGACGATCAGCTGGT
This sequence comes from Deltaproteobacteria bacterium 13_1_40CM_4_68_19, assembly GCA_001918155.1. Classification (GTDB taxonomy): domain Bacteria; phylum Myxococcota; class Myxococcia; order Myxococcales; family 40CM-4-68-19; genus 40CM-4-68-19. The sequence goes on from MNFJ01000036.1 coordinate 5,106, forward strand.
CGGTCGAGATGATCTCGCCCGAGAACTTGCCGTCGATGCGGACGGTGCCCTCGAAGATCAGCTTGCCTTCGAACTGGCTCCCCTTGCCGAGGAGCGCGTTGAGCTCGGGGCTGCGCGAGGAAGGAGTCGGAAGCGGCGCCACGATCGAAGGGCCGGAGATGGGCGTCTGAGCGGGAGCGGTATTCTGTGCCATGTTCGTGTCAGTCCTTTGCTTGGAGCAGGGTGGAAAGGCGTCTCATATCCGCGGCTGGTAAACACCACAAGAGCGGCCGCTATGCCGCGTTCCGGCGGCAGTGGCGGATGGCAGTTCTACTTGAACGAGGCGGCCGCGAGCACGAGCAGGACCAGCGCCTCCCCGGTGATGAACCCTGACGCGAGCGGCGTGTTGTAGACCTCTTCCCTTCTCGGACTCACCTTCTGCCACACGAACTGGACCAAACCCCCGATGATCATGGGGACCACGGCGAATCCCGGGATCAACATCCCGAGCCCGACGGCCGTAGGCGACGGCACCCAGCGGCCAGCCCGCGGATGCAACTCGAGCAGCGTGAGCAGCACGCCGACGACCAGCGCGATGACGAGCGCATACAGGGCGCTCGTGGGAAGCGCGCCGAATCCCTTCGACAACAGCTCCGCGAACCCTGCCCATTTCACGCTGATGGGCGAGGAGAGCCCTCCCTCCCCGCCGATGCCATACCTGGCGCGCACCAGGGGGTAGGCGACGGCGACCGCCAGGGCGCCGACGGGAACTCCGATCAGCTGCAGGATCGTGAGGTTCCGGTTCGTCGACCCGACGATCTTGCCCGCCCGATAGTCCTGCATCAGGTGCTCGCCGTTCGCCGCCACCGCGCCGCTCATGCCCGATCCGATCATGTTGATCGGGACGTGGCCCGGAGCGAGCACGGCGAACACCGCCTGCATCACGTTCGCCATCGCGCTGATCGGCGCCCAGTTCGTCTCGCCGAGGACACGAATCCCGACCAGCATGAGGATGAGCGAGAGGAGCACGGAGACGAAGGAGAGCCAGAGCGGGAAGCCGAGCGAGATCTTCTGCACCGCCGCGAGCACGATGGCGGAGGCGATCGCTCCCCACACCACCCACTTCATGGGGAAGTCGCCCCCAGCGTCCACGTCCTTCGAGCCGAGACCGTGGAACGTCTTCGCGATCACCTTCCATTTGAGCGCGAGCGCCGCCAGCCCGCCGGCGACCATCAGCCCCGTGGCCGGCCACATGATCCAGCGCTGGAGGACGGCGTTGAAGGTGAGCGAGGGAACGAGGCCGGCACGCAGCAAGGGTCCGGGCGCGACGATCCAGGCGAGCACCATGCCGAGTCCCATCGAGAGCGTCACCCGCAGCCCGATCAGCATGCCCGCCCCGAGGGAGAGGACGCCGATCTCGGTGCCGACCCGGAGCGCCGCCGCGTGGGGCGTGATGAAGGTGAAGTTGAAGGTCTCGGGAATCCAGCCGAGCGCCTGGCGCAGGACGGTGAAGCTGGCCGAGACGAACCCTCCGGCGGCGAGCGCGGCGACGCGCGGTTTGGCCTGCCGCGGTCCTTCGTCGAGCACGAGCAGCGTCTCGCCCGCCGCGGTGCCATCCGCGAAGGTGAGGTTCTCCTGATCGATGTAGTGCTTGCGCAGCGGTACCGCGAGCAGCACGCCCAGCAGCCCTGAAGGAGCGAGCCAGGCGAAGATCTGCGGCCCGGAGAGGTGCAGGTCGAGCAGCCCGCGCTGGTTCAGCATGTCGATGGCCGCGAGCACCACCGCCATGAAGCCGACGCCGGAGCCGGCGGCGGTCCCGGCGGTCTGGACCAGGTTGTTTTCCCAGCGCGTCCCGCGCGTGCCCGTGACGAGCCCCATCAGCGAGATGGCGATGAAGCCGAGGAACGCGCTGACCACCGACATGTTCGGCCCATAGCCGATCTTCAGGACCACCACCGGCTCCGCCGCGCCCATCAGCGCCGCCACCACGACTGCGACGCAGACGGCCCGTGCCGTGAGCTCCAGCTTCGGCTCGGCCCGCGGCGAGATTCGCGGCGCGCGCCCGGCGCCGTCGGTCCTGCGCAACTCGGGAGCTGGTGCTTCGGCCGCGCCGGCGTTGGTCTCGCCCATGGTCACTCCCCGAGGATCGCCGCGAGCACGCGATCCAGCTCCTGAAGGCTGCTGTACCGGATCTCCAGCACGCCCTTGCCCCCCTGGTCCCTCAGCCCGACCTTCGCGCCCAGTCTACGCTGCAGCTTCTCGATCAAGTGCCGCACCTGCGCGCCCCCGTGAGCGTCGCGTTTCTTGCCCGGCAGGCGCCGCGACTTGAGACGCTGGACCAGCGCCTCCACCGCCCGGACGGAGAGGTTTTCGGCGATCACCTTTTCGGCGGCCTTGCGCAGATCGCCCTCGTCGGAAATCGCGAGCAGCGCCCGGGCGTGTCCCATGCTGAGCTGGCCGGCCACGATGGCCTCCTTGATTGCGTCCGGGAGCCGCAGAAGGCGCAGCGCGTTCGCGACCGTCGACCGCTCCTTGCCGACGCGCGCCGCGAGTTCCTCCTGCGTCAGCCCGTGCTCCTCGATCAGGCGCTTGTACGCCTCCGCCTCCTCGACCGGGTTGAGGTCCTCGCGCTGGATGTTCTCGATCAACGCGATCTCGAACGACTCGTTGTCGGTGACCTCGCGAACCATCACGGGCAGCTCACGCAGCCCCGCCTTCTGCGCCGCCCGCCATCGGCGCTCGCCGGCGACCAGCACGTATCCGTCGCTGTCCCGCCGGACGATCAGGGGCAGGAGCACTCCCTTGCTGCGGATGGACTCCGCCAGCTCCTCGATGTGCCGCTCGTCGAAATGGCGGCGCGGCTGCGCGCGGTTCGGACGGATCTCCTCGATGCCGAGGTTCATCACGCCCTTGCGCTCCGCGGGGGAGCCGCCGGGAATCAGCGCTCCAAGCCCCCGGCCGAGGGCCGGCCGCTTCACCTGCGCCTTCGATTCCGTCACTCGATTCTCCTGCAATTACGCGTGCTTGAGTTGGGCGGCCGCGGCGCGGTGGCGCTGCAGCAACTCTTCCGCAAGCTGAAGGTAGCTCTGCGCGCCCTTCGATTCGATGTCGTAGAGGATGGCGGGGCGCCCGTGGCTCGGCGCCTCGCTCAGCCGGACGTTGCGCGGGATCACCGTGTCGTAGACCTGGCCGGGGAGGTTTGTCTGCACGTCCTTCATCACCTGGCGCGCGAGGTTGTTGCGCGCATCGAACATGGTGAGGACCACTCCCTCCATCTCCAGCTCGGGTTTGAGCGATCCCTTCACCAGATCGATGGTGCGCAGCAGGGACCCGAGGCCCTCCAGCGCGTAGTACTCGCATTGCAGCGGCACCAGTACCCGGTCCGCCGCGACCAGCGCATTGATGGTGAGCAGCCCGAGCGAGGGCGGACAGTCGATGAGCACGTAGTCGTAGGCGTCGCGCAGTGCCTCGAGCGCGTCCCGCAGGCGCAGCTCGCGCTCCTCCATGGAAACCAGCTCGAGCTCCGCGCCGACCAGGTCGGTGCTCGAGGGCAGCAGGAACAGATTCGGCACCTCGGTGGGCAAGACGGCCGAGCGCGCATCTGCTTCGCCGAGCAGGGCGTGGTAGACGGTGGTCCGATCGGCCTGATCGCGGGCGATCCCAACGCCGCTCGTGGCGTTGCCCTGCGGATCGAGGTCGACGAGGAGAGCGCGGTGCTCGTGGGCCGCGAGGGAAGCGGCGAGGTTCACCGCCGTCGTCGTCTTGCCCACCCCGCCCTTCTGGTTCACGACCGCGAGCACCAACGCCATGCGCCCTCCCCTCCGTGGTGAGGCGCGATTACCACGCGGGTCCGACATCGATCAAGGAGCCGGTCGCACCTTCCCCGTGCGCGAAGAGGGGTTCCGCGAGCGCGCCACGGCCCGCATCTTCAGGGCCGGTTGGCGACGGGGGACACCATTCCATGGTGTCCCCGACGGGAGACACCGATGAAGATCGCTTGTGTTCTAGGACAGGGCTTCGAGGATTCCGAGTTTCGCATCCCCTACGATCGCCTCAAGGCAGCCGGCTACCAGGTCGACGTGATCGGCGTGAAGGCCGGGGAGGAGCTCAAGGGCTACAAGGGAAAGGAGAAGGTGAAGGCGGAGAAGTCGATCGACCAGGTGAAGGCAGCCGACTATGACGCCCTGTTCATTCCGGGCGGGCAGTCGCCCGACCACCTCCGCGTCGACAAGCGGATGGTCGACTTCGTGAAGCAGTTCGATCAGGAGGGAAAGCTGATCGCCGCCGCTGCCACGGCCCGCAGCTGCTGATAGCCGCCCACCTGGTCAAGGGCCGCACCCTGACCGCCTGGCAGACGATCCAGGACGACCTCCAGCAGATGGGCGCGAACGTGAAGGACCAGCCGGTGGTCAAGGACCGGAACTGGATCACCAGCCGCAAACCGGAGGACCTGGAGCAGTTCTCGTCGGCGATCGTGGACGAACTCGAGCACGGTGACGCCGGCATCCGCGACGCCGCCCGTCCCCCGCAACCGGGCGCCCGCGTTTGAAGGTGCTCTTCTGCGCGCTCTGCGGTTGAAAGGAAGCCTGTTCCACGTGGAACAGGGCCAGAGCGCCTCGGCGTAGGGACTCAGCGCCCTCGCGACGGGTGGCAAGCGGTTCGGCTCTCTAGAGGTGCTTGTAGATGGCCAGGCGGCGCTGGGATTTCGAGTATGGCAGCGTGTAGGCCAGCTGCTGCTTGAGGGCCAGGTCGCCGAGGCGGTCGGGCGGCGCGTCCGACGGACCGAGCATGCAGATCGCCACGCCCCCCGGCAGCACGTAATGCTGGGCGAGTTGGAGCCATTCCTGCGCGGTCGCATAGGCGCGCGACACCGCCGCGTGCACGCGGGGAAGGTCCTCCTTCGAGGGATTCCCTTCCAGCCGCACCGCATATGCTCTCGCCTTCGGCAGGCGCAGCTCGGCGAGGGCGGTCTTGAGAAACGCCACCTTCTTCTGCATGGAGTCCACCAGCACCACTTCCAGGTCGGGCCTGGCGATGGCCGCGGGAATTCCGGGGAATCCGGCTCCGGTGCCTGCGTCGAGGAGGCTCCCCGAAGGGAGGACGGGCACCACGGCGAGGGAATCGAGCACGTGCTTCTCCGCCACCTCGTCGGGATCGGTAATCGCAGTCAGGTTGATCGATTTGTTCCATTTGAGCATCAGATCGACATGGCGGCCGAGCTGCTTGAGCTGCTCGGGGGCGAGCCGGATCCCCATCTGCCCGGCCCCTTCCTCGATCTTCCTGAGCTGCGCGGCGTCCACGCTCACTCCTCGCCTTCGCGGCCGAAGTAGCCAAAATCGAGCACCAGCCGCCTGCGCTGGCCGGCGCTGGTGCCTGCGATCTGCACCCGCACGAGCGCTGCTCCTTCGGCAGCGGAGCAGGCATCGAGCAGGGCTTGCAGGTCCTCGAACGGCACTTTCTCCTCGCGCACCGTTCCGGGACCGGTGGACCGAGCCACGAACAAGGTTCCCTGGACGTCCGCCATGCGCGCCTCCCTCGAACGCCATCCATCGTCTGCAAGGCTGTTTCCGGCCCGCCGGGAAACTGCCAACCAACTGCGGATCCTCGAAAACCCGCCTCCGGTGGCCGGGACCGCAGTGCATGTCATAACCGCTCCGCGGCGACGCGGAGGGCCTGCAACCAATCCCCAATCCGCCCACGAGATGCGACCAACTCGCGCTTGACCGGGCAGCATTGCGACCGCCGCTCTAATCGCCCCGGCGACCGTGGCTGCGAATGGCCTGCTCCACCTCGTCCGCGTGCGCGGAGAGGTAGGCCTCGACCTGGTCGTCCGTGACGCCCAGGTCGCGGAGAATGCCCTCGTACAGCGCGCTGCTCGCGCTCACGCCGTCGCGCTTGCGCAGCACGGCCTTCACCACCGCCGCGCCGAACAGCGGATTCTTCCTCGCGGATCTGTTCCCCGGGTCCGCCATCCGATCAGGCCCGGATCTTGGCGCGGCCGGAGGCGCCGCCGCTACCGCCGGACCGATCGTCTTTCTTCTTATCCACCTCCACGGTCTGGCCGCTCGCCTTGACCGGAGGAGGACGCAGCTTGCGGCGCAGATACATCTGCTGCGCAATGGAGAGGATGTTGTTGGTGAAGATGTAGAGGGTGAGGCCAGAGGGAAGCGTCAGCATCAGGAGGGAAAAGAACCCGCTCATCGCGTAACCCATCGTCTTCTGGCTGGGGTTCGACATGGGCGCGGGAGTGAGGACCTGGGTGAGGATCATCGTGATGCCCATCGCGACCGGCAGGATGTAGTACGGGTCCTTGGAGGTCAGGTCCTCGATCCAGCCCCGGATGAAATGCGCGTTGTACAGCTCCACCGAGACCTGCAGCGTCTTGTAGAGCGCGAACCAGATGGGCATCTGGATCAGCATCGGGAGGCAGGAGCCCATCGGGTTCACCCCGTGCTCCTTGAAGAGCTTCATCTGCTCGAGATTCTGGCGCTGCGTGTCACCGGCGTACTTCTTCTTCAGCTCTTCCAGCTGGGGCTGGATCCGCTGCATCTCCTGCATCGACTTCATGCTCTTGTGTTGCAGCGGGAAGGTCAGGACCTTCATCGCCAGCGTGAGCAGGATGATGGCGACGCCCCAGTTGTGCGGCGGCACCACCCGATAGAAGAACTTCATGATCCCGAGCAGCAACTCGGCGATCACCGCCCAGAACCCCAGGTCGATCGACTGCTTCAGGGGCTTCGCCACCGCCATGAGCTCGGACTCGTCCTTCGGGCCGGCATAGCCCTGGAAGAGCAGCTGCGAGTCCCCGCCGGCGGCGACCTGCACGGGGACCGTGAGCGAGGCGATCAGGGACCCGGATTTCTCGCCGTGCGCCTCCAGGCGGCAAGAGGCAGGGACGCCTGCCGGCGGCATGACTGCGCTCAGGAAGTACTCCTCGTCGATGCCGGCGAACTGGGCAGAGGGCGCCTCGAAAACCGGGTGCTTTGCGCCGATGGCCAACCGCTCGACGTTGTTGTTGCCCGCGGCGCAGATGGTCCGCGCCGGCGTACTGGTGTGCGGAGCGAAGAACCCTCCCTGCGGCTCCTCCGCGTGCGTACCGGAGAGGATCGAAAGCTGGCCGGAGATCCCCTGCGCCGCCTTCAACTCGACGAGCAGCGAGATCCCGTAGTGCTCGGGATTCACCGAGAACGTCTTGCTGATCGTCACCCCTCCCTCTTCCGCCCGGAACGTCGCGCTGGTGGCGTCGGATTTCACCAGCGCATATGCGGTCGTGGCCGTGACCAGCGCCTTCCCATCTGTGCCGGTCACGACGGTGGTGAAGGGAAGCGCCTCGCCGGCGCGCGGGGAGACCAGGTCGATCTGGGACTCCTCCTTCGTACCCTTGTGCCGGGTCCACTTCTCGCCGAGCAGTTGCACGCTCTGGATCGCGGCACCTTCGCTGGTGGCGACGACGCGCACGCGCGGCGTCTCGAACGTCACCGTGCGCAGGGGAGGCTTTGGACCCGGCGTTCCACGTGGAACATCGGCCGCTTTCGAGGCAACCGTGGCCCCGCTGCCCACCGGACCCGCAGGCGGCGCGGGCGCTGTCGTGACGGGCGCCTGGGCCGGCGCCTCGGGCTTCTGCTGCGGGGCGCGCTTCCCGGCCCCGATCCTCTCCGGGAAGAAAAGGTAGAGCCCGAACATGCAGGCGAGCCAGATGGCGACGGCGACGAGCAGGTTCTGGTTCTGGCTCTTCATGCGAGTCTCTTTCGCGACGGCGGCGGCACGGGATCGGGCCCACCGGGCGCCCACGGATGGCAACGGAGCAAGCGCTTCAGCGAAAGCCAGGAACCGAGCACCGGTCCGTGGGCGCGCACCGCCTCCTGCGCGTACTGCGAGCAGCTGGGATGATAGCGACAAGCTGCTGGAATCACTGGCGAAACTAGGGTCCGATAGACCCAGAGCAAGCCCAGCAGCGGCAGCGACAGCAGGCGCATCATGGCACCGATCTCATACGGGTCGCCGCGCCGCGTAGCCACCCTCGAAGCTCCTCGACCGACGCGGTGGACGCCGAGGCGCGCGCCACGATCACCAGGTCGACGGGGGGAAGACCGGCGAGCTCCAGCCGGACGGCCTCGCGCAAGCGCCGCTTGATCCGGTTTCTCGTCACGGCGCCCCCAACCTTCGACGACACAGTGAGTCCAACGCGCGCGCCTGCGACGGCAATTCCCGTCGGAGCCGGGTCCCGCGGACGAAAGCTGGCCGCAAGCGGACCCTCCGCGAAGCTCTTGCCGCGTTGCTTGATCGCGACATAGTCGGCGCGCCGGAGCAGGCGCGCGCTCTTCGGAAATGCGAAGGCCGCCAAGGGGCCCCTCCCTTGACTACTTCCTCGGCGCGCTGACGACGAGCCGCTTGCGACCCTTTGCCCGGCGGCGCTTGAGCACCCGGCGGCCCGCCTTGGTCGAGTTCCGCTTGCGAAACCCGTGCTCGCGATTGCGGCGGACCTTGCTCGGTTGGTACGTGCGCTTCACGACGACTGCCTCCTGAGAGCGAAAAGCGCGGCAAGAAACCACGCGTACCCCGGCAAGTCAAGGAAGGTACGCGCCGCGGCTACAGCGCGGACGGATCGTTTGCCGACCAAACGAATTCTTGCACGCAAGCAACGATCCTGCGTCGATCCAGCCACTTTGGAGATCTTGCTTGATCCGCTTTCGGACCGTTTGCTAGGGTCCGCGGCGCTGTTTTTTGTTTTGTCTGCAGGCGGACATTCCGGAGAAAGCGAAACCCACGTCCGCGAGCCGCGACGCGCGCTCGAGAGGTGTCTTTTTTCCGAAACTCCTGGGGGATTTCAGATGCCTGGCTCCTTGTCCACAACTGTGAACAACACTGTGGACGGCCCTACGGTAGTGAATCCGCTGGATTCGGAGCGGGCGGCGACGGACTTGTGGACG
>MNFJ01000150.1 GCA_001918155.1 Deltaproteobacteria bacterium 13_1_40CM_4_68_19
GTGTTCCTGCTGCCGACGCGCGAGTTCATCCGGGCGCTCGCCTCCCGCATCCGCACGCTCGGTGCGAGGCGGGTACTCGAAGTTGCCGCCGGCGACGGGTTCCTCTCGGCCGCCCTCCGCCAGGCCGCGCCCGGCTTGGAGATCGTGGCGAGCGACTCCGGCGCCTGGACCGACGCCCGCGCGCGCATGAGCCCGCGAGAGCGCCGCGAGTTTCGCGAAGTGGACGTGCCGGGAGTGCGGCTCGGCGCGTCCGTCCTCCGCGTCGACGCCCTCGCCGCGATCCGGCGCACGCGGCCGGATCTCGTTCTCGCCTCCTGGTTGCCTCCCGGAAGGCTCCTCGATCGGCTCATCCGCGCTCCGGTCCGCTACGTCCTCGAGATCGGCGCGAAGGACGGCGTCACGCCCGGAGCATGGAGCTGGCGCTTCGCGCACGAGTTCTGCGACGAGATCGAGCGCAGAACCCGCTGCAGGCTCGACGAGCGGCCTCGCCGGACGTTGCACTCGCGCGTGACCCTGTACTACGGCGCGGGGCACCCCGAGTATGCCTGCGAGCGCGTACGACCGGGGGACTGGCTCTGGCAGTTCCGCCCGCAATCGCGGTGAAACGGCCAGGGAGGACGAGCGCGGGCCCTCCCTGCCCTGGTTTCCGACAGAGCTCACTTCGTCGATGCCGTCGTGGCCGCCGGAGCAGGCGTCTCGCTGACCGGTGCCGCGGGCGCCGGCGAGGGTGTCGCACGCAGTGGCAGATCGATGTCGAGTTGCACGGTCCAGAACCACTGCTTCCCGCCTGGCTGCGAACCGGGATCGAAGTAGTAGACGGGGCCTGTGAGGATGTCGACCTTGTCGGTGAAGTAGAAGACGAGGCCTCCGCCGCCCGCGCCGAGCGCGTTCTTGCCGGTTTGCACGTCCCCGACGACGTTGATCTTCTGTAGCCAGGGCGTGTTGATGGGAATGTCAGGAGAGGTGAAGCCACCCATGAAGCCGGCGCGGTTGGTGCCGCTGCCGTCGCTCGCCTGGTACAGCTTGTCCTGAAGCCCGTAATAGCCGCCGACGGAGACATAGCCGCCGACGCTCGGGATCGTGTGCTGAATCTGCGCGTACAGCAGATTGTAGTCGGTGCCGAGGGTGGTGGCCGTGCTCTGCTTCGTTCCCACGCCGAAGATGCCCACCGCGAAGCTGGGCTGGAATGGGAACAGCTTGTCCTCGGGCACGCCGAGCTTGGCGTTGAACAGGAACGGATCGCTGCTCGGCAGCAGCAGATCGAACCCGACTTCGAGCTGCAGGTTGTCCCAGGGCAGCACGCCCATGGTGAGGCCGGTGGTCACCGGATAGACGGGCGACCCGGCCTGGCCGGCGGCCGGGCCCTTCCAGAAATACGTGTCGTACGTGATGTGGGGCGTGAGGAAGGGCTGGATCCCGGTCGTCGACGGCGCCCAGAACGTTGTGGTGGGAGTCGCGTATGCACCGCTGGCAGTGAAGAGAACGGCGGCAAGGGCGAGCTTCTTCATCATCGGGAGATCTCCTGATTGGCGGAATTGCGGCAAGACCAGTCCATCGGGGCGAGGTGCCCCAGCGAAAAAGCCCTTCGTGCGAACGTCTAGATGTCGAAGTACAACGCGAACTCTGTCGGCGTCGGCCGCAGCCGCACCGGGTTCAGCTCGCGCTCGATCTTGTTCTCGATCCAGGCCTCGATGACGTCTTGGGTGAAGACGTCTCCCTTGAGCAGGAACTCGTGGTCACGCTTCAGCTCGCCCAAGGCCTCTTCCAGGGACCCCGGCATCTTCGGAACGTCCTTCAGCTCCTCCGGGGTCAAGCCGTAGATGTCCTTGTCGAGCGGCTCGCCGGGCTCGATCCGGTTCTCGATCCCGTCCAGGCCCGCCATCAGCATCGCGGAGAAGGCGAGGTACGGGTTGCACGACGGGTCGGGCGAGCGGAACTCGATCCGCTTCGCCTTCGGCGAAGGCGAGTACATCGGGATGCGGATCGCCGCCGAGCGGTTGCGCGAGCTGTATGCCAGGTTCACCGGCGCCTCGAACCCCGGCACCAGCCGCTTGTACGAGTTCGTCGTCGGGTTGCAGAGCGCGGCCAGCGCGCGGGCATGCTTGAGCACTCCGCCGATGTAGTGGAGCGCCATCTTCGACATGCCCGCGTAGCCTTCGCCGGCGAAGAGCGGCTTGCCCGCCTTCCAGACCGACTGGTGCGTGTGCATGCCCGAGCCGTTGTCGCCGAAGAGAGGCTTGGGCATGAACGTCACCGTCTTGCCGTTGCGCAGCGCGACGTTCTTCACGATGTACTTGAACCAGAGCAGCTTGTCGGCGGTCTTCACCAGCGAGTCGAATCGGATGTCGATCTCCGCTTGCCCCGCCGTCGCCACCTCGTGGTGCTGCCGCTCGACCTGGATGCCCACCTGCTCCATCACCAGGCACATCTCCGTGCGCAGGTCCTGCAGCGAGTCGATGGGAGCGACCGGGAAGTACCCTTCCTTGTAGCGCGGCTTGTAGCCGAGGTTCGGGCGCGTGGTGTGCGTCTTGCCGTCGTAACTGTGCTCGACGGCGCTCCCCGTCTCCCACTGTCCTTCGCGCGATTCGATCTTGTAGTGCCCGTGGTTGACGCCGGCGTCGTACGACACTCCGTCGAAGATGAAGAACTCCGCCTCGGGGCCGAAGTACGCGGCGTCCCCGATGCCCGTGGAGCGGAGGTACTTCTCCGCCTTCTGCGCGATGTAGCGGGGGTCGCGCGAATATGGCTCCTTCGTGATCGGGTCGACGATGTTGCAAAGGACGGACAGCGTGGAGTCTTTCATGAACGGATCGAGCACCGCCGTCTCGGCGTCGGGAACCACCAGCATGTCGCTGGCGTGGATGGGCATCCAGCCGCGGATGGAGGAGCCGTCGAAGCCGAGCCCTTCCTCGAAGACGCTTTCCGTCAACTCGGCCAGCGGGATGGTGAAGTGCTGCCAGAGCCCGAGGAAGTCCATGAACTTCAGGTCGACCATCGAGACTTTCTTGTCCTTCGCGTAGCCGATCACATCCTTCGCCTTCGACATCCGCCCACTCTCCCTGGCGCCACAGATGGCGCCGCAAACGGTGACGGCCCGTGCACATGGCAGGCGGGCCCGATTGCACGCCGTGCCGCCACCCATGTGGTGCAACGGGGGTGCCACGGGGTGCGCCGCCCGCGATCGCTCGTTTCACTCTGGGGAGGGCTTCCGGGCCAGGATCCACGGGCAACGAAATCGTCATTTCGATTCACCGCGACGACATCAACGTAGGAATGGCTGGGGCCCCGAAGCGCTGTTTCTCGCTGAACATCGCGGCCAGGATCGAGGCACGCGGGCCGACCCTGTCGCACCGGCGGACGACGCTTTTGTCGTTTGACCGGGAACGGCGGACAAGATCGTCAGACCGCTCCGGGGCGGCCCTCAGAGCCGCCTGCACCGCCTCGCCATTGCAACCAGATGTCCATTGCTGCATCTGGGTGCGGATGGACCTTCAGCTTCGAGGCAAGAGGGCCGTCGTCACCGGATCGACGGCGGGCATCGGGCTGGCGATCGCGATCGACCTGGCGCGCGAGGGAGCGAGCGTCGTCGTCAACGGCAGGACGCAACGACGCGTCGACGCCGCGCTCGCGCAGATCCGCGACGAAGTCCGCGAGGCCCGCGTCGAGGCCGTCGCGGCCGACCTGGGCACCGCGTCCGGAGCGCAGGCGCTCATTGCGCAGGCGAGCGACACCGACATCCTCGTCAACAACGTCGGCATCTTCGAGGCCGTGCCGTTCGAGCGGATCGACGACGCGTCCTGGCTGCGGTTGTTCGAGACCAACGTGATGAGCGGGGTGCGGCTCTCGCGCCACTACTTCCCGCGCATGCTCCAGCGCGGCTGGGGGCGCGTCCTCTTCATCTCCAGCGAGTCCGCGCTGCAGATCCCCGCCGAGATGATCCACTATGGAGTGACGAAGACCGCGCAGCTCGCGCTCGCGCGCGGCCTCGCCGAGCTGACCACGGGCACGCAGGTGACGGTCAACTCGGTGCTCCCGGGTCCGACGCGCTCCGAAGGGGTTGGCGCGTTCGTCGAGGGGCTGGCGCGCCAGCAGAGGAAAGATGCCGCGCAGGTCGAACGGGACTTTCTCCAGCAGATGCGCCCGAGCTCGCTGCTGCAGCGTTTCGCCGAGCCTGCCGAAGTCGCGCACCTGGTCGCGTTCCTCGCCAGCCCGCTCGCGGCGGCGACGAACGGTGCAGCGCTGCGGGTCGATGGCGGCGTAGTGCGCGCGATCGTGTAGGGCGGGCTGCTCGCAACGCCGTCCGCTTCCTCGCCGCTGCTGTCCGGTACCGCGCCACGGCACCAGGGGGGTGTCCGATAGCGCGACGCTGCGCCACCGCGGCTGTAGCGATCCCGGACAGGCAAAGGGGGCGCAGCGCCTGCGCCGCGGCCCAACCGATGCCTCCAAAACGCGAAATACAGGGTTCCAGGCGGCCAATCCGTTTTTCTGCCGGCGAGCCGGACGTTGGCACGACCGTCGCAATCACTCCCGTCCGGAAGCTGCACACGGAACCGGAGAGGGTCGCGTCATGGTCATCCAGGGAGTCATCACGACGAATGACGTGTTGCGGCACACGGTCCTGATCGTCTCGCGGTTTGGTTTCGGCACGTACCTGCGCTGCTGCAAGGCGATCGTGCTCGGCCAGCGGACCACGTTTCTCGCTTGCGCGTTCCGCTGAGTCCGGACCGGGGAGCGGAACCTACTTGACGAGCTCCTTGAGCAGATGCGCCCCGAGCGCGCGCAGGCCATCCTCGAGCAGCGCCTTTCCCTTCGGATTCTCCAGCGCCCCGCGCATCATCTCCGGCGCGTAGCCGAGCTCGATGTTCAGCATCACCATCACTGCCGAAAGCGCGGGCGTCAGCGCCGCTGCCTTCACGCGCGAGCGCCGTTTCTGCACGCCTGCGGAGAGGTCGTCGATCAGCGCATCCTCCGTCGTGCGCTGACCCTTCCGCTCGTGCAGCGCCGCGGTGAGCCCGGCATAGAGATGGCCCGAGACGGCATCGCTGGCGACGGCGCGCTCCATGCGCTCGTGCGCTTCGTCGAAATCGACGTTCGCCGATGCGGCGTAGGTCGGCGCGATCAGCAGCGCCAGATCCTTGCGGGTCACGACGTGCGGCAGACGGCGCGAGAACACGCCAGACGCTTGCCACATCTCGCCCGCGAAGACGAGCCGCGGCCCGGAGCCTTCGATCGCACGATGCCGCCGCTCGGCTGCCTGGTGTCGCTCGATCGTCCAGTGGGTAACTTGCAGTTTGATGCGAGCTTGCCTCTGGCTCGTCGCTCTCGTGCTCGCCGCTGCATGCGAGGGCGGGCGACCAGGCGAGCCGCAAGGCTCGCAGTCCCCTCCTTCGGCGGACGCGCAGACCTGGCTCGACCTGCACAACGCGGTCCGCCACTCCGCCCGGCCGGCCCCGTCGCCTCCCCTTCCGGAATTGACCTGGTCCGCGGACGCCGCGAGCGTCGCGCAGGCGTGGGCCGATCGCTGCCTTTATCAGCACAATGCGGGGCGCGGTGAGCGCGGCGAGAACATCGCCGCCAGCGCTCCGCCCGGCCACTGGGCGGCGAGCGACGTCGTGGCGGCGTGGGCGAGCGAGGCGCAGGATTACGACTACGCGACGAATACCTGCGCCCCCGGAAAGGAGTGCGGGCACTACACGCAGCTGGTCTGGCGCGACAGCGTCCGCGTCGGATGCGCGCACCAGGTCTGCGACACGAACTGGCCGTTCGCGCCGTCGCCGCCCGGCCGTTGGGACTTCTGGGTCTGCGACTACGAGCCGCCCGGCAACTGGGTCGGCCAGAAGCCGTACTGACTGGATGACCGGATCCGCGCATCGCGAGCGTGAGCGGGCCGGTTGACGTCCCGTGCGGACTCCTGTCCTATTACCGCCCGCGGAGGTCGCACATGACTCTCTCCCGCCGCGCGCTTCTCGGCGCTGCCGCCTGCTCCAGCCTGCTTGCGCGCCGCCTCTTCTCCGCCACGCCGGCGAAGCTCCGGATCGGCCTGCTCCTGCCGTACTCGGGCACCTACGCCGCGCTCGGCCACAACATCACCGACGCGATGAAGCTCGCGGCCTCCGAGCACGGTGGCAAGCTCGGTGGTCGCGAGGTGGAATGGGTCGCGGTGGACGACGAGTCCGATCCCGCCAAGGCGCCCGCGAACGTGAACAAGCTCATCGCCGGCGAGAAGGTCGACATCCTCACCGGCCCGGTCCATTCCGGCGTGGCGATGGCGATGATGCAGATCGTCCGCCAGGAGAACGTGCTCACGGTCGTCACCAACGCCGGCGCGCAGGCCGTCACCGGCACGCTTTGCGCCCCGCACGTGTTCCGAACCTCGTTCTCGAACTGGCAGACCTCGTATCCCTGCGCCGACGTGATGCTCAAGGACGGCCGCAAGAAGGCCGTGCTGATGTTCTGGAACTACAGCTTCGGGCAGGAATCCATGGCCGCCTTCAAGGAAGGCTATGCGAAAGGCGGCGGCACGATCGTGAAGGAGATCGCGGTCCCCTTCCCGACCACCGAGTTCCAGGCGAATCTGTCGGAGATCGCCTCGCTCAAGCCGGATGCCGTCTTCGTCTTCTTCGCCGGGGCTGGCGCCGCAAAGTTCGTCAAGGACTACGCCGACGCCGGCCTGCGGGACAGGGTCGCGCTGTATGGTTCGGGGTTTCTCACCGAGGGCGTGCTGGCCGCGCAGGGCGCCGCCGCCGAAGGGATCAAGACCACGCTGCATTACGCGGACGCCCTCGACAACCCCGCCAACCGCAAGTTCCGCGAGGCGTTCAAGAAGGCGACCAACCGCGAGGCGGACGTCTATGCCGTGGCAGGCTACGATACGGTCAACGTGCTCGCGCAGGCGCTCGAGAAGGTGAAGGGCGACACGGGAGCGCACTCCGAGTTGATCGCCGCGCTGGAGTCTGCGCGCATCGACAGCCCGCGCGGGCGCTTCCGCTTCTCGAAGACGCACAACCCCATCCAGGACGTCTACCTGAGACAAGTGAGAGGCGGGCGCGAGGCGGTGGTCGGCGTGGCGATGAAGGACGCCGAGGATCCCGGAGCCGGCTGCAAGATGGGGAAATGAGCCTTTCCCTCTTCGTGCTCCAGGTCGTCAACGGCCTCGAGTACGGCCTCTTGCTGTTCCTGGTGGCGAGCGGGCTGACGCTGGTGTTCGGCGTCCTCGGCGTACTGAATTTCGCGCACGGCTCTTTCTACATGCTGGGGGCGTACCTGGCGTGGTGGCTCTCCGAGCGCACCGGCAGCCTGTTGGTCGCCATCCTGGTCGCGATTCCCGCGATGGTCGTGATCGGCCTCGCGGTCGAGCGGCTCGCGATCGCGCGCCTCTACGCGCGCGATCACCTCTCGCAGGTGTTGCTCACCTATGGGCTGGTGCTGCTCTTCAACGAGCTGCAGCGGGCGTTGTGGGGCAACGACGTGCACGGAGTGAGTACGCCCAGGGCGCTCGCCTGGACGATGCATCTCGGCGAGACGCAGACCTGGCCGGCGTGGCGGGCATTCACCGCCTTGGCATGCGTCGGCATCGGCGTGGCCATGCGCCAGATCGTCCTCAAGACGCGCTTCGGCATGCGCGTGCGCGCCGGCGCTTCGAATGCCGAGATGGTGGAAGCGCTCGGGATCGACGTCCGCCGCCTCTTCGCGATCCTCTTCAGCGCCGGGACCGCGCTGGCCGGCCTCGCCGGCATGCTGGCGGCCCCGCTGACGACGGTGTACCCGGGGATGGGCGAGAGCGTTCTCATCCTCTCGTTCGTGGTCGTGGTCATCGGCGGGATCGGTTCGATCAAGGGCGCCTTCTTCGGCGCGCTGCTGGTCGGCCTGGCCGACACCTTCGGCAAGGTGCTCCTTCCCGGCTTTGCCAGCGCCATCGTGTACGCCGTGATGGCCGCGGTGCTGCTCTGGCGGCCGCGCGGTCTGCTCGGGCCGGCCTTCGAGGGCCGATGAGGCGGCGGCTCCTTCTGCTCGCCGCGGCGGCGGCCTTGGGCGCGGTGGCTTTCAGCGGCGATCGCTTCTGGCTGCAGTTCCTGGGAAAAGCGATGATCGGCTCCATCCTCGCCATGAGCCTGGATCTGCTGGTCGGTTTCACCGGCCTCGTCAGCCTCGCGCACTCGGCGTTCTTCGGCCTTGCCGCGTACCTGCTGGCGGGGCTCACCAACCGATTCGACCTGGTGAACCCGGTCGTGACGCTTCCCCTCTGCGTCGCGTTCGCGGCCGCCTGCGCCCTGGTCATCGGCTGGCTCAGCCTGCGCGCAACCGGCGTGTACTTCATCATGGTCACGCTCGCCTTCACGCAGATGCTCTTCTACCTGTTCAACGATTCGCCGGCGCTGGGCGGCTCCGACGGCCTGTACGTCAAAACGCGTCCCATCGAGGGACGCGCAGCGGCGTATGTCGCCATCTGGGCGGCCGTGGTTCTCGTCTACCTGCTGCTCTCGCGCCTGCTGCGGGCGCCTTACGGGCGGGTTCTGGAAGGGATCCGCGGCAACGATCAACGGATGCGGTCCCTCGGATATCCGACGCGCCGTTACAAGCTGGTCGCGTTCGTCATCGCGGGAGCGCTGGCCGGTCTCGCGGGATACCTCGACGCTACGCTGTACGGCTTCGTCAACCCCGCCCAGCTCGGCTGGCGCCAATCCGGGCTGATCCTCGTCACCGTCCTGCTCGGCGGCAGGGGCACGCTGTACGGGCCCGCGCTGGGAGCGCTGCTGCTCGCGTTCATCGAGCATTACGGCGAGCGCGTGACCGATCACTGGAACGCGCTGATCGCGGCGCTAGTGATCGCGGTGGTGCTGTTCCTTCCCCGCGGGCTCGCCGGGCTCGTCCAAGGAACCCCTCGTGCCTGAGGCGCTGCTGCAGACAGGGGCGCTCACGCGCCGGTTCGGCGCGCTGGCAGCCGTCGACGGCGTTTCCCTCGCCTTCGCAGAAGGCCGGGTCCACGCCGTCATCGGACCGAACGGAGCGGGGAAATCGACCTTCCTGAACCTTCTCTCCGGCGAGCTGCGCGCGACCGGCGGGCTGATCCACTTCCGGGGCGCGGATGTGACGCGCGCCACGCCCGATCGGCTCTCGCGCATGGGAGTCGGGCGCACCTACCAGACCGCAAACCTCTTTCCCGAGCTTTCCTGCGGCGACTGCGTCTGGCTCGCGGCGCAATCGCGGTTGCCGTCCTCGATGCTGTTCTTCCGCCCCGCCGAGCGATACGCGCAAGTGGGCGTTCGCGCCGCGCGTGCTCTCGAGTGGTGCGGGCTGGCGGAGCGCGGCCGCGCCATCGCCGGCCAGCTCAGCTACGGTGAGCAGCGGCAGCTGGAGATCGCGATGATGCTCGCGACCGAGCCGTCGCTGCTCCTTCTGGATGAGCCGCTGGCGGGACTGGGCCACGACGAGGCGCTGCGGATCGTGGAGCTCCTGCGCAGGGTCGCTCGTGGCCGGACGGTGGTGCTGGTCGAGCACGACATGGACGCCGTGTTCAGCATCTCGGACTCCGTCACCGTCCTGGTCGACGGAAGGGTCCTGGCGACGGGGTCGCCCTCGGAGATTCGCGCGAGCCCGGCGGTGCGGGAGGCGTACCTCGGGGAGGAGATCCCGTGAGCGCGCTCCTGGAGGCGATCGAGCTGCATACCTTCTACGGCGCGAGCCACGTCCTGCACGGGGTGACGTTCTCGATTGAGCCCGGCCAGACCGTCACCCTGATGGGCCGCAACGGGATGGGGAAGACCACCACCATCCGCAGCGTGCTCGGCCTGACCCCGCCACGGTCCGGCGAGGTGCGCGTCAACGGCAAACCGGTCACCGGCTGGCCCGCCCACCGGATCGCCGCCGAAGGCATCGCGCTCGTTCCGGAAGGACGCGGCATCTTTCCCAGCTTGTCGGTCCGCGAGAACCTCCTCGTCGCGCAGCGGCCAGGGCGCTGGACCGAGGAGCGCGTGCTCGCGCTCTTCCCCCGCCTCCGCGATCGCCTCGCACACCTGGGATCCCAGCTGTCCGGAGGCGAGCAGCAGATGCTCTCGATCGCACGCGCGCTGCTCACCAATCCGCGGCTGGTGATCCTGGACGGCGCCACCGAGGGCCTTGCTCCGCTCATCCGCCAGGAGATCTGGGCCGCGGTCAGGCGCCTGCGCGACGAGGGGATGGCGGCCCTGGTCGTCGACAAGGAAGTGAAGACGCTTCTCGCGCTCGGCGACCGGCACCTGATCCTGCTCAAAGGCCGCGTCGTGTTCTCCGGCGACACGGCGGCGTTCCGGGCGCGCGCGGAGGAGAACCTGGGTCTGCTCCGGGCTTGAATGCGCGCTCGAAGTGCGCTGGCAGTCCCCTCATCGAGCACACCTCGGCACGTTTCCTTCATCGCGGAGGTCCGCAATTTCAAACCGGGAATCGCGCGCACCGATCCCTGGCCGCCAGGGCTCGGCCGCTGGCCCTTGCGCGGCTTCCAGGTTCCCGGCAAGCCTGAACCTCTGGAAGGAGGCACCGCGGTGGCGCGAACCGATACGGCCTTGATGCCGGACATAAGCGAGGCGGAAAGCGCCCGCGGTTACCTCGGCTCGGTGCTCCGGCTGACGGTCGACTTCCTCGAGCAGCGCGGATGCAAGGCGCAGGTGAAGCAGAAGGTATCGGCGGCGACCGCGGCGCTGATCGACAAGCCCCCGTTCCCGTTCGCCTGGATCGCGGCAACGCCGATGGACGAGATGGAATCGGCGCTCTCGCTCGTCGCCGGGCGGGAGGCCTGCGTCGACCTCGGCCTCACCGCGGCCCGCAAGCTGGGCGGCTCGCTGATCCAGCCGGTATTGAAGATGGCCACGGCTCTCTTCGGAAACACGCCGGTGGCAGTCTTCCAGAACCTGGAGCGCTTCTACGCGATGGTGCTGAAAGGCATGAAGTTCGATTACGACGCCGTCGCCCCCCGCGAAGCCGTCATCCGCGTACGCGTCGAAGGCGCCCGGGTCCCCGCGGCGCTCTTCGACGTCACGCGCGGCAACCTCGCCTACGTGTTCGAGCTCTGCGGCGTGCGCGGGACCGTCGACCCGCCGGAGGGGATCCGGTGCGACGACCGCGGCGGCGAGGCGCGCTATCGCGTGCGCTGGGATTAGTCGGCTGGGGTAAAGCCCACGGTCACGACGCACTGCGCTAAAGTGTATTCAAGCTAGAAAATTACATACGCCTACTCAGGCGCCTTGATTGCTACCCGAGGGCAGGGGTACTCGCCCCTCCAGGGGGCAACCAATGCGACTCCTTTCGACCGCGGTGTCGGCGCTCGCCATCGGTCTGCTCACGTCTCCTGGGGTGCGGGCGGATGGGTGCGAAGAGGTCGATGCGCAGATCACGACGCACTTCGTCTTCGACCAGCGATGTAAGAAGGACAGTCCTGTCGGGTTTTGCACCGAAGGAACGGTCGACTCAGGGCCGCTCGCCGGCACCACGCGATTCACGGTGAAGACGCTCACCTCCCCGACCAATGCGCCGGCCACCCTCCTGTACACGGGCATACTGGTCATCACCACCAGATCGGGAACGGTGACGATCCGCGACCGCGGGATGCTCGACACCCTCACCGGGAAGTATTTCGAGTTCGAGAACGTGGTCGGCGGGACGAGACGCTTCCACCACGTGAGGGGCTCGCTGACCTCTCAAGGCGCCCAGACGATGACTCCGTCCGGCTTTTCGGGATGGCTCGCTGGACACATCTGCCTATCCGACGGGAAGGAATCGACCCCCGGTGAGCATTCCGGCCGTGACGAGCGCTCCTTCCACGACGAGGACTCCGACGGGTAGACTTCCTCGGTGCGATCGCTCCGCGGGAAGACAGCGGTGATCACCGGGGCGGCGAGCGGGATCGGCCGCGCGCTCGCCCAGAGGCTCTCCCGGGAACGGATGCACCTGGTGCTCGCGGACGTCGATCGCCGCCCGCTGCGGGAGCTCGCATCCAGCTTGCCCGGCGCCCTCGCCGTCCCGACCGATGTCTCCAGGATGCGGGACGTCGAGATGCTGGCGGCGAAGGCCTACGCGCGGTTCGGCCGCGTCCACCTCCTCTGCAACAACGCCGGCGTCGCGGAATACGGCGCCGTCTGGGAGGTCTCCCTGCGGCGATGGCAACGCGTCCTCGGGGTGAACCTCTGGGGCACCGTTCACGGCTGTCTTGCGTTCGTGCCGCGCATGATCGCGCAGGGAGGAGCGGCGCACGTGGTGAACACCGCCTCGATGGCCGGCCTGGTGACGCCGCCGCTGGCCGGCGCCTACAGCGCCAGCAAACACGCAGTCGTCGCGCTCTCCGAGGCGCTGGTGCAGGATCTCGCGCTGCGCGGAGCGCGCGTCGGAGTGTCGGTGCTCTGCCCCGGTTGGGTCGCGACCGCGCTGGCGAGCTCGGCGCCGGGCGCGGCGGACCGGATGATGCGCTCGTTGATCTCCCGGGGTTTGCCTCCCGAAGCGGTCGCCGATCGGACGGTGCGCGCGGTTCGCGCAGGCGAGTTCTACGTTCTCACGCATCCGGAGATGGCGCCCGCGGTGCGGCGCCGCGCGGACGAGATCCTCGCCGGGCGCGCCCCGGGGATGCTCAGACTGCCGCGATCGCGGGCAGCGTCACGGTGATGCGCGTGCCGCGTGGACCGTCCGCGGCCGCCTCGAGCTGGCCGCCGTGGCTCTCCACGATGCTCTTGCAGATGCTCAGGCCGAGCCCGCGGCCTTTCGTCCCCATGTTGGTCAGGGTGAAGGGTTTGAAGAGCCGCTGCGCCACTCCGGGGTCGAGGCCCGTGCCATTGTCGGCGACTTCCAGGCGGACGGTGGAGCCCTCGTGCGAGGTGCGCACCTCGATCTGCGGCTCGGGGACGCGCTGCACTGCGTCGACAGCGTTTCCGAGCAGGCTGAGCACCACCTGCGTGATCTCGGGACCGCGGCAGCGGACCAGTGGGACCGCTTCCAGCTTCCGCTCCAGGCGGACGGATTCCCGCAGCCGGTGCGAGAGGAGCTGCACGGCGGCGAGCACCGCCTGGTTGATGTCGAAAGGCTCCGTTTCCACGTTCGCCGTGTAGCTCTGGACGCCGCGGGCCAGCGCTTCCAGCTGCGCCCCCGCGGTCCGGACAGCGGCGATGGACTCATCCACCGCACCCGCCAGGTCCGGGGCGGCACGTAGCGTCGCCTCCTTCAGGCGGTCCACCTCGTCCGGAGCGAATTCCTTCTGGATCGCGCGCGACGCAGCGCGTCCCGCCTCCACCACGCGGCCGACTTCCACCTCGAGCGTGGCGATGCGCGCGACCAGCGGATCGACCGAGGTCTTCAACTCGTGTCCGATGCCCGCCGAAAGCCGGCCGAGCGCTGCCATGTGCTCGGACTGGATCAGCTCCTCGTAGCTGGTCTTGAGCTGGTTCACCAGGCGGTCGTGCTCGTCGGCGAGGCGCTTGGTCTCGAGCGCCCGGCGGACGGTGACACGCATGTCCTCCGGCTCCCACGGCTTGAGGATGAATCGGTAGAGAAGGCCTTCGTTGATGGCCTTGAGTGCGACCGAAGTGTCGGGAAACGCGGTGAGCAGGACCCGCAGCGCGCGCGGCCGCACCTCGCGGACGCGGGCGAGGAACTGCAGGCCCGTCATCTCCGGCATCCGCTGGTCGGTGATCACCAGGTCGATGTCGTGAATCATCGCCGTTTCCAGCGCGCGCACGGCCGATGTAGCCGCATGCAGGGCAATGTCCGACTCGGTCTCGAACACCCGCTTCGCCAGGTTCAAGGCCAGCGGCTCGTCGTCGACGACGAGCAGGCGGTAGGAGGGTTCCGACACGGCGGGAATCGTACCACTATCATTGATCGCGGCCCAAGGGACCGATATTCTTTTCTGAATGATGGGATGGGGGAAGAAGGCCCAGGCGCTGACCAGCGCAGTCGCCGCCGCGCGCGTCGCGGTGGCTCCGCGGCCGGACCCTCGCGTCGCCGCGGAGCTCACCCGGACGCTCTCCGCGCGCGCGACCGCTTCCTGCTGGGTGGCGATGGTGATCATTCCCTTCACCATCGTCGCCTACGATGGCGCGTACTACCCGGCGCAGCTGACACGAGGCGCGATCGCCGCGGCCGCGGCGGATGCGCTGATCCTGCTGCTCTTGATCGCCCTGCGGCGGCACGCCTTCGATCAGCATCCCTGGCTGCCGTTTGCGCTTCTCGCCGGCGTGATCTGCAACGTGACCGAAGCCGTCAACCTCCTGCTCACCGGCGGCACCGAGAGCGACTTCGTCTTTCCCTACTACCTGATCTCGTTCGGTATCGCGATCCTCTTTCCCGCGCCGCTGATGGCGGTGATCGTCACCGCGTTCCTGCTCCCGGTCGGCTATCTGGCCGTCGCCATCGCGGGCCACGAGCCGCTCGGCGCGAAGCACTTCGCATCCAATCTCATGCTGCTGGTCGACTCCGCGCTGATCACCTGCATCGGCAACCGGGTGGTCACGAACCTGTTCCTGCGCGAGGTCAAGCTTCGCATCGACCTGGAAAAGGCGAACGAGCGGCTGCGGGAGCTGGACCGGCTGAAGAGCGAGTTCTTCGCCAACGTCAGCCACGAGCTGCGCACTCCCCTCACGCTCATTCTTGCTCCCGCCTCCTCGCTCACGCGCGAGTCGCATGGCCGGCTGGAAACGGGACAGCGCACGCTCGTGGAGACCATCCACCGCAACGCGACGCGCCTGTTGCAGCTGATCAACGACCTGCTGCTGCTCGCCAAGCTCGAGTCCGGGGAACCGCGCATCGATCGCGTGCCCGTCGACGTGGGGGGTTCGGTGCGGCGCATCGCCGACGAGGCGCAGGCGTACGCCGAGTCGCTGGATCTGCAACTCGAGCTGGAGATCGAGAGAGGAGGCCCATTCACCTGGAACGGGGACGAGCGGCACCTCGACCGCATCGTGCTCAACTTGATCTCGAATGCCTGCAAGTTCTCCCGGCCGGGAGGCGCCGTGAAGGTCGCGGTGGGCAGCGACAGGGAAGGGATCTGGATCACAGTCGCCGACCAGGGCATCGGGATCGCGCCGCATGACCTCGACCGGATCTTCGACCGATTCGTGCAGGTCGAGTCTTCGTCGACGCGCCGTTTCCAGGGCACCGGCATCGGCCTCAGCATCGTGAAGCAGCTGGTGACCCTGCACGGCGGCCGCATCGTGGTGGAGAGCGAACCCGGCAAGGGGTCCACCTTCATCGTCCATCTCTCGGCCGTGCCGCGCATCGTTGTGCCCGCGCCGACGTCCAGCGCCCCCGAGCCGACGTCCAGCGCCCCCGAGCTGCCCAAGGTGCGCCTCGAGCCGGCGCTGCCGGGTCAGGTCGAGCCTGCGGGCCTGGTCGGCGCACGCCTCGCGGTGGTGGAGGACAACCCCGAGCTCCTCGCTTACCTGACGCAGGAGCTGGGCCGCTGGTACCGCGTCGTCCCCTACGTGGACAGCACGGAGGCGGTGCAGGCGATCGACGCGGATCCGCCGGACCTGATCGTCTCGGACATCATGATGCCGGGGCTGGACGGCATCGCGCTCGCGCGCAAGATCAGGGGCCAGCCCCGGACGGCCGAGGTCCCGGTGATCCTGCTGTCGGCGCGCGAGGAAGTGGAGTCGAAGATCGCCGGTTTCGAGGCCGGCGCCGACGACTACGTCCACAAGCCCTTCGACCTCCAGGAACTGCACGCCCGCATCGAGCTGCACCTGCGGCTGCGGACGCAGGCGCAGAAGCTGCGCGAGGCGCTGGAGCAGTTGAAAAAGGCGGAAGCCTCGCTGGTGCAGAGCGAGAAGATGGTGGCGCTCGGCCGCATGATCGCCGGCGTTGCGCACGAGCTGAACAATCCCATCCACTTCCTGCGGGGAAACCTCGCCCTGCTCCGCAGGCACATCAGCTCGGTCGGGTCCACCGCGCCGCTGATCGCAGACATCGACGAGAGCGTCGAGCGGCTCACGGCCGTGACGCGCCAGCTGCTTCTCTTCGGCCGCAAGCAGAGCGGCGACGTGAACGCGGCGGTGAAGCTCGCCGACGTGGTCCCGCTTGCGGTGAAGATGGTGGCGCCGCAGACGCCGAAGGGCGTTCGCATCGTCCAGGAGATCGACGGCGAGGTGGTGCGGGCGAATCCGCAGGACCTGTTCCAGGTGATCCTGAACATCGTTCACAACGCGCTGCAGGCCGTGGACCCGCAGCACGGCGAGGTGCGGATCGCCGCCTCCCGGAACGGCGATCGCGTGGAGCTCTCCGTCATCGACAACGGCTGCGGGATCACCAAGGAGAACCTCTCCCGGATCTTCGATCCCTTCTTCACCACCAAGCCTCCGGGTTCCGGAACCGGGCTCGGCCTCTCCATCGTCCAGGAACTGGTCGCCGCGCAGCAGGGGACGGTCCGGGTCGAGAGCGAGCCGGGGCGCGGGACCACGGTGGCCGTATCCCTGCCGGCGGTGAGCGCATGAACCGGGTGGCAGCCCTGGTCGATTCCGCGCTCCGCCATGCGTGGGCGTTCGACGAGCTGCCCTGGCATCTCGAGGTTGACCCGGAGCGCGAACGGTTCCCGCAAGAGAGCTTCTTCGCGGAGGGGCTCCCGCCCTTCCGCGCCATGAGCGTTGCGCAGCGGCGGTCGTTCGTCTTCCGCGAGACCTGCTTTCATCTCTCGAACCTGCTCGCGGGCGAGCGCAGCGGCGAGCAGCTCGTGGCCCAGGTGATGGTGCTCACGGCGCGCGAGCGGCCTACCCACCGAGAGTTTCTCGCCGTGATGGCGCAGGAGGAAGCGAAGCACTATCTCGCCCTGCAGCGGTATCTCTCGGAGAAGGCGGGCGTCTTGTATCCCGCCTGCCACCAGCTGCGGTCGGCGCTCGACGCCATCGAGGCGTGCGCCTCTCCGGAGGTGAAGCTGCTCGTCGGCCAGGTGGTCTTCGAGTGGACGGCCGCCTCGCTGGTGGCGACGCTGCTGACGAAGGCGCGCGAGCCGCTGCTCGCGGCCGTGCTGCGCGTCAACCTCAAGGACGAGGCCCGACACCTCGCGTACAGCCAGGAGCTGCGCGAACCGCTCGCCCGCGTTTTCCGCGGCCGCGCCCCTCCGGAGATGGAGGACCTCGTCTTCGAGAGCATCCGGGCGAGCGTCGCGGCCCTCTTCGCCGAGCCGGTCTGGGGCGAGTTGGCGCTTCCCTCCCGCCGGATGCGCCGGCATGCGTTGGAGCGACTCGAACGGCAGGGGGTGCTGAACCGTTACCGGACGCTGGTGCCGGATCAGCTCGAGCGGTGCGGCTTCCCCGCGGCGCGACTGCGCCGCCGGCTCGGACAGGGGCTCGTGAAGGGGCTCATCCACGATGCGTGACCCGCTCACCGCGCGCCTGCTCGCCCGAGCCACGCGCGAGCCGGACCGCGTCGCCGTTCATCTCCTGCGCAGCGCCTCGCGCGGAAGCTTTCGCGACGAGCCGGTGAAGATGGGCGAATGGATCCGTGGGGCCGGAACCTGCGCGGCCGCCCTGGCCCGCAGCGGGCTGCGGCGCGGGGATCGCGTGCTGCTGTGCGTCCCCACCGGCCGCGCCTTCCTCGAAGGGTTCCTCGGGGCGTGCATGATCGGGGCCGTGCCCGTCCCTCTTCCATCGCTCGACGGATTCGCGCGCCCGACCGCGTTCGTGAATCGCCTGACCAGCGTGGTGCGGGACGCCGCTCCTTCGGCGGTCTTCGCGGATCGGCGCACGGCTGCCCACCTGCGCGAGTCGGGGCTCCTCGATCCAAAGCTCCCCCTGATCGAACCGCGCTCGCTGGAGCGGGCCGACGCACCCGAAGCGCAGCCCGCTCGCGGCGACGAGCCGAACCTGATCCAGTACACGTCGGGCAGCACGGGCACGCCGCGCGGCGTGGTGATCACGGCCGACAACTTGATGGCCAACGTCGAGGCGATGGGAAGGGCCTTGCAGCTCGACGCCGACGACCGCGTGGTCTCCTGGCTGCCGCTGTATCACGACATGGGGCTGATCGGCGGGCTGCTCGCCCCCGTCGCGCACGGGGCGACTTGCTGGATCCTCTCGCCGCTGGAATTCATGCTGCGTCCGGCGAGCTGGATGCAGGCGGTGTCGGATGCGCGCGCGACGCTGACGGTCGCGCCGAACTTTGCCTATGGGCTGGTGGCCCGCAAGGTCGCGGACGAGGATCTCCGCGGTCTAAATCTCTCCGCCTTGCGCGCCGCCATCAACGGCGCCGAGCCGGTCGATCCCGGCATCGCCGAGGCGTTCTGCCGCCGGCTCGCCCCGATGGGCTTCCGGGCTTCGAGCTATTTCCCCGTCTACGGGCTCGCCGAATGCACGCTGTCGGTGGCGTTTCCGCCGCTCGGCCGCGGCTTGAAGATCGACCACGTCCGTCGCGACGACCTGGCGAACGGCAGGGCGGTCCCGACAGAGCCTGGCCCCGGCTCGATGCCGGTGGTGTCCGTCGGACCCGCCATCGAGGGGCACGAGGTCAGCATCGTCAGCGTCACGCCGGACCATACGCCGCTCGGCGAGCGGCAAGTGGGGCAGATCTGGGTGCGAGGGCCGAGCGTCTCGCCGTGGTACTTCGAGAAGCACCTTGTGCAGCGCGAGCGGCGCACGTCGCTGCGCACGGGCGACGTCGGCTATCTCGCGGACGGCGAGCTGTACGTCGTCGACCGCCTCAAGGACCTGGTGATCGTCGCCGGCCGCAGCTACTCGCCCTCGGACATCGAGCGCGCGGCCGAGCAGGTCGAAGGCGTTCGCGCCGGCCGATCCGTCGCGTTCGGCGTCCCCGACCCGGATCTCGGCACGGAGGTGCTGGTGGTCCTGGCGGAGGTACAGCCGCGCTCTCCCGAGGAACTGGTGGCGCTCGGGGAATCGGTGCGCGCGACGGTGGCGGACCAGGTCGGCCTGTCTCCCAAGGACGTATGCTTGCTGAAGCCCGGGTCCCTGGCAAGGACCTCCAGTGGCAAACTGATGCGCCGGGACGCCCGCGAACGCTACCTCGGGGGCGGACTGGCAGGCGCCGAGGCCCTGCGACCCGGGCTGCCCGTGCGCCTGGTCGATGCCGCGCGCGGAGCCCTGTTCCGCTTCATGGCCCGCCGCCGCGCATCGGAGGGATGAGGTCAGCAGTCGCAGACGGCTCAGGGGCCTGCGTGCGCTCCATCTCGTCTCCCGAGCACGCGCGCGGCGTCCTTCGCCACCGGGGACGACCCCGACGCGACGTAACGCAGCAGTCCCCCGTGCACGACGGGAAAACCGAAGAGGATGTCCGCGAGGAGGTCCGCCTGCGAGGGATGCGTCAGCTCGCCGTCGTCGAGCGCCCGGATGCACTCCTGCGCCAGGGCGACGGAGACGTGCGCGGCGATCGCCTTCGAGACGCCGGGCCGCACCCGCCGAGCAACAGCCGCGGGAAGGCGATAGCCGAAGTCGAGCAGCGAGGCGCGCGCCGGGCGGGAGTCGATGGCGCTCGCGAACGCAGCGAGAAGGCGCTCGCTGACGAACC
>MNFJ01000051.1 GCA_001918155.1 Deltaproteobacteria bacterium 13_1_40CM_4_68_19
GGAACCGGGTCAACGAGGTGATGTCGTCGAGGTCTCCCGCGACCACCTCCGCTCCGTTTCGCGCGAGCGCCTGGATCCGCGGTTCGTGAAGATGAACGGGCGGTCGCTGGCCGTCAGCTCGCGAAGCAGCCGCCCGACCACCTGCTCGGAATGTCCGAGCCCGTAGACGGCAGCGGTATCGATCCAGTTCACGCCCAGCTCGATGGCGTGCCGCACGGTGGCCAGCGACTCACCGCGCCTTCGGCGCGGCACCGACTGGTGATCGAACACGGGACAGCTGTCGCAAACATGAACGCAATCGTGCAGGTCGATTCGGTCCGATCAGGACTGCTTCGGTTCCGGCGGGTCGCCGGCGGAGACCTCGGGGTTGGCGGGCGCGGCCGGCAGTCGCTTTGCCAGCGCGGCCCCAGGCAAGTCGTCGGAAACGCCTGCTATCGCCTTCTTGAAGTCGCGGATGCTCTTGCCGAGGCCCGCGCCAATCTGAGGCAGTTTGCTCGGGCCGAAAGAGAAGCAATGCGACCAGCAGAATGAGGATCAGGTGGGTAGGCTGGAACAGTCCTTCGAACATCTCTTGCGCCTCCAACGCGGACGAACGGCAAGCGCCCACCCCGCGTGCCGGTGCAAGATGTGAACCACCTCCGTTGGGCCTGAACCTGCCCGAAGCAGGGACGCAGCTGCGGAATCACATCACTCGATGCGCGTCCTGCTGGTCGAAGACGATGCGATGCTCGGCGCAGGGGTCAAGCGCGGTTTGCAGCAGCTGGGCCAAGCGGTGGACTGGGTCCACGATGGACAGGCCGCGGACGACGCGTTGTCGCAAGAACCGTACGACGTCGTCCTCCTCGATCTGGGCCTGCCGAAAAAGGCGGGCCTCGAGGTGCTCCGGGATCTGCGCCGTCGCGGGCGGCGCGTACCGGTCGTGATTCTCACTGCGCAGGACGCAGTGCCCGACCGCGTGGCCGGCCTCGACGCCGGCGCCGACGATTACCTGGTGAAGCCCTTCGATCTGGACGAGCTTGCCGCGCGCATCCGCGCCGTCCAACGCCGCAGCGTCGGCCGTGCAGAGCCCGTCATCGAGAACGGGCAATTGACGCTCAACCCGGCTACGCACGAGGTCGTCCTCGACGGAACGCTCATTCCGCTCTCCGCGCGTGAATTCTCCCTGCTGCATCCGCTGCTCGAGCACCCCGGCCGTCCCATCTCCCGATCGCGTCTCGAGGAGCGCCTCTACGGGTGGTCTGGACAGGCCGAGAGCAACGCCGTCGTAGGTCCACGTCCACTCTCTGCGCCGCAAGCTGGGAGCCGACTGGATCAAGACTCTGCGCGGCGTCGGTTACATGGTTCCGAGACGGCCGTGAGATCCATCCGGCGAACCTTGATGGCGACGCTGCTCGCCGCGGTGACGGCGGTGACGCTCGCCGCCGCACTTTTCGCGTACAGGATGGCACGGCAGCAGATGGACGCGATCTTCGATTACCATCTGCGCCAGCTCGCGCTCTCGCTGCGGAGCCATAGGCAACTTCGGGAGCGGCGGCAATCCACCGCTCACCCGGCGTCGGGTTAACCGTCGAAATAGCCGACAGCGTCCTTTTGCTTGAAGACCAAACTCTTCCAATTCGGCGCCGCGCCGACCACCGCGTGGACTTTACCCCGAATCGGGATACTCCGTGACGTCGACGCCTTTCGAGACGGAAATCGCGGAGACGGATGCGTTGTCGCGAGGAGGCCGATGGACGCCGGGTCGATGTACTTGGCCTGTCGCGAAGTACTAGGCAGGAACGTTGCTGACGGCGGTCGACGAAGGAGCGGCGTGGACAGCGACGGCCTCGCCTCCGTGCGTGCGCGGCAGCAGCCGGGTCGAGTTGAGGATGAACGTCAACTCCGACGCCACGTGGATGAAGGCTGCGAGCAACGGATTCAGTACGCCGCACGCCGCGAGGAGCACGCCGATCCCGTCTACGACCAGGGTGCCGACGAAGTTCTGGTTGATGATGGCACGGCAGCGGTGCGCGAGCCGCACCGTCTCAACGAGCTTGCCGAGGTCGCTGCCGAGCAGGACGACGTCGGCGCTCTCCATCGCCACGTCGGTGCCCGATCCCATCGCAATACCGACAGTTGCACGGGCAAGTGCCGGGGCGTCGTTCACGCCGTCACCGACCATCGCGACCGTTCGCCCCTGCTTGAGGAGTGCCTCGATGTGCGCGAGTTTTTGCTCCGGCAGTAATTCCGCGCGCACTTCGTTGATGCCGAGCTTCTGGGCAACCGCATTCGCGACAGGGGCAGCGTCGCCGGTGAGCAACACGAGGCGCAATCCCATGCGCTGGAGATCGCGTGCGACGCGCTGCGCCTCTGGCCGCAGCATGTCGCTGACTCGGAGCGCACCGAGAAGGCGGCCGCCAGCGGCAACGACGACGTCCGACTGCCCCGCAGGCGCTACTTCGATGCTGCCCTCGATCCCGCGCCGCGCGAGGAAGGCGCGGCTACCGACGACGATCTCGCGTCCTGAATCCGCCGCGACGATGCCCATGCCCGGCTTGTACTCGAACCGCTCTGGCTCGCGGGAGTTGATGCCCGCGGCTGCCGCCCTGCGCAGGATCGCTCTCGCCAGCGGATGCTCGGACCGTCGCTCCGCAGCGGCTGCGGCTTCAAGCACCTGGGTGATGGTGACCCCGGCGGCAGGCACCACTTCGGTGACTTCGGGATTCCCTTGGGTCACCGTGCCCGTCTTGTCCAGCACGACTGTGCCCACGCGCGAGAGCGCCTCCAGATACAGGCCACCCTTGACGATCGAGCCCATTCGGGCCGCCCGGCCGATGCCACCGAGGATGGCGAGTGGTGTCCCGGCTGCGATACCGCAAGCTCCCGCGACGATGATGACAGAGATGGCAGCGCGTGGGTCCCGCGTCACGATGAAGGTGAAGGCGGCGCAACCGAGCGCGAAGTAGACGAGGTACCCCGCGAGCCGGTCGGCAGTCTTTTCGATGGGCGCGCGTGAATGCTCGGCGCGCTCAACTGCCTCGATGATCCGCCCGAACACCGTGTCGCGGCCGACGCCTGTGATGCGAACGTCTAGCGCGCCGGACTGGTTGATGGTCCCCGCGAAAACACTTGCGCCGGCGAACTTCTCGACCGGCATCGCCTCGCCAGTGATCGACGCCTCGTCCACGAACGAGTGGCCGCCAACGATCTCGCCGTCGGTCGGGACGCGGCTCCCCGGCTTCACGACGATGACCTCTTCCATCCGCAACGACTCGGCAGCGACTTCCCGCTCGATGCCGTCGCGCCTCACGACCGCGCTGCGCGGCAACATCTCGACGAGCCGCTTGATCGCTGCGCGCCCGCGTCGCACGGTCATGCCTTCGAGACCCTCGGCAACGAGCACGAAGAGGACGATGACCAGTGCTGTGAAGAACTCCCCGATAGCTCCTGCTGCCGCGATGGCGATGGTCATCGACAGTTCCATCGTCATCCGCCGGTGAAGGATCGCCTCTAGCGCCTCGCGCCAGATGGGCCAGCCTCCGACGAGGAGTCCCGCGATGGCGATGACGTCCAGCCGAGGCAGGGGCTGCCACAACCGAAACCACGTCGTCGTCGCCACCAACGCGATCAGCGCAATTCGGATGAGGTCTGCGCGGTCGAACGACTGCTCCTGGTGTGCTTCGACGTTGAGTTCGGGGTCCACGATGGCCTCGCTACTTCAAGTACGCCCGCACCACGTCCATGAGTTCCTTCGCACCATCTCGCCGTAGGCCGCCCTTGGCGTCCACCAAGTGGTGCGCGACGTGACCCTCGATGATCTCGGCCAGCAGCGAGTTGATGGCCCCTCGGCAGGCGGCCAGAGTTTGGAGCACCGCGGAGCACTCCTGCCCCTCGTTTAGAGCCTTCTCGACCGCGTTCACCTGGCCCCGCAGGCGGCGGACACGGTTGAGGAGGTTCTTCTTGTTGCGTTGCGTGTGCGCCATCAGCCCTCGTTGACATGTTGCGTTGCCGCAGTTGTGAAAACTTGCCGGACGCGACCGGGCACCGGTATCGAGTCTGATGAATAATATACCCCCGCCCAGTATCCAAGCGCACGCAT
The DNA here is from genome assembly GCA_001918155.1 of Deltaproteobacteria bacterium 13_1_40CM_4_68_19. Taxonomy (GTDB): domain Bacteria; phylum Myxococcota; class Myxococcia; order Myxococcales; family 40CM-4-68-19; genus 40CM-4-68-19. The sequence goes on from MNFJ01000051.1 coordinate 4,079, forward strand.
GGTTCTGTCGGTTGGCTTGTTCCGGGCGCGGTCTCAGCCGAAAGGGCCAATGCCACCGCTCATCAGTTCTCGAACAGCGCTGGCGGGACCTTGAGCCAATAATCGACGCAGCGTCGGTGCTCCAGCGGAGCCAATCGACGCCGCCATCTCCGCGCGCGACGAAGCCAGCCTGGCACGCTCCGGATCCCGGCAGGCGCCCGCGCCCGCAAGCGATACAATGACGGTGGCGCCGAGGTTCACGGCGGAGTCGAAGACGATCACGTGTGTCGGCAGGGATTGCCGTGTCGCGATGTCTATATAGTGACCCGCGGGTGTCCAAACGAGGGCCCGTCGCGCGTCATAGAGGGCAAGCGGGGCGGTCTGCCGCCCCAAGGAACCAGGAGAAATCCATGGCCAAGCGCAAATTCCTTGTCCTATTCAGAAGCCAGCCTACTGGCGGCCACCCCGGCCCCTCACCCGAACAGATGCAGCAGATGTTTGCCGCCTACAAAGCATGGAAGGAGAAGTTCAAAGACGACATTTTTGACTTGGGAGACAAGCTCAAGTCAGAAGGGCGCGTGGTGACCGCGTCCGGGGTGGCGGACGGGCCGTTCGTGGAGGTCAAAGAAGTGGTGGGCGGCAGGGGCCGCAGGCAGGCCTCGCGGCGCTAGATGGGATGGTGCTGCCTGCCTGGCTCGATGGCCATTACCTGTGGGACGCCGTCCTGGCGGACCTGCACCACCGCGCGGGAAACGCAGCCACGGCGGAAAGGCATCGTGACCGGGCGCTGGCAGCTGCGCCGTCCACTGCGGTGCGGCAACTGCTGCAGAGGCGGCTGACCGCGACGCGCAAGTGAGGTTCGGATCGATCGTCGGTCGTTCTTCCCTTTTCTCCGGACCGGGAACCCCTACGCGAAGCGTATCGCGGCGGATGGATCCTCCATTCATATCGGTCGGAGGAAGTCGGATGTACTGTCGGCGGAGCGCATGGCGCCGTCTCGAGTACGCGGCAGTATCGGATCTCGAAGTCTGGTCACAACGGCTCGCGGCCCATGTCGAAATCTCAGGGGCACACGAAGTCCGAGTCATGCCGATCCCCTGCGTCGGGGGACTGATCGTCGAAAGCCCGCGAGATAGTTCAGCGCCTGATCGATCGCCAAATCCACCGTTCCACGATCTCTTCGGATCTTCCCGAGGAGCATGGCGCCCTGGATGGAACTGATGCAGAAGTCAGCGAGCGCCGCCTCGTTGGCTCCCGGGCCGAGGCGCCCCCTCGTTCTCTCGCGGAGAAAGAATCCGGCGAGCTTGTTGCGTACCACCTCGAAGAGCAGCTCGAGGTCCCGGCGGATCAGCTCGTCGTTCTCGGTGACCTCGTTCCCGATCGTCCCGAACGGGCAGCCACGCGTCATCCGATACTTTTCCTGAAGGCCGGCGTGCGCGCGGAACCAGCGCTGGAGGTCGCTCCACGAGGTGATCTCGTAGTCGATGGCCGCGGACCCTTCGCGGATGGACTGGATGTGATGCTGGAGGACCTCGTGGACCAGCCCGCCCTTGCTGCGAAAGTGGTGATAGAGCTGACTCTTCCCCGTCTGCGACGTTTCCATGATCTGTTGGGGGCTCGTCGCCTGAACGCCCTGCTTGTGAAAGAGGTCGGCGGCAGCGTCGATGATTCGCCGCCGCGTAGCCTTTCCCTTCATCGAAGGTGTTCGCACGATTTGTACCTCCAGTTACATCCTTGCCTGCGGCCGAAGGGATCTCAACCGCTTTTACCGATCGAGCGATTGGACCTCGACTTCTCTGCTAGACGTTAGACCCCGAGGTACAGTCCAAAGGAGTGCCAATGACAACCTCGAAGCGGTCTCCGGTCCTGGTGACCGGCGCTACGGGCCGGCAGGGAGGCGCCGTCGCCCGCCATCTTCTGCAGCGAGCGATGCCCGTTCGGGCTCTGAGCCGGAACCCGAGCACGCCTTCGGCCCAGGCCCTCGTGCGCGGTGGAGCAGAAGTTGTCCCTGGAGATCTTGACGACCGTGGTTCGCTGGCTAAAGCGATGGACGGCGTGTCTGGGGTCTTCAGCGTGCAGAACTGGTGGGAGACGGGAGGGAGCCGGGAGATCCAGCAAGGGAAGAACGTCGCCGACGCCGCGAAGGACGCTCGCGTTCCGCACTTCGTCTACTCGTCGGTGGGCGGTGCCGATCGAGCTGCGGACATCACGCACTGGAAGACGAAGTGGGCCGTCGAGAACCATATCCGTCAGCTCGAACTGCCGGCCACGATCTTGCGGCCCGCTGGCTTCATGGAGAACTACTACATCCCAGCCGTCGAGAAAGCGCTCATCGGCGGCATGCTCCTCGACGCGGTCCGCGCGGACAAGCCGTACCAGCTCATCTGTGCCGACGACATCGGGGCGTTCGCCGCTCTGGCCTTCGCCAAGCCTGACGCTTTCATTGGCAAGGCGATCGAAATCGCTGGCGACGAGCTCACCAATCCCGCCATCGCGGCGACCTTTGGCCGCGTGATGGGAAGATCGGTCCAGTTCCGCCGGCTGCCGCTCTTCCTCACGCGCATCATGCTGGGCAAGGAGTTCCATCAGATGTTCAAGTGGTTCAACGAAGCGGGCTTCCAGGCGGACATTCCTGCGCTTCGCCGCGACTACCCTGAGATCGCTTGGACGAGCCTCGAGGAATGGCTCACGCGTGAAGGTTGGGCGGGCAAGAAGAACTATGCCCGTCACGCAAAGACGTTCGATGCCAGGATTCCGAAGGCTGCATAGTCAAGGATGTCGCTGGAGTAGGATGCGGTTCTGCCAGCTCGCCCGCAGTTGGTGCACCTCTTTTCGACGCGGAGGCGGACCGCATCGATTCCGAATCGCCCAAGGTGATAAAGTGCCCGTCCTTCCATGAGCAACACGTCCAACCTCACGCTCAATCATGTCCACGCGAGAGTCCGCGATCTCGGAGCAGCCGTGTCGTGGTTCGAGACCATGTTAGAGCTGACCGCGACCTATCGAGACGACCGGCTCGCAGTGTTCTCGTTGGGCTCGTTCTCCTTGCTGCTCGACGCCTCCGACGTCGACTCCGCCATGACGCTCGGGTTCGAGAGTCGCGACTGCGACGCGGACTTCCACACCGTGGTCGCGAAGGGCGCCATCGCGATCGATTCGCCGGCGGACCTTCCGTGGGGAGCCCGAGCGGCCTACGTTCGCGGACCGGGGGCGCTCACCGTCGAGTTTGAGCAGCAGATGAAATCTGGCGGGACGCAGCGCCCCTGATGACTCGCCACCCTTGGCCAAACCCGCGGTCCGTTGGCTCGCATTGCCGCCGAGCGCACGAGGGCGATGGCAGTAGCACTCGTCGGTCTTGCGGTCGAAGTGGCATCCGCAGGCGTTCAGGCCCGCCACCCTGCGCCACGCTGGCGTCGCCACGACGCAGGAAGACCGCGTGTTCCGACGAAACGAATGGCGCCAGTCTCGGTCGCTGCCGATTCGTCGCGATCGGGCATGATCGTCGCGTCCCAAACGATCTATACGACCGTGCGTCAGGGCTGAAGCGCCGGATCGAGCTTCTTCTTCTCCTCCGGAAACGTCGTGGCGAACGTCCACGACTTCACCGTTCCGTCCGAAGCAAATCGCAGGACCAGGTCCTTGTTGTTGCTGTCGCCGAAGAGCCGGTACTCGTAGTAGCCGTACGTCCACGTCGGGAGCCCTCCGTCGGATCCGACGCGGAGCGGAGTCCCGAGCTTCTGCTGAATCTCCTGTTTGGTGGTCCCTTCGCGCAGCCAGTCCAGCGAAGTTGCGTCGAAATTCGAACCCACGTGCGCGCAGCCCACGAGCAAGATTGCGGTCACAAGCATCCTCACGTTACCCTCTCCGATTGGTTGGTGCTCAAACGATCGAGAGCATGCGATCATTCCGCGAGCACGAGAGGCGCTTTTAGATCGGCGCGTGTATGGGCGATGACGTTCAGACGAGCGGCTCGGGCGCGGTGAAGTCCGCCGCCAGCGAGTTGGTTCGCGCGTACCGCGCCATCGACAAAGTCGATCGCTGGAGCGGCGGCGGGCAGACGCTGGCGTTCGTCGTCAAGAGTTTCGGGTGGGTGGGGCTGCTTTGCGTTCTCTGGGCGCTGGTCTCGAAGCTCAACGAGGTCGCGAGGAGCCTCGACCCGGTGCGCAATGGCATCGCCCGGCTCGGAACACAACTCGAGGAATCGCGGGCGTCGCTGGCGGCGCAGGAGGAGCAGCGGCGCGGGGACGCACTGAAACTCGCCGCGGTGACCGCGGAACTGCGCGACAGCCTTGCGCGCCTTCAGCACACAGTCGCAAGTGTCGCAGCGGCGCAGGACGAGGCTGCACGCGCGGCGGCCGGTGCGGCTCGGCAGGCGAGGGAGAACGAAGAGAAGCTCCGGACGCAGGCCGCGGACGCGGCCGCGGCCCAGGCGGCTCTTCTGAGAACGCTCGATGATGCAGCCCGAAGTGCTGCACAGGCCAAGGACACGCTCGCGAAGGCGGACGACGACGCGGTCCGGTCCGCTACGGCCGCGACTGCCGCTGCTCAGGCAGCCTCCGCAGGTATCGAGCAGATGAACCGCGCGGTGGCCGCAGTCGACGTCGCGCGGCTAAAGACGTCCGTCGCGCGCGCCAGCCTCGCGGCGGACGAGCTATCCGCGACGCTCGAAAAGGCGGCCAAGGAACCTGCGCGACAACTCACGCCATCCGCCGCGAGCGGCGCCGCCCTTCCAAGAAGTAAGCCCCGTGACAGTTCTCCCACGCAAGCTCGGTGATGCTCATCCTCCGAACGTCGAAATCTCGAGAGGAGAGTTCCATGCTAAAGACCCAAGCTATCCCGCCCATCGTCGCCCGCACCCGGACGACTGTCGCTTTCGTGGCAGCCGGAGTTGCCGCCCTCACCATCGCTGTTTGGGCTGGCATGACCGTGATGAGGCAAGGCCACCCAAGTTCGGGCGCGAACGTTTCGAAGACGACGGCCGCGGCTTCGCTGATGCACCACCGAGACGACCCATTGTCTTCAATGCGGACAGGCGAGATGTTGCACGGCTGCATCGAATGTCCGCTACCGCTCGAGTGGGGTTATAGAGGCGCGCTCTGAAGCGGGAGAGCCGAGCGTGCCGTCAGTTGTGCCGATCGTCCATTTCGGAACCCGCAGGGCTTGCCGCCAGAGACTCCTTCTCGGTGGAGTCCTGATAGCTTGCGACCGTGGCGGCGCGGCCTTCGTCCGTGTCCCGCGCGATCAAGGCCTGCAGCGAAGGACTGATTGATGCAGGGAGCGAGCGGCCGATTTCGGCGCGAGCGTCATCCGTGCTGGTGACGGGGCCGTTGGCCAAGGCCGTGTGGTCGATCTGCTGCTGACTCGTGACCTGTCCGGCGAGTGCGCGGGCCTCGTCCGTGCTGGTCGGGATTGGGTTCGCGCGCGCCACACTGCCTACGGCGGAGAGCGCGAGCGCAATGGCGAATGAGAGTGTGAGCTTCGAGGACATGTTCGGTCTCCTTGTCAGTGCCGGATCTGTTCCGGCGTATGGGTTCGTGTTGCGCCAGTTCTGTGTTTGCTTACGCTCGTCGACATCAGACGGTTTCAGATCCGATCCAGCGTGTCTGGTCGCGACCCGGTTCCTAAGCTTGCGCCATGCCGGAAAAGCGCGGCCTCGCCGAGGAGCTGCTGGAACGGCCGCCGCCGCCGCACTGGAACAGCGTGCACGCCGCGCTCGCCAAGTAACATTCAGGCTCTTCGCGAGACGATGGGGCAATACCGGAGGCTCGCATGGTTTCCAGCCAGAAGCAGGCTCGCATCCGTCTCGTCGCCCTCGCCCGCGTTGCCTACGAGGACCTGCGCGACCGCGCAACTCCCGAGCGCCGCCGCCGCTTCGCCGCCCTCAACCGGGCGCTGGCGCTGCTCGCGTTGCGCTCCGCGTAGAGGGTCAGGGGCCGGCGCAAACGTTCGCGCTCTCGAAGACGATCATGGACATTTACGGGAGGAACGCCAGATGACGCTCCTCGCCGGAGACGTAGGAGGGACGAAGACGCTCCTCGCGCTCGTCGAGCAGCGCGCAGACGCGCTCACGTGGCGCGGCACGGGACGCTCTGCAGCCGCGAATTCCCGACGTTCGAGGCAGCGATCGCGAGCTTTCTGGCCGAAGGACCTCGCGTCCACATCGAGGCTGCGTGTTTCGGCATCGCTGGCCCGGTCGTAGGCGGGCGCGTCACGACGACGAATCTGACTTGACAGTTCGACGAGGAAAGGCTGGCAGCAGCCATTCCGACCAGGCGCGTCCGGCTGCTGAACGATCTCGCCGCGATGGGGGGAGGCATGCTCGCGCCGCAGCCGAATGCGCCGCGGCGAGGGTCGCTACCTTTCTCTGAGTCGTAACAAAACCCCCTCTGGGGGGACGTACCTGCATGGTTCGCGGAGTCATCACCAGCAGGCACGTCTTCCTGCATGCACCCGTGATCGTGTCGGGGTTCGGGATGAAGGCGTGGCTGCGCTGCTGCATCGCGCTCGTGCGCCGCGAGCCCACCACCTTCCTCAGGTGCGTGCTCGGCTCGTAGGCTCAGCGGGACTGCCAAATAGGCGGATGATCGACGGGGACTACGAGGTATTCGGCGACGGAACGGTCCAAATCTTGAAAGCGCCGGGCTATACGCCGGGTCACGGAGTCCTGGCAGTCAAGCTGAGGTAATCGGGTGCCGTGATCCTTTCAGGCGATCTCTATCACTCGCGCGAAAACCGCCGGTTCAAGCGGGTGCCCCGCATCAACGTGGAACGCGCGGACACGCTCGCCTCATAGCGGCTCGATGGAGTCGAGGTCCCTGCCGTTCGATCGGATCGAGAGGATCGTCGGCAACACGAAGGCGAGATTCATCGTGCAGCACGAGGCGGAGGACTTCGAAACCTTGCCTGGGTTTCCGGCGTTCCTGGAGTGACGCCGCTCAGCGCTACGTCGACGCCGACGACTACATCGTTCGCGTGCCCCGCGCGGCCGCCGAAGTGGACGTGCAGCTCGAGCCGATCACCGCGGCGGCGACTGCTTCTCGATGCTCTCGAGCGCGCCGACCGGCAAGTCTCCGACCGCGTAACGCTCGCTCTCCCTCACCTCACTCAAGCAGAGGGGCATCCACGCCACACTCGAGACCTGCGCCTCGTCGAGACGGCTCCGGGTGGAGGTGTTCGGCCGGCTCCCAGAAAAGGTGGAGGTACTAAAATGAAAAAAGAACCGAATGGGCAGCTTGCAAGGCCCGCGACTCGACCAGGCGACGCTCCAGCATGGCAGCGGGAATTTTCCAGCTGGGGTCCCTTCTTCGCGGCCCTGGCCGTTTTCCTCTTGTCCGGCGGAGCCGCCGCCGCTGATGGCGACAGCCCCACCCAGTTGCGCCGGCTCATCGACCACCAGGTCGGTGGAATCGAGAAGTTGATGGTTCCGGCGCTCGATTCAGAGATCCCGTCGCCGCGGCTTCCCGATGGAAGCGTTGACCCGGCCTTCCAGACCACCGAGGCCAAGCGCTATCTGGGGAAGCTGCTGTTCCACGACCCGATCCGAACGGCGAGGATCATGCCGGCGTTCGGTGGCGTCGAGGCCACGAAGCAGACCGCCTCCTGTGGTTCCTGCCATCTCGGCGAGGCGGCGTCGAGGGCCGGCGCGCTCTTCAACTTCGCCGTGGGCGGCGAGGGGCGGGGCTACACCGACGCCTCCGGGAAGTTCATCGTACGCCGGCGGCCCCGGTCCGACCTCCCGATCCTCCGGTCGACCCCACTCTTCCCCGGTGACGCGCTGGTGGACGAGCTTCCCACGCTCACGGACATCTATCAGACCACGGGAGGCATAGTCGTAGGCAGCCCAGCCCTGGGTCGCAAGCTAACGCCGCCGTTCGAGCTGCTGCGAACCGGTCGGCTCGACGCCTTGGACAGCGTGGCGCGAAATGCGCCAGGCGTGATCGGATTCGCGTTCAACACGCGCCTCTTGTTGGGGGGGTTCGCAGGCGAGCCTGATTCGTCGCCCGGCGGTCTCAACCCGTTCGGGCATACGGCGGGGGAAAACGTCGCTCTGCTGTTGCTCGACGCTCATCGGATGCTGGGCGCCCAATCCGCCAAGCTTCAGGATTTCCAGGCCTACGTGAAGCTCTTCAAGGACGCGTTTCCCGAGGAGTACGCCCAGTACGACGCCACCTTCCCCAAGGACCTGAATGTCCTCATCAACGACCTCACGGTCTTGCGGGCGACGGCGAGCTTCATGCGAACCGTGGTCACCCGGGACACGCCCTGGGACAAGTTCCTCGCCGGAGACAACGGTGCTTTGACGGTCAAGCAGCGGCGCGGCGCCAAGCTCTTCTTCACGCCCGCGGGCGGTCGCGAGCGTGGGGCGGGTTGCTATATCTGCCACAGCGGCCCGATGCTCAACAAGCAGGTCAACGACCCCGACGTGGCCGGGGTAGGTCAGTTCGTCGAAGAGAACTTCTTCAACCTCGGGCTCAAAGACCATCCGCTCCAGGCCTTGAACGTCGCGGCGAGACACAATCCGAACTTTCGCGATGACGGACGCAGGGAGATCACCGCCCGTGACAGCGACGCCTTCAAGTTCCGCGTGCTGACGCTGCGGCAGCTCAAAGACAGCAAGAACTTCTTCCACAACGGGTTGTTCACGAGCGTGAAGGAAGTGGTGGAGTACTTCAACGCCGGCATGCCGCAGGACGCGGTCGCTGCCTCCGCGGGGACGCTCTCGGAGCGCTTCACGAACCCCGGCGGACCCGGCTCACCGCGCGGCTTGGGCCTCCACGAGGATGAAGTGAACGATCTCACCGATTTCCTCGAGAACGCCCTCTACGATCCCGCGTTCGTCCACTTCGATCCCAAGTCGTCGACCAAGCCATTCGTGATCACCGCGCGCGATATCACCTACTCGAAGTACCGTCCGGACCTCGCGGCCGCCGGCGCTCTCGACGGACTGATGCCCAGCCGGCTCCCTCCATCGAACAACGACGCCCTTTCCCGGCGGGACATGGGTCTCGAGTTCCTGGACTTGACCGGGCAGGTAGATATCGCGCTGATCGAGTCGAACGGCATTCGCGGCCACCGGCAGGAGGACCTGTACAGGATCACGAACAACAGCTCGTCGATCGTGGACACGCATCTCCTCACGATCGTCCGGGGTCTCTCCGATCAGATCGAGATGGAGAACGCCAGCGGGGTCACGAGCAGCGGCGATCCGTATCTCCGCGAGTTCTTGCCCGAGGGGGTCCTCCTCCCCGGCCAGAGCATCGTCCAGACGCTGGTCTTCGAGCGGAAGCACCATGCTCCCTCGGTGAGCTACAAGCTCACTCTCCTCTCGGGACAGGGGAATCCATGAGTCCTGCACGCATTTGAGTTCCAGCCGGGCCCGAGGCTCCGCTTTCGAGGGGCCTCGGGCCCGTCCTACTTTTTGGTGGTCCTGGTGAGAAAGGACGACCTCGCGGCTTTGGGCCGCGCAGGCGTAAAATCGCGACTCACCGGCCATGGCACTCGGCGACTACGAGGTTCTCGAAGAGGTTTGCCGCAACGAGTGGTCTGTCGTCCGCCGTGCCCGCCGCCGATCCGATGGGCAGCCGGTGCTCCTCAAGCTGCCTTCTGGGCATCCCCCTCGTCCCCTCGACGCGGAGTTGCTCGAGCGCGAGGCGGCGATCGCGCGCGACCTCGCTCTTCCCGGGATCGTCCGCGTCCACGCCCTGGAACGGCAGGATGGGACTACCTGCCTGGTTCTCGAGGACCGAGGCGAAGTCACGCTGCAGACGCTGCTCGCCTCGCGCACACCGGACCTCGAGCTCGCGCTGAAGGTCGCCATCCAGCTCGCGACGTCGCTGGCGGAGCTCCATCGCTCCGACCTCGTCCACCAGAACATCAATCCACGGAGTATCCTGATCCATCCGGACTCCGGCGAGCTGCGGCTCGGCGACTTCAGCTTCGCGGCGAAGGTCTCCGGAGAGAGCGTCGCGCCCTTGTCCAAGCGCCTGCTCCGGAGCGCGCTCCCCTACGTCTCTCCGGAGCAGACCGGCCGGATGAACCGCGCGGTCGACTACCGGACCGACCTCTACTCGCTCGGTGTCGTCCTGTACGAGCTGTTGACGGGAGCGCCGCCCTTCAGAGCGGATGACGCGCTCGAGCTCATCCACTCGCACATCGCCAAGACGCCACCCGCGCCGGCCAGCGTGGACGCCCGCGTGCCGGAGCAGCTCTCGCGAATGGTGATGAAGCTCCTGGCGAAGACGGCCGAGGAACGGTACCAGAGCGCTCTCGGTCTGAAAGCGGATCTCGAAACCTGCCAGAGGCAGTGGACCACGCAAGGCCGGGTCGACGAGTTCCCGGTCGGCCAGCGCGACGTCTCGGACCGGTTCCTCATCCCACGGAAGCTGTATGGCCGCAGCAGCGAGGTCGACGAGCTGCTGCGGGCCTTCGACCGCACCTGCACAGGCGCCACCGAGATGATGGTGGTGGGGGGCTACTCGGGCATCGGCAAGACGTCGCTCATCCAGGAGCTCTACAAGCCCATCGTCCGCGAGCGGGGTTACTTCATCGCCGGCAAGTTCGATCCGATCGTCCGCAATGTTCCCCACGGCGCGCTGATCCAGGCCTTCCGCAGCCTCTTGCAACAACTGCTCACCGAGAGCGAGGCCCGCTTGAGCCGATGGCGCACGCGGCTCTCTGAAGCGCTCGGCGCCAACGCGGGTGTCCTGGCGGAATTCATTCCGGAGATCGAGCTCGTCCTGGGCAAGCAACCGCCGCCGCCGGCGCTCGCCCCCACCGAGGCGCAGAACCGGTTCCAGCTCGTCTTCCAGAACTTCGTGGGCACGCTGGCGCAACGCGAGCATCCGCTGGTGGTCTTCGTCGACGACCTGCAGTGGGCCGACTCGGCGACGCTGAGCCTTCTCGGCCCGCTCCTCACCAGCCCGCGGGTGAAATTCCTTTTCCTGATCGGCGCCTACCGGGACAACGAAGTCGACGCGAGCCATCTGCTGATGCGCACGCTGACCGCTCTCGAATCGGCGGGCGCCCGGCTCCGCCGCCTCGCCCTGGAGCCGCTCCGACTGCCGGACGTGCAGCTCCTGATGGAGGACGCGCTCAGGCGCGAACCATCCGACGTCGAGCCGCTCGCCGCTCTCGTCCTGCGGAAGACCGACGGGAACCCGTTCTTCGTGCTCCAGTTCCTGAAATCGCTCAGGCAGGAAGGGTTGCTCGAGCTCGATCGCGGGCGCGGCTTCTGGACCTTCCGGATCGAAGCCGTCGCTGGCGCCGCGACGACGGACAACGTCATCGATCTGATGACGCGGAAGATCCAGCGGCTGCCTCCCCGGACCCAGCGCGCCCTCACGCTTGCTGCCTGCATCGGCAATCCGTTCGATGCGAGCACGCTCGCCATCGTCAGCCAGCAGTCCGTCGAGGCGGTGGCCAGGGACCTCGAGGAAGCGCTCGATGAAGGGCTCATCCTGTCGGCGCCTTCGGAAGCGTCCGCCTACGGGTTCCTTCACGACCGGGTCCAGCAGGCTGCCTACGCGCTCATACCAGAGGACCGAAAGCAGCTCGCCCACCTGACTGTGGGCCGCCTCCTCCGGGAGCGCTGGGATCCCGCCACCACCGGGCAGCGTCTCTTCGATATCGCGCAGCACCTGAACCTCGGCCGCAGCCTGATCACCAGCGAGGCCGAGCGGCTCGCGCTGGCGCGTCTGGACCTGGCCGCGGGGCGCAAGGCCAAGTCGGCGACTGCTTTTCAGGTGGCGCTGGGTTACTTCAGCGCCGGTCTCACGTTGCTGGACGAGAACCACTGGAGCACCGAGTACGAGCTGGCGTTCGCACTCCATCTCGAAGCGGCCGAGTGCGAGTACCTCTGCGGCTCCTTCGAAGAGGCGGAACGGGACTTCGACCGTCTCCTGACCGAGGCCCGGACGAAGCTGGACAAGGCGAAGATCTACTCGCTCAAGATCCTCCAGTACGAGCATACCTCGCGGTACGCGGACGCGATCCGCTCCGGCCTCGAAGCTCTTGCGCTGTTCGGGCTCTCATTCCCCGCGCTTCCCGAGGAAAGACAGGCGGCCCTCGAGCGCGAGCTGTCCAGCATCAAGAAGCTCATGGCCGGGCGGACCATCGGCTCGCTGATCGATCTCCCGACCCTGCAGGAACCGGAGATGCGGGCGGTCATGCAACTCTGCGCCAACCTGCACACCTCCTGCTTCTTGTCCGGCGACAAGCCGCTGACGCTCCTGAACAACGCCGCGATGGTCCGCCTCTCGCTGGTCCATGGCAACACCGCGGAGTCCGCCTACGCGTACGTCTTGCACGCCGCCATGCTGGTCGGTCCGATCCAGGAGGACTACCGATCCGCCTACGAGTTCGGCCAGCTCGCCCTGAGCCTCAATGAGCGGCTGTACGACCCCGCGCTGAGGGCGAAGGTCCTGATGATGTTCGCGTGGTCGATCAGCCTCTGGCGGATGCCGCTGGAAGCGTCGTTTCCGGTCACGCAGGAGTCCTTCCGTCTCGGGCACGAGACGGGGCTGTTCGTCGACGCCGCCTGGGCGCTCTTCAACGAGATCTGGTTCGCGCTGCTTACCTGTCAAGATCTTGCCTCGTTCCAGCAGGTCTATCGGCCGAGCGTGGACTACAGCGAACGAATCCAGATGCGTCACATCGCGGACGCCAAGCGGGTGCTGCTGCAGTGGGGAAGGGCGCTCCAGGGTTCGACCGAAAGCCCGACATCGCTGACGGACGGGAGCTTCGACGAGGACGCCTACCGGCGCACGTACCAGGGGCAACGGCTCTTCGAGATGTTCTACTGCGTGGCGAAGCTCGCGCTCCTGTACACGTTCGACGAGGTGCCCGCCGCTTGCGAAGCGGCGCGAACGGCCGAGCTGGTGATCGGGGAGGACTTCAGGGGCACCATCTGGGACGAGCTTCGCGTCTTCCATGAAGCGCTCGCGCTTTCGAGGTCTGCGGGCCCCGAGGATCGGCTGGCGGCCCTCGAGGCGCGGCTGCGGAAGTGGGCCGAGAATTCGCCGCACAATTTCCAGCCTCAACATCTCATCGTCTCGGCGGAGATCGCACGACTGCAGCGCAGCGACACCGATGCCGCCAGACTCTACGAGGCCGCGATCGAGGCGGCCGCGCGGTACCAGCGGCCGCGCGAGAAGGCGCTGGCGAACGAGCTGTACGCAAAGTTCTGGCGGGACCGCGGGAACGCCAAGGTCGCCGCCGTGTTCATGGCCGACGCCCGCGACTGCTACGCGCAGTGGGGCGCGAAGGCCAAGGTCGAACACCTGGAGCGGACGCACGCCGATCTGATACCGACGAGGGACGGCGGCAAGCCGGCGCAAACGGACTCCGAGGCAGGGACCCTCGATTTCGAAACGATCATGAAGGCGGCCCAGGCGATCTCCGGCGAGATCGAGCTCGAGAAGCTGCTCGCCAGGCTGATGCGCATCGCCATGGAGAACGCCGGCGCGGAGCGGGGGCGCCTCGTCCTGGAGCGCGGCGGGGAGCCCTTCGTGTACGCCGAAGGGTCGATCGACGCCGCCCAGGTCAACGTGCACGGCGCGGTGCCGCTCAACAATAGGGAGGACCTGGCCAAGAGCGTCGTGCACTACGTGCGGCGGACGTTGGAGAGCCTGGTGCTGGCCGACGCGAGGACCGACGATCGATACGGACAGGATCCGTACGTCCTGCGCTTCCAGCCGCGATCGATCCTCTGCACGCCGGTGCTCACGCAGGGCCGGTTGGTCGCGGTCCTCTATCTCGAGAACAACCTCGCCGCCAACGCGTTCACGCCCGATCGGATCGAGCTGATGCAGGTCCTCGCGTCGGGGGCCGCAATCTCGCTGGAGAACGCCCGGCTCTACGACGAGATGAAGAAGGAGGTCGCCGCCCGGCGCAAGGCGGAGGAGGATCTCCGCGCCGCGCTCGGCGAGGTCGAAAGCCTCAAGAACCGCCTGCACGCCGAGAACGTGTATCTACAGGAGGAGATCCAGGGGACCCACAACTTCGTGGAGATGGTCGGAACGAGCCCGGCCTTGCTGGCCGCGCTCGGGAAGATCGAGCAGGTGGCTCCGACCGACTCCACCGTTCTCATCTCCGGCGAGACGGGAACGGGGAAGGAGCTGGTTGCCCGCGCAATCCACAGCCGCAGCCCGCGCCGCGATCGCCCCCTGGTGAAGGTGAACTGCAGCGCCATCTCCGCGGGCCTGGTGGAGAGTGAGCTCTTCGGGCACGTCAAGGGAGCGTTCACGGGCGCGCTCGAGCGGCGCACCGGCCGCTTCGAGTTGGCCGACGGTGGAACCATCTTCCTCGACGAGGTCGGCGAGCTGCCGCTCGAGACGCAGGTGAAGTTGCTTCGCGTCCTGCAGGAGCAGGAATTCGAGCCGGTGGGCAGCAGCAAGAGCATCCGCGTCGACGTCCGCGTCATCGCCGCCACCAATCGCGATCTGGACGAGGCGATCCGGGCGGGCCGCTTCCGCGCCGATCTCTATTATCGACTCAACGTCTTCCCGCTGAGCGTGCCGCCGCTACGCGAGCGGATGGGCGACGTCCGCCAGCTGGCGATGTACTTCCTGTCGCGATTCGCCAAGCGATTCGGCAAGAGGGTGGACGCCGTGTCCGAGGAGACCATGGGGCGCCTGGTCAGCTATCCCTGGCCGGGGAACGTCCGCGAGCTCCAGAACGTCATCGAGCGCGCTGTGATCCTCGCGCAGGGACCGGTGCTCGAGCTGGACCGCGAGCTCGCGCCGGTGGGCGCGGGGGCGAGTCCCGCGCCGGCCGCGGCGGCGGTCTCTGCGCCCGGCACGCTGGAGGACGTCGAGCGAGGCCACATCCTGGCGGTCCTGGGGCAGACCGGGTGGGTGATCGGGGGACCGAAGGGCGCGGCGCGGATTCTCAACCTTCATCCCAACACGCTGCGGAGCCGGATGGAGAAGCTCGGGATCAAGCGCGCTCATCCGGAAGTCTCCTAGGGGGCGTCCAGGGGCGCGGGCCGGCGGGCTGCACGGCTGTTCGGAGGCGCGCGCCACGACAGGTCGGGCCCGTCACGAAATGTCGTGACGGTGAGCGTGCCGCGAGCCCGAAAGGCGTGGACTTGCGCGGCGTTTGCTGTGGCACCGCCTTTGCGAAGCTGGCTGGCTATGCTGCGAATCCACAAAGAAGCGGATGGGAATGGCCGCACGGTTCTTCGCCTCGAAGGATCGCTCCTGGCGCCGTGGATCCCTGAGCTGGTCCGGGTGCTCGAGACCATACCGACGGACGGGCTGGTCATCGACCTCGCCTCGTTGGCGTACGTGGACAAGCAGGGCGAACGGCTGCTGCGCGATCTGACTGCGCGGGCCGAGTTGCGCGCGTGCTCGCCTCTTCTCGCCGAGCTGTTGCGCGGGAGCCAAGAGCCATGAACGCGGCGGTCGCAGCGAACGTGACTGAGCTGCGCACGCGCGATGACGCGCGCCAGGTCGCCGACTTGGTGGCGGGCGACGAAGAGGCCTTCATCTCCCTGGTCCGTCGCGAGCACGCCTCGATGGTGCGGCACGCGGAGCAGTTCGTCTCGAGCCGGGCCAGCGCGGAAGACGTCGTCCAGGAAGCCTGGGCCGCCGTTCTCGCCGGCTTGCCGCGATTCGAGGGCCGCAGCTCGCTTCGCTTCTGGATCTTCGGCATCGTGGCCAATCGCGCGAAGTCGCGCGGCGTCCGCGAGGGACGATGCGTTCCGCTTTCCGTGCTGGCAGATGAGGACGAGGAGGACTCGGTGGACGCCGATCGCTTCTTCCCGCCGGGATCCCCGCAGGCCGGTCGATGGATGCGCCCGCCGGAGCGTTGGCCGGAGGATCTCCTGGAGCAGGCGGAGACTCTCGCCGTCGTTCGCGCGGCCATCGAGCGGCTCGCTGGAATGCGACGGCAGGTGATCAAGCTGCGAGACGTGGAGGGCTGGAGCGCGAAGGAGACGTGCGCGCTCCTCGGCATCACGGAGGGAAACCAGCGCGTCCTCCTGCACCGGGCCCGCTCTCGCGTGCGCGCGGACCTGGAACGCCATTTCTCTGCCCGCTGACGTCGTTGCGCTGTCGCGGTACACGGGAGAACGAAGTCCTCGGAGGTCTCCATGGCCCGAGCCGATTCTGCGCCGCTCGACACCGGCGCGCCGTTCCCGAAGATGGAGCTCCGCCTCGCCAGCGGCGGCTCGCTCACGCTGCCGGATCCGGCGGCGCGGGGTTTCACCGTCTTCCTCGTCTACCGGGGACATTGGTGACCGTATTGCCGTCAGCAGTTGGCTGACTTCCAGAAGTCGCTCGCCGAGTTCGCAGCGCGGAGCGCGACCGTCGTGGCGGGCTCCGTGGATGGGTTCGACGACACCAGGAAAACCATCGAGCGCCACGAGCTCGTGTTCCCGGTGGCCTACGGACTGGACCCGACGGAAGTTTCGGCGACGACCGGCGCATTCTTCGAGAAGGAGCGGGGCTTCTTGCAAGCGACCGGCTTCATCATCAGGCGGGACGGGACGCTGACCCTTGCCGTTTACAGCACTGGCGCGATCGGACGCCTCGTAGCCGCTGACTGTCTTGGTGTGATCGATTACTACGCGAACAAGCCGTAGGTGCGACGCGCCTGCAGACGATGCAGACGCGGACCTGTGATGCGCCTGTAACAGCGGGTGCCCGCGGTTACTTGTGCGACGCGGATCTCGGGGTTTTTGGCGAGGTCGCAACCGACGTGATTCCGCGATATCCGTCCATTTAACCCGGATGTAGCTCGTATCCGGCTGCGCCTCGGTTGCAACGTGAAGGCCCGAAACCCTTGCATGAAGGGACCGAAAAGGTCCGGTTCGGTACCGAGTGGGTACCGAATTAAGCAAGCGGATCATGTGGAAGGACGTGCTGAAGGCCATCGACCGACGACACAAGCTCGGGATCCGCTTCAACGAGTCGGAGCTCTCAGCTCGGTTCCCGATCGGCTCGGTGATCTACCTGGTCGGCGCCGATTCCAACGAGGACTTCCGCCGCGCGCGGCGTCGGATTCTGCTCGACGTCGTCGAAATGCTGAAAAGACCCCTCAACGTGGATTCCGATCGCGACCCTTACCACATGATGTTCGGCGCCTTCTTCGACGAGGTCAATGCCATGCCGGCGCCTCGGTTCCTCGAGCTCGGCGCTCGGGCGCGATCCGGCAATGTGTACCGCACACGCCTCAAGTCACACGCAAGCTACGTCGGGTTCGATCTCCTGCCGGGCAGGAATGTTGACATCATCGGCGATGCGCACGAACTTTCGCGAAGCTTTGCAGCGGAATCGTTCGACGTCGTGTTCTCCGTATCTCTGTTCGAGCACCTGGCGATGCCGTGGAAAGTGGTCGTAGAGATCAATCGCGTTCTGCGTCCGGGCGGGTTGGTGTTCGTGGCCACGCATCCGGCGCTGCCGCCGCACGAGCTTCCCTGGGACTTCTGGCGATTCAACCGCGCCGCATTCAATTCACTGTTCTGCCGCGCGACGGGGTTCTCGCTGCTTCGCTGCGAGGAGGGATTGCCCTGCGTGATCCTTCCCTTGGCCTCCGACGCGGCGCTCGCAGGTACTGCCCGCCATCGCGCTTTCGTCGCCATCGCAGCGCTCGCCAAGAAGATTGGACCAGCGGACCCACGACTTGCATGGCCGGTCCCGATCGCGGACATCCTCGAGGCCCCATATCCCGCAGACTGAAGCGAGCAGATGGAGGTTCGACGTCGGGTTCTCTGTCCCTGTTGTTCGACCACCTAGCTGCAGCTGTGCTTCTAACAGCTCGTCTGCCAAGCGCTGGCTGGCTTGACTCTCGCTGCCAGAGAGCGAACGATTCGTGGCGGCACTGGGAACCTCATAGCGATGTCATCGCAGCCGTGTTGGCTACTGAAGGCCGGTCCACACCGCCGTCGCGAACAGCGGCTCGCGGGCCGAGGCGGGTCGGGGTACGTCGCGCTCAGATCGATCGACCAGAGCTGCCGCGGCCTATCCCTGATCGCGGTGACGATCTGGCTCCAGCGGTCTTACACGGGTTGTTGTGGATTGACGAGCCGGCCGAGGAACAGAATGGCGGCGCTCGTGGTGTCGCGGATCAAGAACAGGAACGGGTGATCGGCGCGGAAGGGCACCGGCGCTTTGGCCGACGGGGCCCGCCCCAACATCAACCCCAGCGCAGTCGCCGCCGCCGCTTCCGTGCCGTGTTCGTCGACGTCGACGAGGGCCTGGTGCGCCACCGCCGAGATGAACAGCTCGCGTGTGCCGTCCATGCCGGAGAAGTCGGCGTCCCGATATCTGAACGCCTTGGCCATGCCGAGCCGGCCAATCGCCTCCGCCAGCTCGAACGACGAGGAGGTCTTGAAGCGCGGCAGAGTCACGTCGACGCGTGCGGTCTTGAGCACGTCCAGCCAGCCGCGCAGCCCGCCTCCGGCAAATTGCCGCTCGATCTCGGGTAGCCCATCTCGCTCCGCCGGCAGTACTACGTCCATCACGAGCTCGCCCGATGCGTACGGCAGCTCGAGGAGCTGGCCGCCAGCGAAGGTCCCCAGCTGATACGTGCCGATCTGGCGCATGAGCGGCACGCGCACCTCGCGCTTGCCCTCGGCGAAAAACGGCTCCTCGCATGTGGCCGACAGCCTGAACTGCTCGCGCCATTGCGCCTTGAAGTAGACTGCATTGGTTAGCACGAGGCGCGTGTCCTCGGTGATCAGTCCGCGCGCGATCAGCTCCGTGATCTTCTGCTCGGTTTCGGCGCTCACCTGCTTGTTGATCTGCGCGCGCCCCGCTTCGGGGTCGCGGTGGAAGTCGACTCCGCGAGCGGCGCGAGGTACTGATCGCGGAGGAGCGCGAGGAACTCGTCGCGAAAGCGGTAGCCGCTCTGCGCCCACAAGCGATTGACCACGCGCAGCACGATGCGCCGCCGGTCGAGTTCGTCTTCGTAGTACTTCTGCATCGCCGGATCGGCGGCTGCGCGCTCGGCGACGCAGGGATCGTCGGGATGCGCGAGTTTCTCCCAGCCGCGCAGGAGCTTGGTGAACGCAGTGTGGCCCTCGGGGCCGAGCGCGAGCACACGCTGCATCTCGGAGGCGGTATCGCCCCGCGCACCCGCGTACGCCATGGCGAGCGCGAGGCGGATGATCGCCGGCGAGCAAAAGAGGTTGCCGGAACGCAAGGAGAGCTGTCCGTAAAGGTGGGCGGCGAAGGTGGAATCGGCGCCGAGCATGGGGCCCTCCGGCTTGAGATCGGGCGTGCGGCTCCTTCGCCCGCAGCGTGTCGAGACCAGGCACCCGGGACCCTCCCAGGTCGGTAGTGCAGTGCGGTCTTAGTACCGCAACGAAGGAAGGCGCAAGACGCGGGCAAAGTGGCTCACGCGTGTCGCGTGGACCACCACCTCGTCAGGGCTACGCGGAAGGCGGGTCCTGAAGCAGATTCGGGACGCCCGATCCATGCTTTCCGCTGACGAGAAGACCAGCATCCAGGCCCGTCGTCGACGGCACCCGACGCTCCGGGTTGCAACGGCCCGCGCCGCCCGCGTCGAGCATGAGTACGAGCGGCTCGGTGCCTGGGCGTATCTCGCCGCCTGGGACGTCCGCCGCGCGAAACTGCAGGGGTCGCCAACGCTTGGCAGCCCCGCGCAACTGTCGAACCACACCGCGACTGACTCCTGCTGTATTGATTCGGTGGCTGATCGAGCGTAGTACGAGCCTGTGGTCGAGCATGCTTCTTGCGGCGGCCACCAAGCACAAAAGCGGGCGCTCCGGCCAATTGCGGCGTCTGACTCGCCTGCCTGGAAAGAGAGCTATGTCCCAGACTATGCGCCTAGCCTCGGTTGCATTCGTGGCGTTCGTGCTCTTTCTCCTGTCGGCGTCGGCCGCTTCTGCGACGCCGCCGATGATCTTCCCCTTCCCCAGCGAGGACATGACGCTTTCGGGGATTTGCAAGTTCGACGTCAACCTCACTGTGCTCGACCAGAACGAGAGCCTGAAGATCTTCAGTGACGGGAGCCTCATGCTCACCGGCACCTTCAAGGTCGCGCTGACGAACGCGAAGACGGGGAAGTCGATCGAGGTCAACGTCTCAGGTCCGGTCTTCGTCACGCCCAACCCGGACGGCTCGGGCACGGAGGTGCTGACCGGTGGCTCGCTGCTTTACTTTTTTCCGGGCGATCTGCCCGGGGGCGCGCCGCTGCTGCTCGTGACCACCGGGCCGGTCGTCCTGCAGTTCGACAAGTTCGTGGGCGGGAAGATCGTCGACTTCAAACACACGAGCGGCACGACGCTGGACGTCTGCGCGGCGCTCGCCTGACCTACCGGAGGGCGCTCGCCGGCTAGCCGCGGCTGCGGGCGCCCCGACTGACCGCCTGAGACGATCACCAGCCGTGAATTAACCGGAGTACCGGGTCACCTCATCCTCGGAGCTGAGTAGCTCCAGCACTTCATACTGGGGCATCCGATGGAAGCGCTTGATCTTTGCGAGGTGATGTAACCAGCGCTTGTGGCAGTTGAGGAAGGCGCCGACCGCTGCGCCACCTGAGGGGAGGAAGACCCGGAGAAGCGTCGTTCAGCGCCCCCAGCACGAGGGCGTGCGGGTGGAGGCGTGCGAGAGCCGCAAGATCAGGACGTACTTCAAGTCCATCGAACGGTGGACGCAGGGTGCCGAGATCGATGACCTCGTGGCGCTCTCGCTCGACCCGTGGGCGACGTCGCAGGGGTACCAGCGCCTCGAGCCGGGCCTCGCGGGGCTGTAAGCCCTCGCGACTACTTCGGTTGCACCGCGTCCGGATTCCCCTGCTCGGCCGCGTTGATCTCCGCGTTCGTCGGGTTGTGCGGGCTGGCCTTGCGGTTCGCGTTATCCACGCTGGCCGGGACTCCCGTCTCTCCCGCTTGGATCTGCTCGTTCGACGGGTTGGGGGCGCTCTTCTTCCGGGACTTGTAGATGACGCTGTGCGGGTTGCCCCTCTCCGCTTTGTCGAGCTCGGTCTTGTCGGGATGCTTCTTCGTCTTCTTGGTCTTCTTCGGCTTCGTCGTCTGCGAGTCCGTCGTTTGCGCACCTGCCTCGTTCGAAGAGTTGGATTCGGCACGCGCGAGCGAAGATCCGGCGACGGACAGGGCCAAAGCGGCGATGAATGAGAGGATCAGATTCGAGGACACTGGGCGCCTCCTTGAGGGTCTTCGTCGTGGGACGTTCGACCCCGTTGACCCGGTGCTCGGATACTACCAGCGATTCATACACTTGGGTATGGCATCGGAGAACCGCTTCGACGCGCCATGATTCATGCTCGTCGGACCGGGACAGACAGAGCGGCTTCGCCAATGCTGACCTCGATGTCCAACTGGCTTCGCGGCGACGCAGGAGGCGCTTGCATGATTGTGGAAGCGACTTCGACTGACGAAGTCGCAGCAAAGCTCAACACGCTGCCTCTCGTCCGTGCCGGCTTCCTGCAACCTCCCACGATCGTGCCGCTGAAGCCCTATTCAGGTTTCGCTCCCCGCTCCTGACTGGGAAGCGCGTTACGAGCAGGCACCGCTGACGCAGGTGAGCGCCAGCCTCACTGCATCCAGCCTGACGCTGGCTTGCGCGTGATCATCTCCGCGGTGCCGTGGATCCGTGCGAACAGCGGCCGGTGCAAGAAGTCACCTTCCATCCGCGCTCCGCGAGGAAGATGGCGTGTGTCGTCCCGCGCCGCAGGCGAGATCCAACGCGTGCCCCGGCACGATGCCCTCGATCGCCTGCGGCAGCCGGGGCGAGGGAACGTACCCGTGCAGCTCGTCGCCGCGCAAGAATCGCTCGTCCCAATCCATCCTGCTCTCCTTCCTGCGCGGCGGAGGTTGCAGACCTGGCCGCGGTTTGGCAGGGTTGGAAGTTGGACCGGGAGGCGGGGGGAGGCCGACGGAACCGTGCTTATCCGTCCTTGGCTTTGCCTTCCAGAACGCGTAGACCAACGCACCGACCAGCGTCTCCCATGAGCGCGACGCGGAGGCCGAAGCGCGGCCCTGAAACCACTCCCCATCGATCCAAGGAGGCCACCATGAGCAGCACACAGATGCGCAGTGAAAACGCAACCCAGAACCCGAAGGATGCGATGGTCGATCTGAAGCTCGAGGTCGTCGTCCTTCCGGTGTCCGACGTCGATCGCGCCAAGCGCTTCTACCAGAGGTTGGGGTGGCGCCTGGATGCCGATTTTGCCAACGGTGACGACTGGCGGGTGGTGCAGCTGACACCTCCCGGCTCACCGTGCTCGATCCTGTTCGGCAAGGGAATCACGACCGCCGTGCCGGGCTCAGTTCAGGGAAATTTCCTCGTCGTCGATGACATCGAGGCAGCACGCGCCGAGTTGATCGGACACGACGTCGACGCGAGTGAGGTGTTCCATTTCGCGGGCGGCCTCCATGTCGACGGGACGAAGGGACGCGTGCCGGGCCCGGACCCGGAAGGTCACTCCTACCGCTCATGGGCCTCATTCAGTGATCCAGACGGCAACAGCTGGCTGCTCCAGGAGATCAAGACGCGGCTTCCCGGACGAGGATTCGGCATGGACGTCGCGACTCTGACCGAGCTTCTGCGAGAGGCAGAGAAGCGCCATGGCGAGTACGAACCGACCGCTCCGAAGCATCACTGGTCCGGGTGGTACGCCGCCTACATCGTGGCGCGCGAGCAGGGGAAGACTCCCGACGAGGCAGCCAAAGGTGCCGCGCTCCACATGGAAGATACCCGCCGCTGAGGGCCGCGCGCCGCCAGCCGATCGATGAGCCGCCGGCCGCTTGTGCGACCGCGCGCACCGGTAGAGATTGGCGGAATGCGACCCGACATCGTTCCCGGCGCAGTGTTTCCCGACTACGAGCTTCCTGACCACCGCGGCAAGCACCGCACGCTCTCGGAGTTGCAGGGAGGCGATCCGCTGGTGCTGGTGCTCTCTCGCGGAGGTTTCTGTCCAAAAGAAAGGAGGCAACACGAAGGGCTCGTGCACCTCCACCGCGAGATGCAGGTGGGCTACTGCCGCCTCGTTACTATGTCGACCGATAACCTGCTCGAGACGAATGAGTTCCGCGCTGGCGTCGGCGCCCACTGGACGTTTCTCTCGGACCCCGTGCGCAAAGTGCAGAAGGATCTCGACATCGCGGAATACACCGACCCGCATCACGATCCGATGATCCCTCACACGCTCGTCTTCGAGCCTGGCCTGCGTGTCTACAAGATCTACAATGGGTACTGGTTCTTCGGCCGGCCGACGGTGGAGGAGCTGCGCCTTGACCTGCGCGCCGTGCTGCAGCGCTGCCGTCCCGATTGGGACATCAGCAGCGCGGAGCAGCGAACAGCCTGGGCGAAGGGCGAGAAGGCGAGTTTCTACCCGTACGGAAAAACGCAAGCGCAGGTATTGGCCGAACAGGACTGATCCGCTCGGTGGGCCGCTTGACTTTCCCGCCTACGGGAAGTCTCATCCCGGCGCTTGACGCGAACGGAGAACGCTGCCGCCGCTACTACCCACCGGCGGAGCCCGCGTTTCGCGCGGGAGGTCACCATGAAGAGCCTTGGGTGGCTGACGGGCTGTGCGCTCGCGCTCGCGTGCGCACACGAAGGGAAGGGCGTCGCGGGCGAGAGCGACACGAACATGAAAGGCACTGTAGCGACGGAGGCGTCCCAGCGGCAGGCGGCCTCGACGGCGGACGCCGCGACAGCCGCAATCCGCCCCTTCCATGTCGACGTTCCGGAAAAGGCGCTGGTCGACCTCCGCCGGCGCATTGCTGCTACGCGATGGCCCGATAAGGAAACCGTCGCCGATCAGTCGCAGGGTGCGCATTTGGCCAAGTTGCAGGCGCTGGTTCGGTACTGGGGGAGCGGCTACGACTGGCGGAAGGCCGAAGCGAAGCTGAATGCCTTGCCGCAATTCACGACGAACGTCGATGGGCTGGACATTCACTTCATCCACGTCCGTTCTCGTCACAAGAATGCGCTTCCGGTGATCATCACGCACGGTTGGCCGGGCTCTGTGCTCGAGCTCATCAAGGTCATCTGGCCGCTCACGGACCCAACCGCGCACGGAGGCAGCGCCGAGGACGCGTTCGACGTCGTCATCCCGTCCGTACCGGGCTACGGCTTCTCCGGCAAGCCAACCGGCACCGGTTGGGACACCGACCACATCGCGCGAGCCTGGGCGGAGCTGATGAAGCGCCTCGGGTACACCCGCTACGTCGCCCAGGGCGGCGACTGGGGTGCCCCCATCTCCAGCGCGATGGCGCGCCAGGCGCCGGCAGGATTGCTCGGCATCCACCTCAACTTGCCGGCGACGGTACCGCCCGAGGTGGCCGCGGCGCTCGCCAGCGGCGCGCCCGCGCCGGCGGGACTCTCCGAGAAGGAACGCGCAGTTCTCGAATCGCTCATGACGTACGCCAAGAAGGGGAGCTCGGCCTACAACGTGATGATGACCGCGCGGCCGCAGGCCGTCGGGTATGGCCTGACGGATTCCCCGGCCGGCCTCGCGGCGTGGCTTCTCGTGCATCCAGGTTTCGCGCAGTGGACGTACGGCGACGATCCCGAACAGTCCCCGACGAAAGACGAGGTGCTGGACGACTTCACGCTGTACTGGCTGACGAACAGCGCGACCTCGTCAGCGCGGCTCTATTGGGAGAATGGCGGGCGAGGCGTTATTAGTGCGGCCGCGCAGAAGACTGACGAGATCTCGCTGCCGGTGGCCATCACGGTATTCCCGGACGACGTCTATCGACCCCCGGAGACATGGGCCCGGCGCGCCTATCGCAACCTGATCTACTTCCACGAGGTCGACAGGGGCGGACACTTCGCGGCCTGGGAACAGCCGGAACTCTTCGCTACGGAGATCCGAGTTGCATTCAAGTCACTGCGGCCAGCCGATGGAAAAGTGGCGGCGCGCTGATCGCGCCATCCATTTGATTCTCACTGGAGCAGACAAATGTCCGAACACATCAACCATCATCGCCGCCGGTTCCTGGGCACCGCGGCCAAGAGCATTGCTGCCGCGTCGCTCGGCGTGATCCGTCCCGCTCGCGCACAGTCCAGCAAGACACAACAGGCCGACGTCCCCCCGCCCAAGCCGGGGTCGCACAGCTCGTTCGGCCCCATCAAGCAGATCGATGCCGGCCTCCTGAATATTGGTTACGCTGAAGTCGGCCCCACCGATGGTCCCGTGGTCATTCTTCTGCACGGTTGGCCCTACGACATCCACAGCTACGTCGATGTTGCTCCTTTGTTGGCATCGGCGGGCTACAGGGCCATCGTCCCGTATCTGCGCGGCTACGGCACGACGCGTTTTCTCTCCAGCGAAACGTTCCGGAACGGCCAGCAGTCGGCCGTTGCTCTCGACATCATCGCTCTGATGGATGCCCTCCGGATCAAGAGGGCAATCGTTGCCGGTTTCGATTGGGGATCGCGGACGGCCGCGATCATCGCGGCGCTCTGGCCGGAACGCTGCAAAGCGCTCGTCGCCGTGAGCGGTTATCTGATCACCAACCTCAAGGCAAACCTGCAGCCGTTGCCGCCAGCGGCTGAATTGGGGTGGTGGTACCAGTATTACTTTGCCACGGAGCGCGGCCGGCTCGGGTACACCAAATACCGGCACGACTTCAACAAGCTCATCTGGAAGAGCGCTTCGCCGAAATGGGACTTCGATGATGCTACGTACGATCGCACCGCAACGTCCTTCGACAACCCGGATCACGTCAGCATCGTCATGCATAATTACCGCTGGCGGCTGAGCCTGACCAAGGGCGAGCCACGATACGACGCTCTGGAAGAGAAGCTTTTTCAAGCTCCCCTCATCACTGTGCCCGCAATCACCATCGCTAGTGATTTCGATGGCGCGGCCGCGGACGGACAATCCTATGCCAAGAAGTTCTCAGGCAAGTATTCGCACCGAATCCTCAACGGCATCGGCCACAATGTGCCTCAAGAAGCTCCGGATGCCTTTGCCAAAGCTGTCGTCGAAGTCGACGGGTACACCGCATGAGCCTGCTTGCCGTCCTCTCGGCGGGGCGTCCGGATGGCTCAATTCGCAGCCACTGACCGCTGCAGACCTGCGCGGAAAGGTCGTCCTGGTCGACTTCTGGACGTACACCTGCATCAACTGGCTCCGCTCACTCCCGTATGTCCGCAAGTGGGCCGAGAAATACAAGGATCAAGGACTGGTGGTAATCGGCGTTCACGCTCCGGAGTTCCGATTCGAGAAAGAGGTCGACAATGTCCGCCGGGCTGCGAAGGACATGAAGATCGATTTTCCCATCGCGATCGACAACGACTATGCGATCTGGCGCGCCTTCGACAACCATTACTGGCCGGCGCTCTACGTCATCGATGCGCAAGGGCGGATTCGACACCATCAATTCGGTGAGGGCGAATACGAAAGGTCGGAAAGGATCATCCAGCAACTACTGAGCGAAGCCGGGTTCAGCGGCATCGGTGATCAACTGGCTGCGGTCGACGCCCGTGGTGTCGAAGCCGAGGCGGATTGGGCCGACTTGAAGTCTCCGGAAAACTATCTCGGCCACGAGCGCACAGAGAACTTCGTCTCGCCGGGTGGAGCAGCCGTGGACAAGCATCGCGTCTATGCTGCTCCTGCAAGGGTGAAGCTCAATGATTGGGCCCTTTCTGGTGACTGGACGGTGAAGAAAGACGCCGTCGTGCTGAACAAGGCCAACGGGCGGATCGCGTACCGTTTTCACGCCCGCGACCTTCATCTCGTCATGGGACCGGCGGTGCGAGGAGCTTCCGTGCGATTTCGCGTGCTCATCGATGGACAGCCGCCAGGCGCTGCTCACGGGATCGACGTCGACGACCAAGGCAACGGCACGGTTGCCGAACAGCGGCTGTATCAACTGATCCGACAATCGACCCCCATCGCTGACCGACAGTTCGAGATTGAGTTCCTCGATCCGGGCGTGGAGGCGTTTGCGTTCACGTTCGGCTGATCCAGTGGAGGAATCATGAGCACCGCTACCACCGCCTCTCCCACGCAGCGCGAACCGGAACTGCTCGGGCAAACCGTAGTCGTGATCGGCGGTAGCGCCGGCATCGGGCTCGAAACGGCCCGACGAGCACGCGCTGAGGGTGCCAAGCTGATCCTCACCGGCCGGAATCCCGAGCGCCTGCGGCGCGCCGCGAGCGAACTCGACGCGCTGAGCGCGGCGGCCTTCGACGCCACGGATCCTGCTCCCCTCGAGCGGTTCTTCCGGGACCTGCCGACCAAGATCGACCACGTGATGGTTACAGCTGGCCGGCCGCACTACGGGCGTCTCGTCGACTTGGACTTCGCGCAGGCGCGCCGCGCCCTCGACGAGCATCTCTTGTTGGTACTCCAGGTCGCCCGCCACGCCGCCGACAAGGTGAGACCGGGAGGCACGCTGCTGTTCATGGGCGGCACCGGCGGCCGCCGCCCAGGCGTCGGCATCGGGATCGCGTCGACAGTCACCGCCGCACTTCCCGCCCTCACAGCCAACCTGGCGCTCGAACTCGCGCCCGTCCGAGTCAACCTCATCGCCGCAGGCTTCGTCGATACACCGTTGTCGGCATCGCTCCTCGGCGATGAACTCGAAAATCGCCGCAATCAGCTTCGCGCCACGCTCCCCATCCGGCGCGTC
>MNFJ01000048.1 GCA_001918155.1 Deltaproteobacteria bacterium 13_1_40CM_4_68_19
CTGGGGCAGTACACCGCGGCGCGCCCGCTCGAGTTCTTCGTCGAGGTCGACGATCGCGACCCCGTGTTGATGCGCACGCACAGCCACCACTGGATCGAACTGGCTCGGATGCAGCATGAGCCGCACCCGAGCCCGATCCGCCGCGGCGCCCTGCTCTACAACATCTTCGATTCGCGCAGCGAAGGGTTCGCGACCGCGATGGAAGAGCTGATGATGAAGGCGGGGCTCTGCGACAGCCGCCCGCGCTCGCGCGAGCTCGTCTACATCCTCCTCGCGCAGAGAGCGGCACGGGCGCTCGGAGAGCTGCGCATGCACGCGAACGAGCTGTCCCTCGAAGAAGCGGCGCGGTTCGCCTCCGACCACACGCCGCGAGGCTGGCTACGGCTCGACGGCCGGACGGTGTGGTTCGAGCAGCATCTCTATCTGCAGCAGCCGGGGTATGGGACCAGCTACGTGCTCGGAAAGCTGGAGATCGACGAGCTGCTCTCGGCGCGGGCGCGGCAGCTGGGAAGCGCGTTCACCCTGCGCCAGGCCATCGACGAGATCGACGCGTCGGGGCTGATCCCCGTTTCGCTGGTGCGGTGGGAGCTCACTGGCGAGAGCGGCCATGTCCCGGGCGTTGGATGGCCGGCGACACGGCAGCGAAGGTGAATGCATCGACCGGCGATCGTGCATAGAAGTGCGGCCATGGAGTTCGAGGTCGAAGCGGCGCTGCTGATCAACGAGGGCGGCGTCCAGTGTGTGCCCGTGGTGTTCGCACGCCCGCTCCAGCGTGGAGCTCGCATCGAATTGGGAAAACGGCCGTTCCTCAACGAAGCTCGCGTCGCCGCGCTCGATCCCGCTCGCGCCACTGCGCGCGGGCCTGGCCTGGTCGCCTTCGTCCTCGAGGACCCGATGGATGCC
Organism: Deltaproteobacteria bacterium 13_1_40CM_4_68_19; assembly: GCA_001918155.1. Lineage (GTDB taxonomy): Bacteria > Myxococcota > Myxococcia > Myxococcales > 40CM-4-68-19 > 40CM-4-68-19. Next base: position 904 of record MNFJ01000048.1, read on the forward strand.
CGCGACTTCAAGCCGGGCGACGTCGCGCGCCTCGAGTCGAGATGACGGCCGAGCCGCGCTGACATCACACGGCGAGAAGGCGCTGGAGCGCAGGATCGTTCCCGGCGAGGTCCGCACGCGAGGCCACGTGCACCAGCCGGCCGCGCTCCATCACCAGCGCGCGATCGGCCACGGCGCGCGCGAACATGAGATTCTGGTCCGCAAGCAGCACCGTCACGCCTTCGCTGCGGATGTGCGCGAGCGCGTCGGCAAGGATGCGGACGATGAGCGGACTCAAGCCTTCCGACGGCTCGTCCAGGAGCAGCAGCGAAGGGTCCGTGGTCAGGGCACGGGCGATGGCGAGCATCTTCTGCTCGCCCCCGGAAAGGTGGCGGCCCTTGCGGTCCCAGAGCGTCGCAAGCGGCGGGAAGATCTTCTCGATGCGCTGCCGCGTCCAGCGCGTCCTCTCGCGCCGCAGCGCCAGCATGGCGACGCGCAGGTTCTCCGCCGCGCTCAGGTCAGCGAAGATGCGCCGATCGTCGGGAACGTAGCTCACGCCCAGCGCGGCAAGGCGCTCGGGAGGCTCGCCCGCGACGGGCCTGCCCGCGAGCTCGATTGCGCTTCCGCGCCACGGCGCGTTCAGTCCCGAGAGGCTGCGCAGCGCGGTCGTCTTGCCGACGCCGTTGCGGCCGAGCAGCGCGACGATCTCTCCGCGCGCCACGGTGAAGCTCACGTCGTGCAGCACATGCGCGAGCCCGTAGCCTGCATCGAGGTGCCTGACCTCCAGGAGGGGCGCACCGGTCTGCGCCGCGGCCTCCCCCGGCGGAGGGACCACGTCGGCGTCGCCGAGATAGATCTCGCGCACGCGCCGATCGTCGCGGATCTGCTGCGGCGCGCCATCGGCGATCACCCTCCCCTGGTGCAGCACGACGATGCGGGCCGCCAGCCCGAACACCACCTCCATGTCGTGCTCCACGAGCAGGATGGTGAGCGACGAACGGGCAGCGAGCGCGCGCACCTGCGCGAGCACGCGATCGCGCTCTGCGGCCCCCATGCCGGCAGTCGGCTCGTCGAGGAGCAACAGGCGCGGCTCGGAGGCGAGCGCCATCGCGATCTCCAGCAGGCGCCGGTCGCCGTGCGAGAGCGCTCCGGCGGCGTCGGATGCACGCGCGGCGAGCCCGACGGTCTCAAGCAGCCTGCGGACCTGCGCGTGGGCATCATCGAACGCGTCGACCCTGCGTCGCGGCTCGAGCGCGAGGCCCGCGCGGGCGAGCACCGGCACTGCCACGTTCTCTTCCACCGAGAGCAGCGGGAACACGTTCGTGATCTGGAACGTGCGCGCCATTCCCACGCGCACGCGGGCGCTGGGCGGCAGCCGGGTCACGTCGGCTCCGGCGAAGACGACCCTTCCCTCGTCGGGGACCAGCTTTCCGCTGAGGAGGTTGATGAAGGTCGTCTTGCCGGCGCCGTTGGGGCCGATCACGGCAGTGATGCCGCCTTCGGGCAAGGCGAGATCGATCCCGGCGACGGCGGTGAAGTCGTCGAACGACTTCCGCAACCCTCGCACTTCGAGGACCGCGCTCATGTCCGCCGCCTCGGCATCCTCAGCCGGCTGGCGGCGCCGACAAGCCCGCCGCGGAACACGAGCACCATCGCGAGGAGCACGAGCCCGAAGACGAGGAGCCAGTACTCGGTGAACCGGACGATGATCTCCTTCAGCCCGAGGTACACCACGGCCCCGAGGATCGGTCCGAGGAAGGAGAGCGGGCCGCCGATGAGCGTCGCCATCACCGGCTCGGCGGATTTCGTCCAATGCGCGGTGGAGGGCGAGACCGTCTGCTCCAGCGGCGCGAGCAGCGCGCCGGAGAGACCGGCGAAGAGGCCTGCCGTGACGAAGGCGATGTAGATCGTGCGCCGCACGGGGACGCCGCTGAACTCGGCGCGCTCGGCGTTCTCCCGGATGGCCCGAAGCGCGAGCCCGAGGGGCGACGCGGAGAGGCGGTGGAGCACGGCCATCGAAAGCAGGACCAGGACGGCGGCGAACAGGTAGTAGCGCGCGGGGGAGTCCAGGCTGAAGTCGAGGGGACCGGGAAGCCCGATCCGGGCGCGCGGAATGCCGATGAGACCGTCGTCGCCGCCGGTCACGGCGGTCCACTTCCAAACCACCGCGTAGACCAGCATCCCGAACGCCAGGGTGAGCATGGAGAAGTAGATGCGCGTGTGCCGGACGCAGAACGCGCCGAGGACGGCCGCCAGCGCTGCGGCGGCGAGCGCACCGAGCAAGATGGACCAGAGCAGTGGGACGCCCGCCCGCAGCAGCAGCGCGGCCGAGTATGCGCCGCCCGCGTAGAAGGCGCCCTGGCCGAAGGAGAGCAGCCCGGTCATGCCGAACAATAGATTGAACGAGAGCGCGAGGAGCGCGAGGAGCAGCATGTTGAGCACGAGGTAACGCAGGAATGGCCCGGCGATCGCGGGCACCAGCAGCACCACGACGGCGAGCACCGCTCCGGCGGCGAGGCGCGCGCGCATTCATCCCTCGCGAATGCCGAAGAGGCCCCAGGGCCGCACGATGAGCACCAGGGCCATCGCCATGTAGCCCAGCGCGAGCTCGAACACGGGCATGAACAGGAGCCCGTAAGCGTGCAACAGGCCGATCAGCAGCGACCCGACGAACGCCCCGCGCAAGGACCCGAGCCCGCCCAGCACGACCACCACGAACGCTTCGATGATGATGAGCTCGCCCATCCCCGGCGAGATGGCGCGAACGGGCATGGACAGCGCCCCGCCCAGGCCGGCCAGCCATGCACCGAGGATGAACACCCAGGTGAACAGCCGGGAGGCGCGGACGCCGAGAGCGCGCGCCATCTCCCGGTCGGCCGCGGTCGCGCGGATGACGAGCCCGAAGCTCGTTTTCTCCAGGAAGACCCAGAGCCCTAAGCCGACCAGGGCGCCGACGCCGAGGATGAACAGATGGTACGTCGGCAGGACCGAATGCCCGATCAGCACCGCGCCGGAGAGCGCCGCCGGCGTGGGCGGAGATTGGTACACCGGCCCGAAGACGAGCTTCACCGCGTCGTCGAGAATGAGCACGAATGCGAAGGTGAGCAGGAGCTGGAACGCCTCGGGCGCGGAATAGACGCGGCGCAGGAAGCCGAACTCCATCGCCCAACCCACCGCCGCAACCACGAGCGGGCCGACGAGGAGCGCCACCCAGAAGCTCCCGCTCACCCGGAACGCCACCCAGGCGAAGTACGCGCCGAGCATGTACAGGCTTCCGTGCGCGAAGTTGAGGACGCGCATCACGCCGAAGATCAGCGAGAGGCCCGCAGCGACCAGCCAGAGGTACATGGCCTCGCTCAGGCCGACGAGGCCCTGGAAGAGCACCTAACCCTCGACTGGCGCGAACGGCGGCTTGCGGTAGTACTCGTCGGTGGTGAAGACCTTGAGGTTCGTCAACGTGGGCATGGGGAACTTCGGGTCGTGCCGGATCTGTCCCCAGGGCACCGCGTAGACGGCCTGGTGGTCCTCCTTGCGGATCACGCATTTGCCCGCGGGTCGATCGAGCTCGAGGCCCTCGAGCGCCTCGATCACCTTCTCGGTCTCCACCGACCGCGCTTTCTCCACCGCCTTCTTCAGCGCCTGTACCGCGGTGTACGCTGTCTCGGATGGATAGCTCGGGTACGTGTCCCAGCGTTTGCGGAACGCCTCGTTGAAGCGCTTGTTCTCCGCTGAATCCGGATAGCCGAAGTAGTACCGGCCGGATGCCCACACGCCGTCGGGGTAGTCCGCGCCGAGGCCTTGCAGCACGTCCATCGCCGCGCCCATGCCGATCATGAACGCCTTGGTCTGCTCGAACACCTTGAAGAGCTTCGCCTGCTTCACCATGGTGACGGCCTCGCCGCCCCACTCGGTGGAGAAGATGCCTTCAGGGCTCAAGCCCATCACCTTGCTGATGTGGCTGGAGAAGTCGACGGTGCCGAACTTGGCGAAGCTCTCTCCCACGAATTCCACGTCCGGCTTGAACCGCTTCAGGTAGGCGCGGAACATCCTCCACGAGGTGTGGCCGTACTCGTAGTCCGGCGAGATGGTGGCCCATCGCTTCACCGGCAAGTCCTTCGCCACCAGCGCCGAGGCGATGCCGTCCTGGTACACCGGAACGCAGACGCGGAAGCACTGGCGCACGTGCCGCTTGAAGACCAGGTCCTCGTTGTACTTCTCCGTGGCGCCGTGGGTCACGATCAGGATCCGGTTGAGGGAAGGCATGATCTCGCCGACGGCCAGCGCGACGGCGCTGGAATCGATCCCGATGAGGAAATCCGCGCCCCAGTCCTCGACGAAGTAGCGTGCGTTCTTCACGCCGACGTCGACCTTCAGCTCCTCGTCGCGGAAGCTGATCTCGATCGGGCTGCCGCCGATTCCGCCCTGGGCGTTGATCTCCTCCATCGCCAGCGTGGCGCCTTTGCGCATGAACTCGCCGTACCCGCCCAGCGGACCGGAGAGGATCGTCTGGCAACCGATCTTGATCGGCTTCTTCAGCTTCAGATCCGCGGTCGCGGCGCCGATTGCCCGGGGCAAGCCCAGCCCCGCGAGGGCGAGCCCGGTGGACTTCAGGAATCGGCGGCGTGTGGTTCCGCGTCGAGGTGCCATGGGGAGACCTCCGACAGCGCCTGGGAGGGCAGATGATCCTTCCAGCGATGCTGGAAAGTCAAAGAGCGGAACGCCCCGGCACCAGACGGCCCCCAGCGCCCTGAGCAGACGCGACGGCAACCGTCGCGGCTCCGCTTCGCTGGCCGGCCTCCGACGGCAAGGCGACGGTGAACGTCGTCCCGTCCCGTTCCGCCGAGCGCACGCCGATCTTCCCGCCATGTGCAAGGACGATCTGCCGCGCGATGAAGAGGCCCAGTCCGAGCCCGTCCGCCTGCTTCGCGCCCGTCTTCGCGCCGCGGCGAAACGGCTCGAAGATCCGCGGCAGGAGGTCGGGGGGTATGGGCCGACCGCCGTTGTGCACCTCCAGGATCGCGGAGGCGTTCGCGCTTCCCACCCGGACCTCGATGTCGGCGCCGGCCCCGTGCTGGATTGCATTCGCCACCATGTTGGAAACGACCTGGGCCATTCGATCCGGGTCCCAATCGCCCATCACTTCCCTCGGGGCGTCGACGGTCACCCGGGCCTGCGGATGCGCGACCCGGAGCTCTTCCACCGCCGCCGCGGCGATCAGCGCAAGATTGGTTCCCGGTTTGAGGTCTAGCGGAATGCCGCCGGCCAGCCGCGCGCGCGTCAGGTCGAGCAGCTGGACGACCATCCGGTCCATGCGTGCGGCGCTGGACGCAATCCGCCGCAGCACGTGGGCCTCTGACGGCGGAGGTCCCAGCCGCTGGAGGAGATCGGTCGCCATCGAGATGGCTCCCAATGGATTGCGCAAGTCATGGCCGAGGACTCCGACGAATTGCTCCTGGAACTGCGCTGATTCCCGGAGCGCCGCTTCCAGCACCTTGCGGCGCGCGATGTCGCGATCGATCGCGAACAGGATCGCGCCGAGCACGAGCAGACCCAGGCCGGCGCCGACGTCGATCCAGATGGCGAGATCGAGATTGCGCCGGGCCTTCACGGTACGGTCGGCCAGGCGCCGGTCCTCCCGAGCGCGGAGCTCGTCGATCACGCGCCGGACCTCGTCCATCCCGGAATTGCCTCTGCCGCGAAAGAGGGCCAAGGCCGCGGCGGTCTGTCCGCGCTGGTAGAGCTCGATCGTCCGGCGAATCTGATCCATCCTCGCTGACGCGAGCCGCTCCAGTTCGGACATGCGGCCCTCCGGCATGCCGTCGTCGGCCGCCGCTCTCATGACTTGGGCGAAACCGGCGAAGAGGGAATCGTTGGCCCGCTGGACCGCCTCGAGAAAGAGGCGATCTCCGGTGAGCAGGAACCCTCGCTGCGCGCTCTCGGCATCGGCGAGCGCTGCGCGCATGCGCCCCAGGGCGTCATGCAGCTGGCGCGTGTGGATGATCAGCGGCCGAGCCGAATTGATCCCTCCGAGCGTCAGCAGATTCACCAGGATCAGGGCGAGCAACGTCGCGGCCGCGAGAATGGCGGCGAGCGGACTCCAGCGAAGCGGTGAGAAGCCTTGCGGCATCGGTGCCCTCCCTCGCCGCGAAGCGGCGCGCTTCGGCACTTCTGCGCCGCGATGAGACACGCATTCGCTCCGATCCGTTAGCGGGGGAAATGAAACGAAATTCTTCCCCTACGGTTTCGTCGCCCGATGTCCGCCGGACGTCTCACCCGGCGCCGTCGGACCGGCCGGCCGCCCCCTCTGGTGCCGGTCCGGCGAACGCCGCATACTGGCGCCCTCTTCCAGATGGCCTGACGGCCCGCATCGAGGTGTGCCATGAGGGGGAAGACGTCAGCAATCCTGTTCGCGTCCTTGGCGTTGTCGCTCGCCGTACCGTCCCGGGGGTTCGCGCAAGGCAAGATCCGCGTCGCGATCTGGGAATTCGAAAATCATGCAGGCGCTCAGTACTGGTACTCCAATCAGCTCGGTCCGGCCGCCCGCAACCAGATCGACAACGAGTTCTCCGAGAACAAGCTTCTGTCTGCGAAGTTCAGCGTGGTCGAACGCGACAAGCTCAACCTCGTGCTCAAGGAGCAGGGGCTCGCCACGGCGGGAGCGGTCGATCCGGCGACCGCGGCGAAGGTCGGGAAGATCCTGGGCGTCAAGTACGTGGTGATGGGAGGGATCGACAAGTTCAACGTCGACGTCACCAAGGCCGCCGTGGGCCCGTTCAACGTCGGCGGGCACATGGTCCAGTCCTTCGCGACGATCAGCCTGCGCTTCGTCGACACGACCACCGCGGAGCGCGTCTTGTCGGTAGCGGCGGACGGGGACGTCAAGTCGGGCGGTGGGTTCCTCAAAGGCAGCAGCCTGAGCCGCGACACGGAATGGGGAATCGCCAGCGAGACGATCCAGAAGGCGTCCAGGGCGGTGGTGGAGAAGCTGGCCGGCGGCGACTACCTGGAACGCGTGCTGGCGGCGGCGGCTCCGGCGGGAGGCGTCGAAGGGAAGATCATCAAGGTCGAAGGGACGCGGGCCTGGATCAATCTCGGATCGCTGGCGGGCATCAAGGTGGGCGACAAGTTCAACGTCTTCAACGTGGGGGACGCGCTCATCGACCCGGATACGGGCGCGAAGCTCGGGGCGGACGAGAAGCAGACGGGCAACGGGGCGGTGGTCGAGGTCCAGGGCAAGTTCGCAGTGATCAGCTTCACCGGGGCGGCGAAGGCGAAGGATACGATCAGGAAGCAGTAAGC
>MNFJ01000042.1 GCA_001918155.1 Deltaproteobacteria bacterium 13_1_40CM_4_68_19
TGAGGATGTTCCTCCCGAACGGCTGCTCCTTGAAGACGGCCGTGTAGTTCCCCCACTCTGGTTTCGGAGGCAGGAAGTCGATCTTGTACAGCGCGCTGCCTTCCTTCAGCGAGGAGACGATGGCCCAGTAGAAAGGGAAGATCGTGTAGACGACGATCGCGGTGACGAGCAGGTAGAAGAGCGAGGTGAAGATGATTTTGCGCGCTTTCATGTCAGCGGCTTTCGAACCGGACGCGGCCGGCGGTGATGTAGACGACCGTGAACACCGCGATCACCACGAAGAGGAACGTGGACGCCGCGGAGCCGTAGCCCACGTCCTGGAAGTCGATCAGCTTCTGCCGGGCATACACCGCCATCGACGCCGTCTCCCGGCTGTTGCCGGTGAGGACGTAAGGCAGGTCGAAGATCCGCAGGGCGTCGAGGGTGCGGAAGATGACGGCGACCATCAGCGCGGGGCGGATGAGCGGCAGCGTCACCTTCCAGAACACCTTCGGAGCGGGGATTCCGTCCAGCTTTGCCGCCTCGTAGATCTCCCCGGGCAACAGCTGGAGCGCCGCCAGGATGAGCAAGGCCATGAACGGTGTGGTCTTCCAGACGTCCACGATGATCACCGCGGCGAGCGCGAGCCTCGGGCTGCCCGTCCAGGCGTACGGGTGATCGATGAACCCCACCTTGAGCAACATGTAGTTCAGGACCCCGTAAAGATCGTTGTACATCCAGTTCCACATCTGCGCGGAGACCACGGTCGGGATCGCCCAGGGGATGAGGACCGCGGCACGTACGATGCCGCGGCCCGCCAGGTGCGCGTTCAGGGTAAGCGCGATGACGAGCCCGAGGATGGTCTCGAGCGTGACCGAGATCGCCGCGAATTCCACGGTGTTCTTCACCGCGTGCCACCATTCAGGGTCCTGGGCGAGCGAAGCGAAGTTCGCAAACCCCACCCCCGCGTAGGACCCCATGTTGTCGAGGTTCGCGTCGGTGAACGAGAAGTAGATCGTCCGCAAGAGCGGCCAGCCCGCGACGGCCGCGAGCACGGTCATCATCGGCACGATGAACGCCAGGGCGGCGCGCCGCCGCTGGCGGGTGAGTTGCGATTGCGCGACCGCCACGGCGGCCTCCTACCACTTCCCGTTGCGGGAGATCCGGTTGAGGTTCTTCTCCAGCTTGGAGATGCTCGCCTCGGCGTCGCTCTTGCCGGAGAGCACCTCGTGCACCGCGTTCCAGAACTCGCTCGAGACCTGGTTGTACTTGCTCTTCGTCGCGCGCGAAGGACGCGCCACCGCGTTCGTGAAGGTGCTGAGCAACTCGCCGATGAACGGGTTCTTCGCCAGGATGTCCTTGTCCTTGTAGAGCGCCGGGATGGTCGGGTTGAAGCTCACCTCGATGGCCGCCCGCTTCTCCTCCTCCGGGCTCGTCAGGTACATCGCAAGATCGACCGCGGCCTTGGCATTCTTCGAGTACTTGCTCACCGCCCACTGCCAGCCGCCGAGCGTTCCGGTGTTCTTGCCCTCCGCTCCGCCCTTCGGCAGCGCCATCACGCCGACCTTGCCCTTCACAGGGCTGTCGGGCGCCTGCGAGAGCGCCCACGCGTACGGCCAGTTGCGCATGAACACCGCGTTGCCGGACTGGAACGCGCCGCGGGCTTCCTCCTCGGCGTAGTTGAGGACGCCCTCGGGGGCGATGTTCTTGATCCAGGAGGCGGCCAGCTTGATCGCCGCGATCGCCTTGGGGTTGTTGATGGTGACCTTGCCCTGCCCGTCGACGATGGTGCCGCCGCCGAAGCTGTCCACCCACTCCAGCGCGTTGCAGGTCAGGCCCTCGTACGCGCGGCCCTGGAAGACGATGCCGTAGATCTTGTCATTGCCCGCCTTGCGTTCGCCGTCCTGGACGATCTTCGCCGTCTCCGTCAAGTCCTGCCAGGTGGTGGGCGCCTTCCTTCCGTACTTCTCCAGCAGGTCCTTGCGGTAGTAGAGAAGGCCCGCGTCGGTGAATGCGGGCAGCGCGACGAGGTGCCCGCTGACCGTATTCGCCTCGATGATCGCGGGGAAGTGCTGCGCGATGACGTCCCTCGGCACTTCCTTGCCCATGTCGACCAGATGCTGCGCGAGCAGACCGGGCCAGACGACGTCGATGCGGATGACGTCGATCTCGCCTGACTTCTGCGAGAGCAGCTGCTGGAACAGCGCCAGCTGCTCGTTGGAGTCCTTCGGGACCGAGACGACCTTGATCTGGTTGCCGGTCTTCTTGGCCCATGCTTCAGCGCCGGTCTTGCAGAGATCGAACTCGGCGCCGACGGAGCCGCAAGCGACCGAGACGGTGGCTTGCGCGGCGGCTGAGCGGGCGCCGAGGACCGTTCCGGCGAATACGAGCGCGGCGGAGAAAAGGACGGCGACACGTGACCCGACTGGCATGGGACCTCCCCAAAAGGTTCGCGACGGATGCGGCGGACGCGGGGCATATCAAAACCGCGCATTACCGGCAAAGCCCGGGGCCCCGATCGGATGTCCGCACTCGCTCGCTGCGCCGTGTCATTTGCACTTGGCGTCGGTCACGATGTTCAGCGCCACCGGGATGAACTCCGTCTTCCCGGGCGCATTCCCCCCTTCGCCAGCTCGGCCGCCTTCTCCACGGCGAGCCTGCCCAGCATCTCGAGGAGGGCCACGCGCGAACGCTCCTGGAACATATTTCATACCCCGTGCCGGCACGGTTTGCGCTCAGGCATGGTCGCCAAGCCGCCTTCGGCGGCCGCGACTAGAACACGACTCCGCTGAAGAGGACGGCGTTCGCGTAGGGCGTGAACTCGCCGGTTCGAACGATGGCGCGCGCTCCCTGCGAGAGGCGCTTCAGCTCGTCGTGCGAAACGAGCTCGACGCCGCGGGCGCGGATCCTGGGCAGCGACGCGAGCCTGCCTTGCACCCGCTCGTGGAAGACCGCGGACGCGCTCTTCACCTCCTGCGCGAGGACGGCTCGCTCCACCTCCATCTCGGCGAGGACCGCCTCGAGCACGTCCATGAAGGCAGGCTTGCCGGGGGCGAAGGCGAGGTCGATGCGCTCGACGCCGGCGGGGATCGGCAGCCCGGCGTCGGCGATCACCAGCGCATCGCCGTGGCCGAGGCGCGCGATGACGCGGGACAGCTCGGGGTGCAGCAAGGTTCCTCGCTTCATGGGCGTGCCGTCCGTGCGGGGGGAACGAGGAAAGCACCTTTTGGCCCCGTCGTCACTGTCGCGCGGGCACCGGCCGGTTGTAGAGTTCGCCGCGCGATGAGCGAGGTCGTCGTCGTCGGCAGCCTGAACATGGACCTGGTGGTGCGCGCTCCACGCCTGCCCGTGCCAGGGGAGACGCTGCTCGGCGGCGGCTTCTCGACCGTGCCGGGCGGCAAAGGAGCAAACCAGGCTGTGGCGGCGGCGCGCCTCGGTGCTCGGACGGCGATGATCGGCTGCGTCGGCGAGGATGCCTTCGGGCGCCAGCTTCGCGCCGGACTGGAGGCGGACCACGTCGACGTCTCCGCAGTGCGCACGGTCCCGGGACGATCATCGGGGGTGGCCCTGATCGTGGTGGACGATGGCGGACGCAACGGCATCGTCGTCGTGTCCGGCGCCAACGGGCAGCTCGCTCCCGAAGACATCGACCGCCAGGCCCGCCTGATCGCCAGCACGCGCGTCGTCGCCCTGCAGCTGGAGACGCCTCTTGCCACGGTCGAGCATGCAGCGCGCGCGGCCAAGCAGCAGGGAAAGATCGTGGTGCTCAATCCCGCTCCGGCGCAGCCCCTCCCGCCGGCCCTGATCCAATGCGCCGACTTCCTCGTGCCGAACGAAATCGAGGCGGCGATGCTCAGCGGTCTGCGCGTGGAATCGATCGAGAGCGCGACCGAGGTGGCGCGGCGTCTGCGCATCCAAGGCGCCGCGAACGTCCTCGTCACTCTCGGAGAGCGCGGCGTCGTGGCCGTCACGGGCGACGGCGTGCAGCATTTCCCGGCTCGTCGGGTGCAGGCAGTGGACTCCACCGGAGCGGGCGACACTTTCGTCGGCGGATTCTGCGCCGCACTGGCGGCGGGCCGCACCGTCACCGACGCCATCGCCTTTGCCCAGGCCGCCGCCGCGATCAGCGTGACACGCGCTGGAGCACAGCCGTCGATCCCGTTCGCGCACGAGGTGACTGCCGCGACGACGGGAGATTGACGCGCCGCCGGGCTTCACACGCGCGGCCCTGGTCCGGTGTCGCGCAAATGCGGTTCCTCCCGGGGCGGGGCTGGTGCCAATTCGTAGGAGCTCCGCAGGAAGGCTTGCGCCCGGTACTTGTCGATGATCACCGCCACCACGATGATCAGTCCGGTCACCATCTGCCGGGCGAAGTCGCCCATCCCGAGGAGCAGCAGGCCGTTGTTCAAGACGCCCATGATCGACGCCCCGAGGAGCGTGCCGATCATCGAGCCCTTCCCCCCGCTCATGCTGGTGCCGCCGATCACCACCGCGGCGATGGCGTTCAGCTCGAACCCGACGCCGAGGATGGGGCTCGCGATGTTCAGGCGCATCATGTAGATGATCGCAGCCACTCCGACCATGCCGCCGCAGACGATGAAGGCGACGACCTTGTAGACGGACGGATCGTGGCCCGAGAGCCGGACCGCCTCCTCGTTGTTTCCGATGGCGTAGATCATCCGGCCGAACACCGTGCGCGCGAGGATGAACCGGCCGGCCAGCACCACCGCCAGCGCGATGAGAAAGATGACGGGCACGCCGAAGATCGTCGCGGCTCCCACGTCGTTGAACGCATCGGGGAACTCGGAGATGGTCCGGGAGTTGCTGATCTGCAGAGCGGCTCCGCGGGCGATGTTCAGCATCCCGAGCGTCACGATGAAGGAGTGGATCTTCCAGCGCTCGCAGACGACCCCGTTGAACACGCCGCAGAGGCAGCCGGTCAGCGCGCTGCCGAGCACCGAGAGGAGGATCGCGGTCCCGGGCGAGAGGTTCTCGTTGGTGATGATCATGCCGCCGACGATCGTCGCCAGGGCCAGCACCGAGCCGACCGAAAGATCGATGCCGCCGAGCAGGATCACGAACGTCATGCCCACGGAGATGACGGTGTTGATGCTGATCTGCGTGAGGATGTTGGTGACGTTCGCCATCGAGGCGAAGCGCGGCGCCGCCGCCGAGAACGCGATGACCATGAGGATCAGGGCCAGCCCGATGCCGGCCTCGCGCAGGAGCAGGTAGAGGATCTGCTTCACGCGCATGCGACTCCTCAGGCGTGACCGGTTCCGGCAGTGGAGTCGGCCTGGGGCCTTCCGTGCACGTACTCCTGGTAGGCGGCGGAAAGGATCCGCTCCTGGCTGAACCCGCTGCGCGGTAGATCGCCGGTAATCTTCCCGTTCGAGAAGACCAGGATCCGGTGGCAGATGCCCATCAGCTCGGGAAGGTCCGAGGAGACGATGAGGATGCCCTTCCCCGCCGCCGCCAGCCGCCAGAGGAGTTGGTAGATCTCGAAACGGGCGCCGACGTCGATCCCGCGCGTCGGCTCGTCGAAGATGAGCACCTCGGAGCGGCGGAAGAGCCACTTGGCGACCACCACCTTCTGCTGATTGCCTCCCGAGAGGTTGGCAACGAGCTGGTCGACCGACGGCGTCTTGATGTCCAGGTCGTCGACCAGCTCCCGTGTGGCGCTCCGCTCCGCCGAATCCTGAAGGAGGCCGGCGTGGGAGACCCGCCGCAGATCGGTGATGGTCACGTTGGCAGAGCAAGACATTGCCAGGATGAGCCCTTGCGCCTTGCGGTCCTCGGTGAGCAGGCAGATGCCGTGGCGGACGGCGTCGCGCGGGCGGCGGATGCTCACCTCGGAGCCGTCGCGATAGATGCGCCCTGATTCCTTCGCGTCCGCCCCGAAGAGGGCGCGCACCAGCTCGGTGCGCCCCGAACCCACCAGCCCGGCGGCGCCGAGCAGCTCGCCGCGGTGCAAGGCGAAGGAGACGGCATGCGGCTTGCCCCGCGGCTGAAGCTCCTCGACCCGCAGGATCTCCGCGCCGATCCCCGATTCCGGATGGAACGGATATTCCTCGCCGAGCTCCTTGCCCACCATGAGCCGCACGAGCCGGGGAATGCTCGCGTCGCGCGCGGCGAGGGTCTCTACCTTGCGCCCATTGCGCAAGACCGTGATCCTTTCACCCACCTCGAACAGCTCCTGGAGCCGATGCGAGATGTAGAGGACCGTCACCCCGCGGGCCTTGAGGCGGGCGATGATCCCGAACAGGCGCTGGATCTCGGGAGGCGTCAACGTCGCGGTCGGCTCGTCGAGGATCAGCACCTTGCTCTGCGTGGAGAGCGCTTTGGCGATCTCGAGCAGCTGCATCTGCGCCACGCCCAGCGTTTCCACCCGCGCGCGCGGCGAGATCTCCAGTCCGACCTGCGCCAGCATCGCCTCGGCGTCACGGAAGAGCCGGGCGAAGTCCACCAGCCCGGCGCGACGGGGCAGGCGCTCGAAGAAGATGTTCTCGGCGACGGTGAGATACGGAAGGAGGTTGAACTCCTGGTAGACGATCCGGATCCCGGCCCGGATGGCCGCCACGGTGCTCCGCGGAGCGTACGGCTTGCCTTCGAGGAGGATGGCTCCCTCGTCCGCGATGTACAGGCCGCAGAGCAGCTTCACCAGCGTCGACTTGCCGGCGCCGTTCTGGCCGGCGAGGACGTGCACCTCCCCCCGGTGAATCGCGAGGTCCACCCGGTCCAATGCGAGCACCCCGGGGAACCGCTTCGTCGTCCCCTGGAACTCGATGATGTCCGGTGGCGCGGCGTTGCCGAGGTCGACCAAGTGGCTATCGGGGGGGGCGGCGGAGGCGGGCCTCCGCCGCGCGGAGCGCTACATCAGATCGGTCGCGGTGATCAGCTTGACGGGAGTCTTGAGCCAGCCCTTCAGGTGCTCTCCCTTCTTCATGCGGAAGCCGGTCTTGATGCAGTTCGCGGCCATCTCCGGCCCGAACTGGTCGATGGTGGCGAGCACCTTCCCGTCCTTCACCAGTTTCTGGATGGCGGGGATGTTGTCGAATCCGACCACCTGGACCTTGCCCGACTTCCCCGCGGCGTCGAGCGCCTTCACCACGCCGAGCGCCATCGAGTCGTTCGCGGCCATGATGCCTTGCACGTCCGGATGCGAGGTCAAGAGATTGGTCACGAGCGTGTTGGCCTCCTCGGTCTCCCAGTGCGCGGTGCGCGAGACCAGCACCTTGAGCCCGCCCTCCTTGGCCGCCTTCTCGAACCCCGCCTTGCGCATCTTGGCGTTGTCGGCGCCGGGGTTGCCCTCGATGATGAATACCTTGCCGCCCTTGCCCAGCTTCTTCGCCAGCTCGTTGCCCGCCAGATAGGCTCCTTCCCGGTTGTCGGGGCCGACGAAGACCAGATCCTTGAGCCCCGCCTTGGCGAGCGCCTTGTCGTCGAGCTTCACGTCGAAGTTGACGACGGTGATCCCAGCCTTGATCGCCTTCTTCACCGGGGCGACCAGCCCCACCGAGTCGGCCGGCGCGACGCAGATCAGGTCGACCTTCTGGGTGATGAAGTTCTCCATGGCCGAGATCTGCGTGTCGATGTCGGTCTCGGAGTTCATGCCGACCGGCACCAGGGTGAAGGTGCCGTCCTCCGCGGCGAACTTGCGGGCGCCCTCCTCCATGCTCTTGAAAAACTCGTTGGCGAGCGACTTCATCACCAGGCCGACCACCGGCTTCTTCTCCTCGGCGCGGGCCGAGGACCCGCCCCCGCCCACCGCGAGGAGGGCGAGGATCGGCAGTGCGGCACACGATGCACGGCACTTCGTGTTCATGGTTTCCTCCTTGGAAACGGCGTCGATCCGCGAGCGTTGGGGTGACTGGCCCCCCGGGGCCTTCCGTCGGACGCGCGCGCGCCGACGACTGCGCCCACCTTTTGCGGCATTTCGGGGGAGCCCGTCAACACGGAAGACCCTGCGCGATCCGCGGCGTAGAAATTCATTTCCGTTCGTGGCGGTGGTCTAGAAGTCCGGTTGCGCCTGCTTGTTTCCCTTGGTACCTTGCGCGCGCCATGACCTCCGCCGCGACCGCGTACAAGAGCCCGCTGCAGCAGATGACGCAGACCACGCCCACGTGCCTGTGGAACGACTCCGCCTCGATCGCGGAGCTGACCGACTCCATCTCGCACGGAGCGGTGGGGGCGACCTGCAACCCGGTGATCGCCCTCAGCGCGCTGAAGGACGAGATGGGCACCTGGAAGCCGCGCATCGCCGAGCTGATCCGGGAGATGCCGTCGGCGACCGAGGACCAGATCGGATGGAAGCTCATCGAGGAGCTCTCGGTCCGGGCCGCCGAGCTGCTGCGGCCGGCATTCGAGAAGCACCGCGGCCGCAACGGGCGGCTCTCCATCCAGACCGATCCGCGCAATTTCCGCAGCAGCGAGGCCATCCTCGAGCAGACGGTGCGCTTCAGCAAGCTGGCGCCGAACATGATCGTGAAGATTCCCGCGACGCGCGCCGGAATCCCCGCCATCGAGGAGGCGACGTACCGCGGAGTCTCCATCAACGCGACCGTGAGCTTCACGCTTCCGCAATGCGTGGCGGTGGCGGAAGCCGTGGAGCGCGGTCTGAAGCGCCGGGAGAAGGAGGGCAAACCCATCGCGGACATGGGTCCGGTCTGCACCATCATGGTCGGACGGCTCGATGACTGGATGAAAAAGGTAGCGGAGAAGGAGAGCGTGCTCGTCGATCCCGGCATCTTCGAATGGGCGGGCGTGGCGGTGTTCAAGAAGACGTATCGCCTCTTCAAGGAGCGGGGCTACCGCATCCGCCTGCTCTCCGCGGCCTTCCGCAACCACATGCACTGGAGCCAGCTCATCGGAGGCGACGTGGTGATCTCGCCGCCCCACGCCTGGCAGGTGCGGATCAACGCGAGCGGGATCGCGGCGGTCCCACGCATCGACGAGCCGGTCGACCCGGGCATCGTCGGCGAGCTCCAGGAACGATTCCCGGACTTCCGCCGGGCCTACACCGAGGGTGGACTCGGCGTGGACGAGTTCGACGGCTACGGCGCGACCCGGCGCACGCTGCGCCAGTTCATCGGCGCCGTGGCCGACCTCGATGCGCTGGTGCGCGACTTCGTGGTCCCGAATCCGGACAAATAGTCGCGGCCACCGAAGGTGGCTTAGCGACCATGTCTTTAGGCGTTGCGCAAGAGAGCGTCAGTCGATCGCTCCCTGATCGACCGCCTGATCGAGATCGAGCTCGAGCCGCGAAGCGAGCGCGATGAAGAGGCCCTGGGACAGGCACATCGTGTTGGTGAGCGAGCGGAAGGAGAACGCGCTCGCCTCTTTCACCAGCAGCGTCACGGTGGCGGCCCGGGCGATGGGGCTCATGGCGCTGTCGGTGAGCGAGAGGACGCGAGCGCCACGCCCCTCGGCCACGCGGACGCAGAAGCGGGTCTCCTTGCCGTACGGCGCGAAGCTCACCGCGACCAGGAGGTCCTTCTTGCCGATGGCGCGCATCTGCCCGGCGAAGGTGCCTCCGAGCCCGGAGACGAGCTGGACGCGCTTCGCGGTGTGCTCGAGCAGGTACGTGAGGTAGGCGGCCGCAGGCAAGGAACGGCGGACGCCCACCACGTAGATGTGCTCCGCGTCATGGAGCAAGGAGACGGCGCGCCCGAGTGCGGAGTCGTCGAGATGGAGCGCGCACTCCTCGAGCGCTCCCTGGTTCGCGAGCAGGAGCTGGCGCGTGATCCCTCCCGGACTGCTCTGGAGCTCACCCTCCGCCATCATCGTGCGGATCCGCTCCGTGTAGCTCGCGCCCGGCGCCGCGCCGTCGCTGAACGCCTTGCGGAAGAGCGCTTGCAGCTCGCTGTAGCCGGAGAACCCGAACCGCTGCGCGAAGCGCGTCACGGCGGAGGGCTGCACGGCGCAGGCGGCGGCGACGTCGGTGATGCGAGTGACCACCATGCGGGCCCGGTTCGTCTCCACGTATCTGGCGATGGCCCGGAGCTGCTTCGGCAGCGACTCGTACCCGGCCGCGACGGCCGCGAGAAACGCGCCCACATTTGCGTAGCGCGGCCGCGGTACCCGCGTGTTACGGGCGGTACCAGACGCCACTGCCATCTGCGGCTCCTCCTTTCGCTCCGGGGCAGGCCAACGCATCAGATCGCGATCACCCTGCCCTCCTTCGACGATCGTGTCGCGGCCTCGGCGATCTCCAGCGCCCGGATCCCATCCTCGATGCCGGTGCGCGGCGCAGCTCCCTCCCGCAGCACCGCGGCGAAGTGGACCATCTCCTCCGCGTATGCCGACCGGTACCGCTCGAGAAAGAAAGGCTCCGGCGGATCCACCGAGATCGCGCCGGCCCGGTGCCAGCTCACCTCGGTCGGACGGTGGTTCCCCGCGGCCAGCATGCCGCCGGACCCAAGCACCTCGAATCGTTGGTCGTAGCCGTAAGCCGCGCGGCGGCTGGTGTTGATCTGGCAGAGCCGGCCCTTGCGCGTGCGGATGGTCACGGCTGTCGTATCGGCGTCCCCGGCCCTGGCGATGGCCGGATCGACGAGGCAACTCGCCGCCGCGTACACCGTCTGCGCCTCGTCGCCGAGGATCCAGCGGCAGACGTCGAAATCGTGGATGAGCTGGTCCTTGAAGATGCCTCCCGACCGCTCGATGTACGCGATCGGCGGCGGGGCCGGATCGCGGCTGGTGATGGAGAGGATCTCGACCTCGCCGATCTCGCCGGCATCGAGGCGGCGCTTGAGGGCGGCGAAGGTCGGATCGTAGCGCCGCTGGAAACCGATCAGGCAGGGCACGCGGGCCGTTGCCACCGCCGCCTGGACCTCGCGGGCGCGGCCCAGGTCCAGGTCCACGGGCTTCTCGCAGAAGATCGCCTTCCGTGCGCTCGCGGCGCGCAAGATGAGCTCGGCGTGCGTGTCGGTGGACGAAGCGATCGCCACCGCCTGGATGGCGGCGTCCGCGAAGACCTGGTCGAGGCTGGCTACGGTCGCGCCGAGCCGGGCCGCCAGCTCACTGGCCGCCTGCGGGACGGCGTCGCAGACGTACCGGAGGCGCATGCCCGCCTGGCGGGCGAGATTGCCACCGTGGATCTTGCCGATGCGGCCGGCGCCGATGAGGGCGATGTCGACCATGCGCGTTCCTCCCTGGCAGGGCGTCGCAGGGGCGGTGCCGCCGGCGGCGCAGTGCGCAAACGCAGTATAGAGAATCTCGCGGCGGATGGAAATGGGGTTCGTTTGGCGCCTTCGATTAGAACCCCAGTTGCATTCCGTGCCGCGTCCGGGTACCTTGTGCGCGTTTCGCACGGCAGCCAACCCGTGCGCCGGCCTGGAGCCGCGGACCGGCGCGCCCCAAACGATTCACCGCCCTGTCCCCAGAGGTTCCCATGCGCAGAACCGGAAGGATGCTCCTCGCTGCCAGCCTCGCCCTCGTAGCGCTCCCGGGCCTCGCGGCAGACCGCTACGTCCTCGTGAGCCATGCTCCCGACTCGGATTCGTGGTGGAACACGATCAAGAACGCGATCAAGGAGGCGGACCAGGACTTCGGCGTCCACACCGACTACCGCAATCCGCCCTCCGGCGATCTGGCCGACATGGCCCGCATGATCGAGCAGGCGGCCGCCCGCAACTACAACGGGGTCATCTGCAGCATCGCGGACTATGACGTCCTGAAGAAGCCCATGCAGGCGGTCACTGCCAAGAAGATCCCCCTCATCACCATCAACTCCGGCACCACCAAACAGAGCGAGAGCCTGGGCGCGATCATGCACGTGGGGCAGCCGGAGTACGACGCCGGCAAGGGAGCGGGCGAGCGCGCCAAGGCGGCGGGCGTGAAGTCCTTCCTCTGCGTGAACCACTACGCGACGAATCCCGCCTCGTTCGAGCGCTGCAAGGGCTTCGCCGAAGCCGTCGGGGCCGACTTCCGCGCCTCTACCATCGACACCGGCGATGATCCGACCACGGTGGAGAGCAAGGTGAGCGCGTATTTGCGCAACAACCCGAACACCCAGGCCATCCTCACCCTCGGCCCGAGCTCCGC
>MNFJ01000118.1 GCA_001918155.1 Deltaproteobacteria bacterium 13_1_40CM_4_68_19
CGCGATCCGGTCTCCCGCGGGCGCGACCTTCTCGATCAGCTCCTCCTGCGTGCGGCGCCCGCGCTCGCGGAGCAGCTCGGCGACCTCACCCTCCGCCCTGTCCTGCGTCCAGGGCGGGATGGGGAACCGGCCGCCCACCTTCTCCAGCTCGGAAGCCCAGGCTTGCGCGATCGCCACCGCGGCTTCCAGACGGACGCGCGCCTCGATGCCGGGAAGGAGCAGCGCGCTCGTGCACAGGCGCTTGAGGTCGAGATCGACGGGACCGAAGCCGACGTCGTCGAAGTCGTTCACGTCGAAGACCAGCGCTCCGCTCTGCCCGCGGTAGACGCCGAAGTTCTCCAGGTGGAGATCGCCGACGATCAGACCGACCGGCGCCGTCCCCCGCGCGAGTGAAACCCGCGACTGCAGCACGTCGCAGGCCATGAGGTGGAAGGTGCCGCGAAGGAACTGGAACGGCGTGTTCGCCAGCGCCGAAAGCTTTCGCCGCAGCGCCTCCGCCGTGGCCTCCGCGGGTCCTTCACCCGGCCGGTTGTACGCGATGATCTCGGCGATGGCGTCTCGCGCCATCTACTCGAGCGAAGCCGCGCACCGCGCGACCCGCTCCATCGCCTTGCGGATGTCCGCCTCGGAGATCGCGAACGACAGGCGCAGGAACCCCTCGCGCCCGAACGCGCTCCCCGAAACGGTGGCGACGCCGAAGTCCTCGAGAAGGATCTCCGCGAGCCGCTGCGTGGTGGCGACCGGCTCGCCACGATACTTCCGCGAGAGCAGCCCGGCGAAGTTTGCGAAGATGTAAAAGGCGCCGTCCGGCGCGTGCGCATCGACCCCCCGCACCTGGCGGAGCAGGTCGACCATCAAGTGGCGTCGCTTCTCGAACTGGGCGCGCATCGCTTCCACCGGTTCCTGCGGGCCGCGCAGCGCCGCCACCGCGGCGTGCTGCGAGAGCGAGCTGGGATTCGAGGTGCTCGCGTCTTGTACCTTGTTCATGCCCGCGATGATCTCGGCGGGTCCGCACGCCCAGCCCAGCCGCAGGCCGGTCATCGCGTACGCCTTCGAGCAGCCGTTGACGAGCACGGTGCGATCCTTCAGCTGGGGCGCCACCTGGAGGATGTTGGTCGCCTTCACCCCGCCGTACACCAGCCTGTCGTAGATGTCGTCGGAGAGGATGATCACCTTGGGGAACTTCTCCAGCACGCGGGCGATCCCGCGCACCGTTTCGGCGCTCCAGACCGCTCCGGTCGGGTTCGACGGGCTGGAGAACATGAACACGCGGGTCCGCGGAGTGAGCAGCCGCTCGAGGTCCTCCGGCCGCGGCGCCCACTGGTCCTCCTGCCGGAGCACGAGCTCGATCGGCTTCGCTCCGGCAAGGCGCACCATCTCCGGATAGCTCACCCAGTACGGGTTCGGGATCACCGCCTCGTCGCCTTCGTCGAGGAGCGCCATGCAGGCGTTGTAGAGCGCCTGCTTGGCGCCGGAGGTGGCGATGATCTGCCCGGCCGGCCAGCGGACGGACACCTCGCGGAACATCCAATCCGAGATCGCCTCGCGCAGCTCGATGATGCCGTTCGACGCCGTGTACTTCGTATACCCCTTGCGCAGGGCCTCGGAGAGCGCCTGCTCGACGTGGGGAAAGACCGGGAAGTCCGGCTCGCCCACGGAAAGGGAGACGATGTCCCGGCCCTCGCGCCGGAGCTGGATGGCACGCGCCGTCATCGCCATGGTTGCCGAGGGCTTCACCGCTTCGAGACGCCTGCTCGTCACTTGAACCTCTTTTTCAGGGCTTCCAGGACGTTCTGGGGCACGAGCCCCCTCACTTCGCCTCCCAGCCGCGCAACGTCCCGGACGAAACGGCTGGAGATGTAGAAGTAATCCTCACCGGTCATCATGAAGAGCGTCTCGATCTCCGGATCGAGCTTGCGGTTCATGTTGGCCATCTGGAACTCGTACTCGAAATCACTCACGGCGCGCAGCCCGCGCAGCACGGCATTCACGCCCTCCTGCTGGGCGAATTTCACCAGCAGCCCGGAGAACGTCTTCACCTGCACGCGCTTGTCGTTCACGGCCCCCCGCAGCAGCTGGACGCGCTCCTCCACGCTAAACAGCTCGTCCTTCGCCGGGTTCTTCAGCACCGCGACGATCAGCCCGTCGAACATCTTCAGGCCCCGCTGGATGATGCTCAGATGGCCGTTCGTCGGCGGGTCGAAGGAGCCCGGGTACAGGGCGATCCGCGGGGGCATCGGGGCGGCATCCTGCGGGAGAGAGCGCGCGAGGTCAAATGTGTTCTGCACCGGACCGCAAGCGTGCGCGCAACCTTCGGCGTGACCAGTTTGCGGGCACATGCGCAACGCAGCCTGGCTGACGACAGCGACCCTGATCCTCGGATGTGCGCAAGGTGGCCCGGCAGGAGAACCGCTGGTCGACGTCGCAGCCCCGCTTCCTCCACCGGCGGCGCCCGACGCAGGCCCCGCGGGCGCCGGCCCCTGCGACCCTTCCATCGCCGCAGCTGAAGGCACCGCCATTGCGGATGCCGGCGCCTGTCCCGGGATCGTCCCGGCCGCCGCATCCTGCGCAGCGGACATCACGATCTGCTCGGGAGTCCGGCCGGGCATGGACGGTCCTCAGGGAGATTCCGCCAGCGCCGCAACCAGCGACGGACGTGGCTCCGTCGTCCTCTCCTGCCATCGCGCGGACGTGGGCCCGCCGCAGGACAACTACCTGTTCGTCCCGAAGACCTCCGGATTCATCTCCAAGGCGCTGCTCGGCATCGACGTCCGCCCGCTGGCGGACGGGTTCGTCAGCTCGCGAGGCTCGGTCCGGTTGCCGCCTCCGGAGTACGACTTCCTCGCCCACGACGGCGACCTCCGCAGCGCGCAGAACGGGGGCATGCTCCACGCGGGCCCCGATGGCGCCGTGATCCTCCGCCTGGACGGCGGACAGCTCGTCGCGCAATTCTTCGGCGCGGACGGAACGCTCCGGGCCACCAGCACCGTGGGCGCTTTCCCGGCGTCCTCCGGGAATCCAATGGTGGGAGGCTCGATGACCACGACCGGCGCGACGCTGATCATCTGGCAAGTGTACGGCGAGGCGGACGCCAAAGCGCGTTGGCTTGCTCCCGATGGAACGCTCGCGACCGGTACGTTCCCCATCGCCGGCTGGACGGACAGCGCGCCATTCACGGCGGCGCTCGCGGGCGGAGCGGTCGCGATCGCCGCGCAGCCGCCGAGCGGAGTCGCGTCGCGCAGCTGGCGCAGTGTGATCGCGCCGGGCGACACCGGCGAGCGGCCGGCGCCGCAGTGGCTGGCATCGCGCGGCGACTTCTTCCTCCTTCCGGGCGGGAGGGCGATGGCGTTCGGGCCCGAGGTCGTCGGAGCCGACGGGACGCTCTGCGGCCGTGTGGATCTCGGCGCGCCGCTGGTCGGCATCGGCGTAGACGGCACGGCATTCGCCGCGCGAAGCGAGCGGACCTTCCGCATCTACCCGCAGCTATTCCGCTGAGAGGATGAGCACACGGGTGTCGCCGTAGCGGCGCTCGTCCTCGACGCGCAGACCCGCGGGCGGCGCTGGGGCCGGCTCGCGGCGGTCCATTTCCAGCACCACTCTCGCGGCCGGAGCGAGCAGCTGGTTCACCGCCAGCGCCTCGACGGTCTTCTGCGCGGCGCGCGAGGCGTACGGCGGATCGGAGAAGACCAGATCGAATCGATCTCCGCCAAGCTGCTCGAGGGCCTGCGGCAACTCGCCACGAATGACCCGGCAGCGGCCGTCGTACCCCAGCGACACGATGTTGTGGAAGATCGCCGCGCAGGCGCGCGCGTCGTTCTCGACCAGCACCGCGCGCGCCGCCCCGCGCGAGACCGCCTCGAGCGCCAGCGCACCCGTCCCGGCGTACAAGTCGAGCACGGCCAGCCCGTCCATGCGTTGGCCCAGGGCATCGAACAGGCTCTGGCGAACGCGATCGGCCGTCGGACGGACGCTCTTTCCCGACACCGCGCGCAGCGGACGGCCGCGCGCCTCGCCGCCGACGATCCTCAAACCTCGCCTTCGTGCGCCGCCGCGACCGCGGCGATCAGCCGGGCCGACGTCGCGCGGCAGCCGGCCTTGCGAAGCAGTTCGAGCGCTTCGAAACAGCAGAGCGCCTCGATCCTCGACTGGATGGGCGCCGGCAACTCGCCCAGCAGGCGCTGGTGGCGCGCAGCCGCCTGTTCCGGGGTCGCGCCGTTCTCGTCGGCCCAGGACTGCAGCCTGTCCCAGGTCTCGCGCGGAAGCGTCCGTCGCAGCGCGCGCAGGAACGGTCCGGAAGCGACCAGCTGCCGCAGCCCCCTGGGCGGAAGATGGAGCGCGATCGCTTCCGTCGCCGTCGAGAGCGCCGTACCGCGCAGGTCCGCCGCGAGCGCGTCGGCCTCGTCCTCCAATCCGGTGATACGGACCGCGCTCGGAGGCGCTCCGCGAGACGTGAGCTGGCGGGCCAGCTCGGCCGCGGCGCGTGCTCCACCGAGGGGCACGATCTCCAGGCCAAGCTCCATCTGGCACACCGCGCTGGCGGTCAGCGCGGCGTCGCGGGCGTCCCGCTGCGTGTCGGCGGCGGCGAGCGAGACGCCGGTGAACCCCGCCTCGACCTCGCGTTGCACGCGCTCCGCGTCCGGGACGGCGCTGCCGGCGCGCGGAGGATCCTTGAGCAGCGCCAAGGGACCGCGAAACCCGACATCTTCCGCCGCCAGGAACGCCGCGTCGGCGAAGGCAACGTCGTCCCGCGCCTCCTGCGGGCCCTTCTCCTCGGCGGCGCCGGACGGCCGGACGAGGAGGAGCGGCGCCTCGGCATCGCGCGCCGCGCGCGCAAATCCGGCGATCGCCGCCGGCGACGGCGCGCAAAAAGCGACCAGCAGCAACTCCTCGCGCGCCGCCGCGGCCAGAAGATCGCGGGCGCTGAGGACGAACAGCTCGCGGCCGCCCAGCCGGGAGACCGCCTTCGCCGGCCGGCGCGACCAGGCGCGCTGCAGCGGCCCGTTCGGCTTCAGTGAATCACCTCTTCGTGCTGGTAGCGGTCGCTCTCGAACTGGATGGTGGTGTGCTCGATGGCGAAGCGGTCGCGCAGCACCGCCTTCGCCTCGGTGAGGATCTCGTCGTGGCTGCGGCAATCGGGACCCTCGCAGGTCACCACGATGTGGCAGGAGAGCGCGATCAGCCCGCTGGTGATCGTCCAGACGTGCAGGTCGTGCACGGCCGCCACGCCGGGCACGTTCTCGATCGCGGAGGAGACCTCGGCGACCGGGATGTGGCGGGGTGCGCCCTCGAGCAGGACGTCGACCGCATCCCGGCAGAGCCGGATGGCGCTCCAGACGATGGTGGCCGCGATGAGGAAGCTGACGATGGGGTCGGCGGCAAGCTGCCCGGTCCAGGCGATCAGCAGCGCGGAGACCAGCACTCCAATCGAGTTGAGCAGGTCCCCCGCCAGGTGCAGGAACGTGGCGCGCAGGTTCATGCTCCCCTGTGCGCTGCTGTGCGTGATCCACATACCGACCGCGTTCAGCACGATACCGAGGGAGGCGAGCGTCACCATCGTCTGCACGTGCACCGGCACGGGATGCATGAGCCGGCGATATCCCTCCATGGCGATCCCCGCGGCGATGGCGAAGAGCACGGCGCCGTTCACCAGCGCGGCGAGGATTTCCAGCCGGTAGTATCCGTACGTTCGCTTCGCATCGGCAGGCCGGCCCGCGATGCGCAGCGCGAACAGCGAGAGCCCGATGGCCGCCGCGTCGGCAAGCATGTGTCCCGCATCGGACAGCAGCGCCAGGCTGTGGGAGAGCCAGCCGCCCACGCCTTCCGCGACGGTGGCAACCACCGCCACGGCCATCGCGATCACGAGCTTGCGATGCTCGCCGGCCCGCTCGGGGCGGCTGGCACCCGAGTGGTCGGAAGCTTGATGATCATCGGAAGCTCGATGATGATCGTGCATCCCCGGCGAATACTATACAGCGCATTCCACAGCTGCTTCTCAAGGCTCCTGCCGGGTGCGCAAAACGGCCAGCAACTGCGCAGGTCGGAACCCGCCTTCCGCGGCAGCGCCTGGCATCCACATGCGCTACCATTCCCGCATGCAGGGAGAGCTGCACGGCGCCGCCTCAGGCTTCGCCGAAGCGCCCGACGGCACCCGCATCCACTGGTCCGTGGCGGGCGACGGCGCCCCGGCCCTGGTCTGCTGCGACGGCATCGGATGCGACGGGTTCGCCTGGAAGTACATCGTCCGCGATTTCGCCACCCGCCACCGGATCGTCCGCTGGCACTACCGCGGACACGGCCGCAGCGGCATCCCGAAGGATGCCGGCCGCGTCGGGTTCGACGACATCTCGGCGGATCTGGACAGCGTCCTGCAAGCTACGGGCACCGCGCAGGCGGTGCTGCTCGGGCATTCCATGGGCGTGCAGGTGGCACTCGAGCACCACCGCAGGCGTCCGGAACAGGTGCTCGGGCTGGTGCTGCTCTGCGGCTCGCACGGCCTGCCGCTGGACACCTTTCACGACAGCAAGGCGCTGAAGATCCTCCTGCCTTCGATGATCGCCGCCGCCGCCAGATATCCGCAGGCGATGAGCCTGATCTGGCGCCTGGCCGCGAGCGGCGAGGTGGCCTATCAGTTCGCCACCCACTTCGAGGTGAACGGCAGGCTGGTGCGGCGCGACGACTTCGCGCCTTACTTCAGGCACCTCGCCGGAATGGATCCACAGCTCTTCCTCGGCATGCTCAGGCACGCCAGCGAGCACACCGCGTTCGACCATCTGCCGCACGTCAACGTTCCCACCCTGATCGTGGCGGGCACCGAGGACACGTTCACCCCCTACTGGCTGAGCCAGGAGATGCACTCGCGCATTCGCGGCGCGGAGCTCCTGACGGTCCCCGGTGGGACGCACGTCGCGCCCATCGAGCATCCCGAGCTGATCACCCTGCGCCTGGAGAAATTCCTCGCCCTCATCCCCGCGCGCGGCTCGGCGCCGGGGCTGCGCACCGCCTGAATGGGCTGGCCGCTGCCGCACGAAGTGCGGCTTTGCGGCCATGCTTTGAGATTGTACCGATCATGAGATGCGCCTTGGCCGTGTTCGTACTCGTCACGGCGTACCCGGCGGCGGCGCTCGACCCGCGCTTCGTATGGGAAACGCTGGAGACGCCGCATTTCCAGGTGCACTACCACCAGGGAATGTACCGGTACGCGCAAAAGGCGGCGCGGGCGGCGGAGCTGTCGCACCAGCGACTCGTTCCCCTGCTCGACCACGTGCCCGAGGAGCGCACGCACATCGTCGTCCAGGACGATACCGATTTCGCCAACGGCAATGCGAGCCCCGTGCTCTACAACTTGATCCACGCGTACGCCGCGCCGCCCGACTCGCGCAGCACGCTCGCGGACTTCGACGACCCCGTCTACGAGCTGATCTCGCACGAGTACACCCACATCCTGCACCTCGACACCGTGTTCGGGCTGCCCGCGGCGGTGAACGACGTCTTCGGCAAGCTCTGGATCACGAACGGCGGCCAGCCCCGCTGGTTCATCGAGGGGATCGCCACCTTCGCGGAGAGCGAGGTGAGCGCCGCCGGACGCGTGCGCGCCTCGGAAGAGGACATGGTGGTGCGCGCGGAAGCGCTGGAAGGGAAGCTCCCGCGGATCGATACGCTCTCCAACCTCCCGCTCGAATGGCCGCGCGTCTTCGGGCAGTACACGGTCGGCTCGCGGTTCCTCTCCTTCATCCAGGCCCAGTACGGCCTCGGCGCGCTGCGCGACCTCTCGCACGATTTCGGGTCCAGGGCCGTCCCGTTCGCGCTGAACTTCAGCGCCGACCGCGTCCTCGGCCGCACCTACTTGCAGCTCTACGACGAATACACGGCCGACGAATCGAACCGCGCACTGCGGATGCAGGCGCAGGTCCGCGCGGACGGCGAGACGCCGATCGAACCGCTGACCCGGCTCGGCGAGTGGGTGCGGACGCCGCGCTGGAGCCCGGACGGAACGACCTTGTATTACACGAACGCCGGGCCGGACCGACCGCCGGAGATCCGCGCATTGCGCCCGGGACCATGCTGCGGGCCGGCTGAGGCGATGTCCGATCCGGTGCGGCCCGGTGGTCGCCACGTCGCGACGCTCTGGTCGGATTCCGGCGATGCGACGCTCGCGGTCGCGCCGGACGGCCGCGTCGTCTACGCCCGCGCGGACGTCTACCAGGAATTCGAGACCTTGCAGGATCTCTTTTCCGTGGATCCGGCGAGCGGCGAAGTGCGCCGCCTCAGCCGGGGTCTGCGCGTGCACAGTCCCGACGTCGCCGGCGACGGAGCCATCGCGTTCGTCTGGCGTCGCCCCGGCGGCAGGACCGCCATCGCCGAGCTCGCGCCGCAGGGCCCGCGCGTGCTCTTCGAGGATCCCGGCGGCGACCCGGTGGACAGTCCGCGCTTCTCGCCCGACGGCTCCCGCGTCGCCTTCCTCCAGCATCGCGACGGCAGCTGGGACGTGCGGATCGTGGAGCGGAGCTCCCTCGCGGTCGCCGATGTGACGCATGACCGCGCGCTCGACCGGGACCCGGCCTGGACGCGCGACGGGCGATGGCTGCTCTTCAGCAGCGACCGGACCGGTATCTACAACCTGTTCGCCTGGCGTCCGGGAGAAGTCCGCCAGGTCACGAACGTAGTGCTGGGCGCGTTCGAGCCCGAGCCTTCACCCGACGGAACCCAGCTCGCCCTGGTCACCTACAGCGCGCGCGGGTACGACGTGGGACGCATCGCCCTCGATCCGGGATCGTGGCGACCGGCAACCGATGCATCGGTCGCTGGAGAGCGGCCGCCACCGACCGTCCTGGCAGCCGAGGAGATCTACCCCAGCCGGGTGTACTCGCCTTGGGAGACGCTGCGTCCGCACTTCTGGCTTCCCTACGCGGCCGCGGATGCCTACGGCACCATCGTCGGCGCGCTCACCGCCGGATTCGATGCCGTCGAACGCCACGAATATGCCGCCAGCGCGTGGTGGAGCCTGAGCGGAAAAGAGCCCGGCTGGGACCTGATCTACGTCAACCACTCCTTCTATCCCGACGTCACGCTGGAGCTCACCCGCGACGTGGGCACGCCACAGGCGGCGGGCGGCCTGGACGCGCCCGGGTACTACTACGAGCGATCGATCGGCGGGTCGATCTCGGCGTCCTTCCCCTTCTCGGAGGTAGAGCACTGGCAGGCGATCTCGCTCAGCTACGAACTGCAGGATCTGAGGGTCGACCGCAACCCGCTCGGCGTCCCGACCTCACCGGGGCTCCTCGCCGCCGCCAGCGTGACGTACTCCTGGTCGGACGCGCGCCGATTCATCCGCAGCATCTCTAGCGAGGAGGGGCAGCGATTCGCGGTCTCGCTGCGCCTCTCCGACCCGGCCCTCGGCAGCCGGTTTTCCTTCTGGCAGGCGACGACGGCGGCTACGAAATTCTTCGCCATGCCCTGGAACAGCCACGGCGTTCCCTGGCACCACGCGCTGGCCCTGCGCGCCTCGTTCGGCGTCTCTCACGGCGATCTGGCGAATCGACACGACTTCTTTCTCGGCGGGTTCCAGCAGGGCGACCCGGTCCGGAGCGTGCTCAGCCCGGCCACCGCGCCGCTGCGCATCCTGCGCGGATTCGTCGGCGACGCCTTCCACGGCACCGCCTACGCGCTGGGCACCGCCGAATACCGCTTTCCCATCTGCGACGTCGAGACCGGCGCCTGGACGCTGCCGGTCTATCTGCGCCGTCTGCACGGAGCTTTGTTCACGGATGTGGGCGACGCGTTCCGGTTCGAAGGCCGGGATTTCCAGGTGCACGCCGGGGCGGGCGCGGAGCTACGCGCCGAGGTGGTGTTGGGATGGATCCTGCCCACCGATGTCCGCCTGGGATGCGCGCGCGGGCTCGAGTCAGGCCCTCTGGCGATCGTCGACTGCTATGCCGCGCTCGGAGGCGTCTTCTGACGTGACCGGGTGGTACAAGCCGCGACACCGGACCCGTGCAGCGCCGTACGGCACCATTCCGTGGTTTCCCCGGCGCTGTTACTCTGACCACGGATGGCAGGCAGGATCGCACGCGCACTCGAAGCCGGCCTGCTCATCCGCCCCGGGGAACGGCGGCGCGTCGCCCTGATGTCGCTCTACGCGGCGAACGCGATCGGCGCGGTGGTGATCGGCCACTCGGTCCGCGACGCCCTCTACCTGTCGAACCGTCCCGCTCGCGGGCTCGCCGGGATGTACATCTGGAGCTCGATCGCCATCGTGCTGGTCTCCTGGTTCTACGCGCGGATCGCGGACCGCTTGCCGCGAGGCCTGCTCAACGCGGCGAGCGCGATCGGCTGCGCCGCGCTCGGCGCCGCCTTGTGGGCGATCCTCACGGTGACCGACGCGGTCTGGGTGTACGCGGCGCTGTACATCTTCGTCGAGGCGATGGGCTCGCTGGTCGTGATCCAGTTCTGGACGCTGGCCAACGACGTGTTCCACGCGCGCGAGGCGAAGAGGTTGTTCGGTCTCATCGGCGGCGGCGGGACTCTCGCCAACGTCATCTTCGGCTTGCTGGTCGGCCGCTACGCGCAGGTGATCGGGGCGCAGAATCTGCTGCTGGTGATGGTCGCGCAGCTCGCCATCTGCGCCGGACTCGCGCAAGCGGGATCGAGAACGGCCGCGGCCGGCGCCCTGGTATTGCGCTCGCGGCCGGTCCGCAAGGCGCCGGTGATCTCACGCGCCGGGCTCACCTTTCTCTCCAACAAGCACCTGACCATCGTCGCCCTCATCGGCGCCGTCAGCGCAGCGGCAGTGACGATCGTCGACTTCCAGTTCAAGCTCTCCGCGGCCGCGGTGCTCGATCAGAACGACCTGGCGGGGTACTTCGGGCGCTTCTATGGAATCTGCGGCGGCGTGGCGCTCGCGGTGCAGATCTGGGTGACTGGACGCCTCCTCGAACGATACGGGATCCTCGCCTCGCTGCTTCCCCTCCCCCTCGGTCTCGCGCTCGGCTCCGGCGCCTCCGCGGCGAGCGCGACCCCCGGGCTTTTCGTCAGCTCGCTCGCCAAGGGTTCCGATACCATCTTCCGCTACACCATCAACGATGCCTCGATGCAGCTGTTGTACGTGCCCGTTGCTCCCCACGTGCGCGGGCGCGCCAAGGCATTCATCGACGGCGTGCTCAAGCCGACCTCGGTCGCGTTCGCCGGCGCCGTGCTGCTCTTCTACAAGCAGTCCGGTGGACGCGGGCGCCCGCTCACCGCCGCCGTGCTGCTGCTCGTCGGGACCTGGGTCTGGCTCCTGACGCGCGCCCGCGGCGAGTACGTCCGCAGCCTGGTCGAGTCGCTCGAGCGAAGGCGCCTCGATCTCTCCAGCTCGCAGTTCTCGCGGCTCAACGAGGGGACCATGCGCGCGCTGCGCACGGCGCTCGGTGGCGAACCGGCTACCGTCCTGCACGCGATCACCCTCGTCCGGCAGCTGGCGCAGGAAGCGGACTTCACGCCCGAGCTGCGCTCCTTGCTCCGGCACCAGGACGCGGCCGTGAGGGCCTCCGCCTTGGAGCAGCTCGGCGAGCTGCGCAGGCCCGGCCCGCTCATCGACATGCGCGGGCTGCTGCGCGACCCGGTCGCGGAGGTGCGCGCCGCGGCGCTCGGCGCCGTATGCGCCATCGAGCAGGAGGCGGCGGTGGCGACGGTGCTTCCCTTCCTCGACGTCCGCGCGGCTCCCGAGGCCGTCGTCCGGGCGGCGGCCGCAGTGGCGCTCATTCGCCACGCCGGGATCGACGGAGTGCTGGCGGCGGCCGAACCGCTCAAGCAGCTGCTCTGCGCCGAGGATCCGCGCGATCGCGCCGCGGCCGCCGACGCGCTGGGGAGGATCGGGGTCAGCGGATTCTTCCGCCCCCTGCTCGCGTTCCTGCGGGACCCGGACATCACGGTGCGCCGCACCGCGATCGCCGCCGCCGGCAAGCTCCGGGCCCCCGAGCTCATCGCCGCGCTGGTCGAACAGTTCGAGCGGCGCGAGACGGCGCTGGAAGCGGCGAGCGCGCTCGCTGCCTTCGGCCCCGGGATCGAGCATGCGCTCGAGGTCATCCTGCTCGACGAAGCTTCGCACGTGGACTGCCGCCGCGGCGCCGCGCTCGTGCTGCAGAGGCTCGCCACGCGCGCGGCGGCGGACGCGCTGGTCTCGACGCTCACCTGCCGCGAGCAGGCGGTGCGCAAGGCAGCGGCGCGATCGCTGGCACGGCTCGCGCGCCGCCAGCGCGGAGTGCGCATCGAGGCTGTCCGGGTCGAGCGCGCGGTCCACGTGGAGCTGGCGGCGGCGCGGACGGCCCTCTCCGTCTTCAAGACGCTGCCCCTGCCGGCGGCGGGTCACGCGCCGCGCACCGCTGCCGAATTGCTGGGAATGGCGCTGCTCGAGGAGCGCGACGCGCGCGTGCTGCAGGCGCTCGTCCTCCTCGAGGTGCTGCTCCCCGAGGTGCGGGTAGACGTCGTGGCCGAGAACCTGCGTTCGGAATCCGCGGCGGCGCGCGGCAACGCCATCGAGGTGCTCGACAACGCCCTGCCGGAGCCCTGGAAACGTCAGGTGATGGCAAACCTCGAGGAGACGAAGCGCCGCGGCGACCAGGTGGCTCCGGACGCGCGCCCGGTCGCCGAGCTGGTCTCCGCGCTGATCGGCGGCGAATGTGGCCCTTGGGTGGCCGCGTGCGCGGCACGCTGGGCGCTGGACGCCCCCCTGCCGCTCGCTCGTCTGCTTCCCGCGCTGGAGGCAGGCCTCTATGCAGCGTCGGCGCCCCTGCGGGAAGCGGCGGCGCGCGCGGTCGCCCGTGCAGCGCCGGCGGAAGCTTCCCGGCTGCTGGCGCCGCTGGCCGGCGATCCCGCGCCGTCGGTCAGGCGCACCGTCCGCGCGCTGCTCGACCGATCCGCGCCGCGGGCGAGCGCATGATCTCCACCGTGGAGAAGGTGTTGTTCCTCAAGAGCATCGACCTCTTCCGTACCTTGCCGTCCGAGGAGCTGGCGCAGATCGCCGAGATCGCGGAGGAGCAACCGCTGGCGGCCGGCGACCAGGTCTTCGCCCAGGGCGAGACGGGCGACGCGCTCTACCTGATCGTCGAAGGAAAAGTGAAAGTGCACCAGGGTAGCAAGGAGCTCGTGCGGCTCGGCGAGCGCGACGTGTTCGGGGAGATGGCGGTGCTCGATTCGGAGCCCCGCTCGGCCAGCGTCACCGCCGTCGAGGATTCCATCCTGCTGAAGATCGGCCGCGACGACTTTCGCGACATCCTTGGAGAACGCCCGGAGATCGCGATGGGCGTGATGAAGGTGCTCACGCGAAGGCTGCGCGAGACCAGCAGGAAGTGACCTGGCGCAGCACCCTCTGCAACCGCGAGCGCAGGAGGAGCGCGAAGAGGGGCGTCATCCTGATCCTTCCAGCTTCTTCACCTCCCCGGCGAGCGCAGAGAGCGACACCTCGTGCTGCGCGCCGGTCTTCATTTCTTTTAGTTTTCCCCGGTCCGCCTTCATCTCGGCATCTCCGAGCACCAGAGCGAACCGGGCCCCGAGCGCGTCGGCGCGCTTGAGTTGATTTGCGGGGTTCGCCTTCCGGAAGCTCACCTCGGCCGCGATTCCCGCGGCCCGAAGCTGCTGGGCCAGCTGATCGGCGCGCGCCGCTTCGGCCTCGCCGAGGGGCGCGATGAACACGACCGGCCGGGTCACCCGCTCCCTGCCCTGCTGCGCGATGAGCAGCGCCATCCGCTCCACGCCGGCGGCGAACCCGATCCCGGGGATGTCGGGACCGCCCAGTTCCTTCACCAACCCGTCGTAGCGGCCGCCGCCGGCGAGTGTGCTCTGCGCGCCGAGCCCGGAGGTGGCGATCGCTTCGTAGGCGGTGCGCGTGTAGTAGTCGAGGCCGCGGACCAGCTTCGGATCGATGACGAACGCGACTCCGAGCCGCTGCAGCGCCTCCTGCACGGCCGCGAAGTGCGCTTTGCACGCGTCGCAGAGGAACTCCTGCATCCGTGGCGCGCCGGCCACCACTTCCTGGCATTTCGGGTTCTTGCAGTCGAGGACACGGATGGGATTCGTCTCCGTCCGCTTGCGGCACTCCTCGCAGAGGTCGTCCGCGTGCGCGCGCAGGTATTCCTGCAGCGCTTCCCGGTAACGGGGGCGGCAGTTGGCGTCGCCGAGCGTGTTCAGGTGCATGGAGAACGGCATGCCGAGCATCCGCAGCCAGCGCTCCAGCATCTCGATCTGCTCCGCGTCGATCCGCGGCCCGGGATTGCCGAACGCCTCGACCCCGATCTGGGTGAACTGCCGGTAGCGGCCACGCTGCTGCCGCTCGCGGCGGAACATCGGCCCCAGGTACCACCACTTCGTCTCCGGCTCCTGCTGGTTGACGTTGTGCTCGATGTACGCGCGCACCAGGGACGCGGTGTTCTCCGGCCGCATGGTCACCGACTCGCCGCGGTCGTCGAACGTGTACATCTCCTTGCCGACGATGTCCGTGACCTCGCCGATGCCCCGCACGAACAGCTCGGTCCGCTCGAGGATGGGGGTGCGCGCTTCGCGATAGCCGTAGAGCGGGAACAGCTCGCGGGCGGTCTGCTCGATCAGCTGGTAGTGGCCGACGCGTACCCAGGGGTCTTCGTCTTTCACGTAGGTATCGATCGGCAGGACGTCGCGCGTTCCCTTCACGCCGCGGATCTTCTGGCTCATGGCGATTCCAGCGCCTCGCCGAGCTTGATCTGCTGCCCGGGCCGCAGGCTCGCCGCGAGCTTCACTCCCGGCGCGAAGAGCACCACGACGGTCGATCCCATCTCGAACACCGCCAGCTCTCCGCCCTTCTCCACGCGCAGCGGGCGCTCGTACAGCTTGCGCGCGGGCTGCCGGGTGCGCCGCGCATTGGTGACCACGTCGTCGTACATGGCGCGGATCCGGCCGACGTTCGTCGCGCCGATCGCCACCACCCCGCACGCGCCGCGGGGCGTTTTTAGAAAAGTGGTCAAGCGCTCGTTGACGCAGAAGAGCTTCTCCACGTTGCGGACGCCGGCCGGGTTCACGGGCCAGAGCTGCCCGGGCATGTTGACGTACCCGCAGATCTCGCCGCCGAGGGGCGCGTGGATGCGGTGGTAGTCGTACGGCGCGAGATAGATGGTGCAGAACGCGCCACCGGCGAACTGGCGCGCATCCTCCTCCGCGCGCGGTCCCCCGATCAACTCGGCCAGCGTGTAGTGCTTCCCCTTCGCCTGGTAGAGCTGCGACTCGACGATGTCGCCCAGCTCGCCGATCGTCCCGTCCACCGGGCTCACGGGCAAGAGCTCCCCGGGAGCGATGGCGCGCGCGCCCGGCTTGAGCCGGCGGGTGAAGAACTCCGTGAACGTCGGATACTGGTCGATGGGCCGCTCCGCCTCGCTCATGTCCACGCCATACTTGCGCGCGAAGGCGCGGATGACGGCTCGGACCACGGGCCTCGGCGCGCTGGCGCGACACGCGGCTCCCACCGCGCGCGAGAGCGTGTTCTTCGGGAGCAGGCGTAGCAGCGTGTACGACAGCTCGGCCATCGGGCTGCGTTGTCTAGCAGGCCATGGCGCCCGGCGCTATTGCGGCTGCTGGGCCTGCGCCGCCGGGGCGGGCGGTGAACCGCCCGGCGGCGGACCCGGGCGCGCACCTGCCGCCGGCGGGCGAGCCGCCGTCGCGGTGGCGGAAGGCGGCGGCGGTGGCGGTCTCGGGTCCGCGGCCCGGCGATAGATCTTGCCGTCGACCACGAGGACGATCTGGCCGCTCAGCCCCGGCAGCTTGCCCCTGCATGCATCCGAAGGAGCGACGCGGTACACCGTGCCGGCAACGCCCGTGCCCTGCTCGGTGAAGGGCTCGTTGTCCATCAGGCACCCGCCGTTCTGCTTGTTCAGGTCGGCGACCGACGCGCCTGGCCCGAACGGGTCCAGCGGCTGCCCCGCGTCGGGCTCGCTCGCCGCGAGCACCTTCGAGGGATCGATGTTCACCTGTGCGGCGGCGAGGCTCTGCTCCGCGGCGGCGGCCATCTTCTCGCGCTCGGCGCGTTCCCTCGCCAGATCTTCTCGACCGTGCTGGATGGTCCGCAGCATGGCCTGCGCGCGATCGGCATCGATCGAGCGCGGATTTACCTTTCCCAGCAGCACCACCACTTCGTCCATCCTCGGATCGCCATAAGCGTCGTCGAGCTGGGTGGCGTAGAGCTGCTGGTAGATGGCGGTCGCCTGCTTGAAGTTCGGGTCGGGGTCTTTGTTGCGGCAAGCCGCGGACGCGAGCAACAGGAAGCTGAGCGCGGCGCTGCGGGACACGACGTTCCTCCTCGCGAAGAGCGACCTTCGACGCTAGCACGGCAAGTTCTGCGGGGCAGGTTTCCCGCGGTGGTCAGAAGTGGGTGGTGACGCCAATGGAGTCGCCCTGCAGATCCCACCAGAGCAAACCGCCCCCCGCGGCGGCCAGCACCGCGGCGGCCACGTAGAAGCCGCGGGCCAGGTTGGTGTCGCGATTGACGTCCGCATATCCCTGGACGCTGCGGGTATTCAGCTGATTGGCGCCAACGCTCGAGCTCGACGAGCTGGAGCCGGCGCGCGCGTTGAAGGCGGCCCCGATGACGGCGCTCGCCACCCCGGCGCCGAGCGCGGCGACGGCGACCGGGCGGACCCACGCGGGTTTGCGCGGCGCGGACGCCGAGATGGCGACCGGGAGCGCCGCCGCGGGCACCGCGACGACGGGAGGGGCGCCGAGCTCGATCTGCGCATCGGTGGTGCGCCCGAACCGCACCTCGACGAACGTGCTGGTCTCCTGGGCCTTGTCCTTCACGCGCACCACGTGCTGCCCGGGGGAGAGACCTTCCAGGGGCTGCCCGAGGGGAAGGGTCCCCGCGAGCTTGCCGTCGACGAAGAGTTGCGCCCCTTCGGCGCCGGGGGCGTTGACCCGCAACGCGCCGGCGAACCTTTGCGGCGCAAGCAGCTGCACGGCCGCCTCGCGCACCATCTCGATCAAGGCATCCTGCGCGCCGCTCACCGGATGGGTGACGCGGCGGAGTTCCTGCCCCGTCCGCGCCTCGATAAGCTTCAAGTCGATCATGAAGGAATCGCCGAGCTGGCTGGTGGTACCCATGATCAGCTGGCGGGCGCCGGCGTGGGCAGCGCCCGCCGCAGCGCACGAGACCTTCGCCTCACAATCCGGCTCGCGTTTCAGCGCGTCGGCGACCGCCTGCGCGGGCGCCAGCCGGGCCTCGGGCAGGTGCGCCAGCTCGTTGCGCAGCGTGACCTCCAGGGCGTGGACCACGTCAGCGGGCGCGCCCAGCGGGCGCAGGGGCAGCAGCGCAACGACTGGCGGCGCCGTCGAGGAAGCGAGCACGAGCGCCATCGCTGCCCACATCGCGGTCATTCTCCTACATGGGAAAGGTCGGTAGCGAACAAAATTACAGCACAATCGCCGCCTGGACTACACTCCCCCCGCGATGTGCCGCCTTTTCGGCTGCCGATCCCGGGACCGCGGCCGCGTATCCCACGAATTGTTTCATGGCGCAAACGCGCTCCGCGTGCAAAGCCGCGAGCATCCGGATGGTTGGGGTGTCGGCTGGTACGAGGACGGCACGCCGCGTGTAGTGCGCAGTCTCACCCCTGCCCACGGGGACGCAGATTTCGAGAAGGTGTCGCAGTTCGTGAGCGCACAGACGGTGGTCGCCCACGTCCGCAAGGCCAGTGTAGGGCGGGTGGCGGCAGAGAACACACATCCGTTCCAGCGGGGACCCTGGCTGTTCGCGCACAACGGCACGCTGCCGGACTGGGAGCGCGTGCGGCCGCCCCTCGAAGCCCTGATCGATCCGTCGCTGCGCGGCGAGTTGCGCGGCGAAACGGACAGCGAGCGCTGCTTCCTGCTCTTCCTCACGCGTCTGCGAGGGCACTGCGACCCGGAGCGCGCCGACGTCGGTTCGGCCGCGGCCGCGCTGGCGGAGACCGTCGCGCTCGTGCGCGAGATCGCGGAGCGCGGCGATGCCCGCGCGAGCACGACCTTTCTCGCGACCGATGGCCGGCTGCTGCTCGCGTGCCGGCGAGGCCGCACGCTCTTCTTGTCGTCGCCCGCTCCCGATCGGAGCGGCGCGTGCGGATACGTCGCGATCGCCAGCGAGGATCCCGGCGAGCCGCCTCCGGGCGGCAAGCGGGCCTGGCGCCTCTTGCCGGAGGAGGCGCTCGTCGCCGTGGACGAGCGGCTGCGGCTCAGGGTGACTTCGCTGCTGCCGCGGTGAGGCGCGAGGGAAGCTTTCCAGGCCCGGCCACGTCGCCGTCGCCGTCGCCGTTCACGTTCACACCCACGACGACGACAAACGTCGACGCTTGACGGTCACCGACCGCGGCTAATCTTCGTCGCGATCGTGGTGCTTGCCGCCCTTGTGCTCCTTCTTCCATTCCTTCTCCGCCTGCTTCGCCTCGCGCCGGCGCTCCTTCTCGTCCTCGCGCCAGGCGCGCCTCCGTTCCTTTTCCTCTTCCCTTGCGGCCTTCCACTCCGCGTGGTGGAAACGACGGTAGTGACCTGGCGGAATCCGCTGCAGCCCGAGCGGAACGAAGCGCGGCTGAACGTACACCCATGCGTGCCGGTGATCGCGGGCGCGATACCAGAGGTTTCCGCGGCGAACCCAGTACCATCCGTCGACGAGGAAGACCTCGTCGTCGAGGTCCTCGACGACCTGCACGCCTGGGCTGACGACGACGACCGGCGGCAGGACTACCGGGAGCGCGACGGTGATGCTCGCCTGGAAGACGCCGTCGGCACGCGCGGCCGCGGCGGCCAGGAAAAGAGAGAGGGCAACGATTCGCAATCCCTTGTGCATGCCTTCCAGACTCGCCAAGGATCGCGCCGCCCACAACTTTTCTCGCGATCAGCCCGCCGTCAGGGCGAGGTCGAGTCGAGCCTCGGGATCAGGGCGACTTCGATCCCGCGGCGCAATCCGGCTGGAACGACCGCACCATCGCCGCCAGCTCCAGCTCGACGCGCGCAAACGACTGCGGCGTCGCGAAGGCCACCACCTGGTACCCGTGGTTCTTGTCGGCGAAGACGCCGCGGTAGTACTCGAGGTCCAGCGTCTTCGCGTGACCCCTCAGGTGCAGCATGGCGCCCACCGGCAGCACCTGGCGGCCGAGGTCCTCGAATTTCGTCATCCGGCCCTTCATCTCGTCGATCACCGCCTGCTCGAACTTCTCCTGGTTGATCCGCATCGTCGGCGCGACCGACTCCCCGATGATCAGCACGCGCTCCGAACACGATCATCCCGAGGACCACGCGCACGATGGCCCACTTCTGCAGATTCGCCTTCCCGGCGAGCAGACCGCCGCCAACGATGAGATCCACGATCATGCCCTTCACTTCGTGGTGTGCGAGGGGATCGCTCCCCGGACCTTGCTTGATCATCGTGAGCGCGTTGGCCGCGGCATTCAGCAGCAGCACGACGCCCGCGACGCGCGCGCCGACCGGAATCGCCTTCGCCGCTGCCTCCTTGCCCAGGCCGAGCACCGATCGCGCCGGGGCGACGAGGGAAGAGATGGCATTCGCGCAGCCGCGACAGATGCGATCGGCGGGCGTTTCCTGCGTGAGCCCGCATTGGGGGCAGGTGATGGACATGCTCATTCGGCCATCATACGGACGTCGCCGCCGCGAGCAGTTTTTCCGCTCGCGCGCCTGTGGCATGCAGGCGCACCTTGCGCGATCTCGGCCCGGCATGCTCGAAGGCGACCTCCAGCCGATCCGCCGGAAGCGCACCGCGCGCCCGATCGGCCCACTCGCAGAGCGTCGCCGCGGGCTCTTCGAGCAGGTCATCGAATCCCAGCGAGAACAGCTCCGCTGGATTCGAAATCCGGTACAGGTCCAGGTGCTGTAGCGGGACCGGGCCGCCGTACCGGTTGAGCAGGGCGAAGCTGGGAGAGCTGGCGGCCTCGGCGCCGGCCCCTTCGGCGACGGCTTTGACGAACAGCGTCTTGCCGGCGCCGAGGTCCCCGATCAGCGCCACGAAGTCTCCGGGCCGCAGCGCGGCGCCCAACCTGCGCCCGAGCGCGCGCGTCGCCGCGGGGCTCTCGAGGAAAAGCTCCCGGATCATCGGCCCCAGCGCCGGAACAGGCGCGGCAGCCCGGTGCGCGCGATGTCGCTGGCGACGAGCGGCGTCTCTCCCATCTCCGAGGCTGCGAGATCGCCGGCCGTCGCATGAAGGAAAACGGCCAGCCGCGCCCGTTCCGCGGTGCCGCCCATCCCGCCCCGGCGCGCCAGCACCGCCCCGGCGATCCCAGTGAGCACGTCGCCCGAGCCCGCCGTCGCCATTCCCGGGTTTCCGGCTGCGCAAATTGCGCTCGATCCTTCCGGATCGGCGATCACCGTGTGTGCGCCTTTGAGCGCGACGCAGGCCCCGAAGCGCTGGGCGGCGCGCACCGTGGACTCGACGCGGTCGGACAGCACGCGTTCGCTCTCCTCCCCCGTCAGGCGAGAGAACTCGCCCGGATGCGGCGTGAGCAGCGGCCGCGTCGGCGCGCGCCGGAACCACTCGGCGATCCGATCGCGGTGCTCGGCGAGGGCATTGAGCGCGTCGGCGTCGAGCACGGTCACTTCGGCGGCCGAGACGAGCTCGGCGATCAGAGGACCCGTTTCCGGTCCGCGCGGGATTCCCGGCCCCACGGCCAGTGCCGTCTTGCCCTTGAGCGCCTCGCGCAAGGGCGGCAGGTCCGCGAGGGAGAGCGGCCCGCTTCCGGGCAACGGAACGAACATCGCTTCCGGCACTCCATGCAGCGCCGGCGCGATCTCCGGACGCGCGGCAAGCGTGACCAACCCCGCCCCTGCCCTCAGCGCGGCCTCGCAGACCAGCGCCGCGGCGCCGCTCTTTCCCGCGGATCCGGCGACGACGAGCACATGGCCGAAATCGTTCTTGTGCGCATTGCGCTGGCGCCGGGGAAACTGCGCGAGCGCCCAGTCCTCGTCGATCAGCTCGCATGCCGGCCCTGCGAGCTTCTCCTCCAGCGCGCGCGGAATGCCGATGGGCGCGACCGCGATCCGGCCCGCGCAGTCCGCGCCGGGATGCAAGTACAGCCCGCGCTTGGGCGCATGGAGCGTGACGGTCACGTCTGCCCGGGCGATGTGCACCGGGTAGACATGGCCCGTGTCCGAATCGACACCGCTCGGCACATCCACGGCGACGAGCAGCGCGCCCCGCTCGCGGGCCGCGTTCAGCGCGCGGATCGCTTCCGCCTCCGCGCCGTCCGGCGGGCGGGAAAGGCCGCTGCCGAATACCGCGTCGATCAGCACCACGCCGGGCCCGCCGCGCAGCGTCCGCTTTGCCTCCTGGCCCCCCGCGGCGCGCCATGCCTTGGCGGCGAGAGCGGCGTCGTCCTTCAGCTGTTCCGGCGGGCGCGTGTACCAGGCGTACACCTCCGGCACGGCGTCGCGGAGCAGCCGCGCCGCCACCGACCCGTCGCCTCCGTTGTTCCCCGGCCCGCAGAAGACCACCACCTTGCGCGGAGAGTGCTCGGCGACGGCGCGCGCGACCGCCGCGCCGGCGCTCTCCATCAGCACCCGCGTGGGCAGCTCCGCTTCCGCCGCGGCGAGCCGATCGAGCTCGCGCTGCTCGGCCGCGGTGAGGAGCCTCATCCGATCAGGTCCTTCATGTCGCGCACGGCGCGCTCGAGCCCGGTGAGCAGCGCGCGGCAAACGATCGCGTAACCGATGTTCAGCTCGGTGATCTCCGCGATCTCCGCCACGGGCTTGACGTTCCAGTAGTCGAGGCCGTGCCCGGCGGCGACGCGCAACCCAAGCTTGGCCGCTGCCTTGGCGCCCTCGACGACGCGCGCCAGCTCCCGGGCGCGGTCTCGCTGCGTGCGCGCCTCGCAGTACCGGCCGGTGTGCAGCTCGACCGCTTGCGCCTCGGCGCGGTGGCTGGCCTTGATCTGCTCGAGGTCCGGATCGACGAACAGCGACACCTCCACGCTCGCGTCCCGCAGCGATCGGGCCACCTTGCGGATCTCTT
Organism: Deltaproteobacteria bacterium 13_1_40CM_4_68_19; assembly: GCA_001918155.1. Lineage (GTDB taxonomy): Bacteria > Myxococcota > Myxococcia > Myxococcales > 40CM-4-68-19 > 40CM-4-68-19. The sequence continues at coordinate 21,983 of MNFJ01000118.1, forward strand.
CGCGGTTGGTGACGACGTCGAGTCCGCCCTCGGTGGTCAGCTCCTCGCGGCGCTCCGGCACCAGGGTCGCCGTGTCGGGGCGGTGCTGGAGCGCGAGGTTCAGCATGGTCTGCACCGCGGCCATCTCGAGATTCAGGGTGCCGTTCACGGTCTTGCGGAGCAATTCCAGGTCCCGGTCGTTGACGTGCCGCCGATCCTCGCGCACGTGGAGCGTGATCTGGTCGGCGCCTCCCAGCTCCGCGAGCGCCGCCGCGGCGACCGGATCGGGGTAACGCCCTTTGCGCGCCTGCCGCAGAGTAGCGACGTGATCGATGTTGACGCCGAGGCGCATGGAGGGGTGCCTCCCCGGTACAGTGTAGAACACATCCAGATCGAGCGCAGGCTACGCGCCGATCGCCTTCTTCAGCTCGGTGGCGATCTCCGCGGCGTAGCCGTCGATCAGCTTCTGGTCCGGCCCCTCGACGAGCACGCGGACCTTCGGCTCCGTCCCGCTGTACCGGACCAGCACCCGGCCGTTGTCGCCCAGCTTCTGCTCCACGTCGCGGATGGCGCGCATCACTCCGGCGAGCGATCCGAGCTCGGGCTTGTTCTTCACCACCAGCCCGAGCTGCGCCTGGGGAAAGACATCCATGCACCTCGCCAGGTCGGAGATGGGCTTGCCGCTCTCGACCATCACCGCGAGCAGCGCCAGGGCCGCGATGCTGCCGTCGCCGGTATTGGCCCGGTCGAGGAAGATCAGGTGCCCGCTCTGCTCGCCGCCGAAGCTGTAGCCTCCGCGCCGGAGCTCCTCCAGCACGTACCGATCGCCGACCCGGGTGCGCAGCACCCGCCCTCCCGCCTTGGCGAGGCACTGGTCGAGGCCCATGTTGCTCATCACCGTGGCGACGAGCGTCTTCTTCGGCAGCGCCCGGCGCCGGAGCAGGTCGAGTCCGCAGATCGCCATCACCGCGTCGCCGTCCACCACGTTCCCGTGCTCGTCGGAGATGATCAGCCGGTCCGCGTCGCCATCGAGCGCCATGCCCAGATCGGCGCCCGTCTTCCGGACCGCCTTGCACATCGTCTCCGGATGAAGTGCGCCGAAGCCGCGGTTGATGTTCTTGCCGTCCGGCTGGTTGCCGATCACGATCACCTTCGCGCCCAGCTCCTCCAGCACCGCGGGCGCCACGCGGTACGCTGCTCCGTGCGCGCAGTCGACCACGATGGTGAGCCCTTCCAGGGTCAGGTGCCTCGGGAACGTGTTCTTCGCATAGACGATGTAGCGCCCGGCTGCGTCGTCGATGCGGTAAGCCTTGCCGATGCTGGTGGCGGTCGGCCGCAGGTGGTGCAGCTTGTCGTTGGCGACCAGGTCCTCGATCTCCGCCTCGACCTCGTCCGGCAGCTTGAACCCGTCGGCGCTGAAGAATTTGATCCCGTTGTCCTGATAGGGATTGTGCGAGGCGCTGATCACCGCGCCCGCATCCGCGCGCATCGAGACCGTCAGGTTGGAGATGGCCGGCGTCGGCAGCGGCCCGCAGAGCAGCACGTCGACGCCCATGCTGCAGAGACCGGAGGCGAGCGCCGTCTCCAGCATGTACCCGGAGAGCCGGGTGTCCTTTCCGATCACGACCCGGTGGCGATGGTTGCCGCGCTTGATCTGGTAGGCCAAGGCCCTGCCGAGCTGCAGCATCAGCTCGCCCGTCATCGGATACACGTTGGCCGTGCCGCGGATTCCGTCGGTCCCGAACAGCTTGCGCGCAGGCTCCAGTGGTTTCTCTGCCAAGCGGACGGCCATGTTGGAGGCTCCCGGATTGAGACGCAAATCTTGGTGCCTCGCAGGCGGGCCGGCAAGCGCCGGAGCCGACTGTCAGACACCGGACGTCCGGATGGAATCCGCCACCGCCAACGCCTCCCGCGTCGCCGCGACGTCATGCACCCTCAACACCGCTGCCCCGTTCGACGCCCCGATCACCGCGGCAGCCACGCTTCCGAACAGCCGATCCGGCGCGGGCTTGCCAGTCGACGCTCCGATGAACGACTTGCGCGAGGCGCCGACCACCAGCGGGCGGCCGAGCTGTGTCAGCTCACGCAGGCGGCGCAGGAGTGTCCGGTTCTGCGCTGCCGTTTTCGCGAATCCGAGACCGGGATCGACCGCGATGCATTGCTCGGGGATTCCCGCTGCGCAGGCGCGTTCCAGCGCCTCCACCAGCTCCTGCTCGATCTCGCCGTGCAGGTCCGCATAGCGGGCGCGCGACTGCATGTCCGCCGGAGTGCCGCGCATGTGCATCAGGCAGAGCGCCGCGCCGCTCGCGGCGCGGAACATCTCCGGATCGCGGGTCAGTCCGGAGACGTCATTGACGATCTCGGCTCCGGCGTCGAGCGCGGGCGCGGCCACGGCAGCCTTGGTGGTGTCAATGCTGATGGGCACCTGGGTACGCCGGGAGAGCTCGCGTACCACGTGCTCCGTGCGGCGCCGTTCCTCGACCGCGTCGACCGGAGTTGCATCCGGGCGCGTTGACTCGCCGCCGACGTCGAGGATGTCCGCCCCTTCCTCCGCCAACTTCAGGCCGTGCGCGACGGGGTCGTAGGCACCGCCGTCGGAGAAAGAGTCGGGTGTTGCATTCACGACGCCCATGACCAGCGTGCGGCGCTCCGGCAGCTTGCTGCGCGGGAGCTTCCAGGCGCTGCCCGGCGCAGGCGTCTCGACGTTTGCCGCCCGCAGCATCAGCTCCCGGGCCGCCTCACGCAGGGGCTCGCGTTCGAGCGCATCCGCGAGGCTCCGCGCGGCCAGCCAGATCTGCGCGATGCTGCCGAGCACGAGCGCTCCTCGCGCTCCCTGCAGGACCGGAAGGCCGGACTGGCGCATGCCTTCGGCCAGCACGCTTTCGGCGAGGACCGCCGCCCACCCGCGCAGGTTCGCGTCTGCCACCTCGCGCCCGATTGCCGCGCAGGCTTGCCGCGCGTCGGCTTCGCACTGGAGCTCGAGGAGTCGCATCGCGTGGACTGTACAGGACGTGGGAGGTTGACGTGAACGTGGACGGCGACGGCGACGTGAACGTGGCCGGAACGCCATCTTTCGGGCGATCGCGCCCACAGCTGTATAGACTACCCTGATGAACGACGCCGCTTTCATCGCCGCGCTGGAGTCGGGCTCGCTCCCCAAGCAGCTGATGAACCACGCCGCCCATCTACGGCTCGCGCTGATCTACCGCGGCGAGCCGGAGAAGGCGCGCGAGGTGCTGCTCAAATACGTGGACAAGGTCGGAGCGCACGTCAAGTACAACGAGACGTTGACCTGGTTCTGGTTGAAGGCGGTCAACGCGCACGAAGGGGACCTGGCGGCGCTGCTCGAGACTCCGCTGGCAGATACCAATCTGCCCATGCGGCACTGGTCGCCGGAAGTGCTCTGGTCCGACGCGGCCCGGGCCGGGTGGGTGGAGCCGGACTTGCGGCCGCTCCCGTTCTAGAGCGCCCACGGCCACGTGGCCGTGAACGGCTTTCGCGGCGCTACGCCTTCCCGGCCTCAGGCTTGGGCACGGGCGCCGTCAGGCCGCCGAGGGCGTCGAGGATCTTCGACTTCTCCTTCACCTCGGGCCGGCGGACCTCGTTCGGCTTCTGCGCCGGCGGCGGCTTGCTCTTGTTGAGCGTTCCGCCGCGGAGCAGCAGCTCGAGTTCCTCGCCATCCAGCGTCTCCCACTCGAGCAGCGCCGCGGCGACGCGATCCAGCGCGGGCTTGTTCTCCATCAGGATCTGCTTGGCCCGCGAGTACTGCTCGGTGACGATCTTGCGCACCTCGGCGTCGATCTCGATCGCCGTCGCCTCGGAGAAGTTGCGCGACCGCTGCGCGAACTCGCGGCCCAGGAACACCTCGCCCTCCTCCTCGCCGAAGGCGAGCGGACCGAGCTTCTCGCTCATGCCCCACTCGCACACCATGCTGCGCGCGAACTTGGTGGCGTGCTCGATGTCGCTCTTGGCGCCGGAAGTGATCTCGTTGAACTCCAGCTCCTCCGCGATCCGCCCGCCCATCGCCATGGCGATGCGGTCGAGCACCGAGCTGCGGTTCCAGTTCAAGCGGTCTTCCTTGGGGAGCATCTGCGTCAGCCCCAGAGCGGGCCCGCGCGGAATGATGGTGACCTTGTGCACCGGGTCGTTGTGCTCCGTGAGCCTCGCCACCAGCGCGTGGCCGGCCTCGTGCCAGGCGGTGATCTTCTTGTCCTTCTCGCTGATGATCATCGAGCGCCGCTCGGCGCCCATCATCACCTTGTC
>MNFJ01000149.1 GCA_001918155.1 Deltaproteobacteria bacterium 13_1_40CM_4_68_19
ACTGAAGACGGTCAGGTCGGCGTCGAATCCTTCGCGGATGCAACCGCGGTGCGTCTCGGCGAATTCCGCCCAGGCCGCGCCGGCAGTGTACGCGTGCAGGGCTTCGTCCCGGCGGAGGCGCTGCTCCGGCATCCAGGCCTGACCCTCGGCCGGCTTGCGCGAGATCGCCGCGCGCAGGCCCTCCCGGGGATCGATCTCCTCAACGGGAAAATCGCTGCCGAATGCGAGCGGCGCCCCGGCGTCGAGCGCCTGCCTCCAGGCGTACGCGCCGCGCTGCCGCTCCGTTCCATGCCCGAGCCGCTCTTCCGCCCAGGGCGCGTCGCTGGTCGCGTGCGCCGGCTGCATCGAGGCGATCGCCCCCGACTTCCTCAGCAGCGGGACGTCCCGCGCGCGCAGGATCTGGAGATGCTCGGCGCGCGGCCGCAGCGCGCGAGGCACCCGTGTGAACGCCTCGAGCACCAGCGCGCATGCGCGATCGCCGATGCAATGTACGCTCGGCTGGTAGCCCGCCGCCGCCACGCGCTCAATCCGATCCTCCAGGTCGCGCGGATCGAGCACCCACAGTCCGGTGTTTCCCAGCTCGTCATCGTACGGCTCGGACATGGCGGCGCCGCGGCTGCCCAACGCGCCGTCGGCGAACAACTTCACGCTGCGGACGCCGAGAAGGCCGATCGAGCGCCGCTCGCGCCAGGCGCGCATCTGCTCGTCGAGATCTGCGCCCTGGCCGTTGATCATCGCGTACACGCGCACGGGTAGGGAATCGCTCTCGGCGAGGCGCGCATATGCCGCCAGCACTTCCGGCCCCGCGCTGGCATCGTGCACCGCGGTGAGTCCGGCCGCCGCGAGCGCATGCAGCGAGCGCAGCAACATCTGCTCGGTCTCGCGCGGGCCCGGGAGGGGAATCGCGCGCAGCACCACATCCATGGCCGTATCGATCAGCACGCCGGAGGGCGTCCCGTCCTCGCGCCGGAGGATGCGTCCACCGGGCGGATCCGGCGTCGACGCTCGGATGCCCGCAGCGCGGATCGCGTTCTCGTTGCACCAGAGCGCGTGGACGTCGATGCGGGAGAGCGCAACCGGATGCCGCGGCGTCCCGGCGCTGAGAAGCGCAAGCCCAGGGAACTCGTGCCCCGGCCAGCGGTTCTGGTCCCACCCGCCGCCGCGAACCCATGTCCCCTCCGGCACGGTGGCGGCGAATCGGACGACGCGGTCGACGCACTCCTGCTCCGTGGTCGCGCCCGTGAGCCGGACTTCGGTCTGCGACCGCGCGTGCAGCAGGGGGTGACCGTGGGCGTCGATGAGACCAGGAACGGCGCAGCCCTCCCGCAGCTCGATGAACTGCAGGTCGCTGCGCGCCTCGCGCTCGCACTGCTCGCGCGTGCCCACCCGGGCAAACCGGCCGTCCCGGATCAGCACTGCGGTCGCGCCGGGCCCTTCCGGGTCCAACGTGTGCAGTGTTCCCGCGACGAGGAGATCGGGCATCGTGAAACTTCCGGCCTGTTTCCACGTTACATGACGCAGATGGACGCGCGCCACCATCTCGACGGCAAGCTCCTGGTCGCGCTGGCGGCGGCGGCCGTCGCCGGCGTGTTGTTCTGGAACACCTGGCCTCTCTACCCGCTCAAGCTCCTGGTCGTGCTGATGCACGAGAGCGGGCACGCCGCCGCAACCCTGATGGTCGGCGGATCGGTGGACGCGATCCGGATCAGCCCGGACCAGGGCGGGGTGACCCTGGCACGCTTCCCGCCATCCATCCTGCGCGAGGTCGTGGTGTCCAGCGCCGGATACGTGGGGTCGGCCGTGTCCGCCTGCGTCCTCCTCTACGTCGCCGCGCGCGCGAAGGAAGGGCGCTGGCCGCTGATCGCGCTCGCCGGCTGGTGCGGGCTGGTGGCGGCGATCTATGTCCGGGACCTCTTCACCCTCGCGTTCGTTGGCGGCTGCGCGCTGGCACTCGGATTGCTCGCGCGGTACGGCGCCGCCTGGCTCCGGCGCGCGGTGCTGGTCTTCCTCGCCGCATTTTCCTGCTGCTATGCGCTCTACGACATCCGCGACGATCTGCTCCACGTCAGTTCCTGGTCGGGCGGCACCGACGCCGACGCGCTGGCGCGCGCCACGTTCATTCCGGCGATCGTCTGGGGGATCGGATGGGGCGCCGTCTCCATCGCGCTCGTCGTGCTCACGCTGCGCCGGATCCTCGTCTCCGCGCCACGCGCTCCCGGGGCGATGTAAGCTGCGCGGCCATGCCGCGCCCCTGGACCGTCCTGCCGCACCAGCCGATCGAGAAGCTGCAGGAGAACCTCTGGACCGTGGAAGCCACCTTGCCGCAGGGGCCGCTCAGGCGTCGGATGGGCATCGCGCGACTCGGCGACGGCCAGCTCGTCTTCCTCAACGCGATCGCCCTCGACGAGCCGTCGATGAAACGGATCGAGGCGTGGGGCAAGCCCGCGTTCGCGCTCACGGCGAACGGCTTTCACCGCCTCGATCTCGGATCGTACAAGGCCCGATACCCGGGGCTGCGCGTCCTCGCCGCGCCCGCAGCACGAAAGCGCATCGGGCAGATTGCCACCGTGGACGGCTGGCTCGAGCTGCTGCCTGCGGATCCGAGCGTGTCCATCGAGGAGGTCGCGGGCGCGAAGATGGGCGACGTGGCGTGCACCGCCCACGCCGCGAGGCGTTCGTCGCTCTGCTTCCCTGGCGACGTCCTGATGAACGTCGCCCCCGTGCGCGGGTTCCCGGGCCTGCTGCTTTACCTGCTCGGATTCATCGGCGAGCTGCGCGTGCCCCGGCTGATCCGCTGGATCGGCGTGAAGGATCGCAAAAGCGCTCAAGGCGCATCTGCTGCGCCTCGCGGACACGCCTGGCCTGCAGCACGTGTTCACCTGTCACGGCCCGGTGATTTCCGCCGATCCGTCCGGTGCGATACGGCGCGCCGCGCAGGCCCTCTAACGGCTTCATCGGTCACAAGGACCCGCTATCCGCGCCTGGGCCTCATCCGGTAGGCGACGAAGTCCGTCAGCGAGGACAGCTTCTGGAAGTACGGATTGCGCTCGCGCTCGCGCGCCACCGAGGAAACGGGAACGTCGCCGTAATCGTGCCCCGGGTAGAGACGGACGTCGTCGGGGAGCTGCGACACGCGCTTGAGGCTCTGGAACATCTGCTCCGGATCGCCCCCCGCCAGATCGCATCGGCCGCAGGCGTTGACGAACACGGTGTCGCCCGCGAAGAGACCCTCGCCTGCATGCCAGCAGGTCGACCCCGGCGTATGACCGGGCGTGTGCAATGCGGCGATCCGCATCGGGCCCACTTCCACTGCGTCACCGGCATCGAGCGGCGTCACCTCCCGCCGCAGCTCCGGCGCGAGCCCGGGAACGTCGGCGCGGTGCGCGAAGACGCGGATCCCACCCTGCGCGAGCACTTCCGCAAGACCGTTCACGTGGTCGAAGTGATGGTGCGAGAGCAGCGCGTGGGTGATCGCCCGCCCGTCCTCTTCCGCGGCCCGCAGCCCGGCCGCCACGTCCCAGGCCGGATCGACGATCGCGGTCTCGCGCGCCCCCTTGGCGCCCACCAGGTAGACGAAGTTCTCCATCGGCCCGAGCTTGAGCTGCCGGACGTAGAGCGCCATCACCAGCCTCCCCGATTCGTGAGCACCACGATCTCGCTGCGGTGCGCGCGCGTCTTCGGGTAGTGCAGGATGAGATCGGCTCGGCCCTTCCCGTCCAGATCGACGGCCTCCAGCACTCCGGCGGCTCGCACGTCGACGGTCTCCGCGGGATGGGAGGCGAATTCTCCGCCCCCGACCGCCGGATAGATCTCGAGCTGCTCCTCGCTCGAGCCGAAGATCAGGTCCGGTCTCCCGTCCCCGGTCACGTCGGCCGTGAGGCTCACCGCTTGCAGATCGGAGTCGCCCGCCAGGGGGATGCGAAACTTCAGCTCCCGGTCGCTCACCGGCTCGAGGGCGAACTTCCGCGTCTTCCGATCGAACGGGTAGATCTGGAAGTCGACCTTCGCGGTCTTCGCCGTCAGCATGCGGATGAGCGCGAACACGCCGAAGCTGGTGTACGGCACCACCAGGTCCGGGCGCCCGTCGCCGTCGAGATCGACGAGCTGCGTCTGGAACAGCGAGACGCCCTCGCTCTCCAGGATTTCCGCGGGCTCTCGAGAGAAGCCATCCTTGCGGCCGAAGAAGACGTAGCTGGTGCTCCGCGCCGAGGTGACTCCCTCGAATACCTGCTTGCGCACGATCAGGTCGACGTAACCGTCGCCATCGAGGTCGCTCACGAGCGTCGTCGCGGACGTGCCGCGCTCGCGGTAGTCGGCCTGCGTACGAACGGCGAAGTCGCGGCTGAAGTCCGGCTGGGGATGGAAGGAGAAGCCTGGCCCCTGCCGGTAGATGGCGACGCGGTCCTCCTGGGTGGCAATGACGTCGCGGAAGCCATCGCCGTCGGTATCGACCACGTGCAGCTCCGGAAAACCGTAGCGCACCTCGATTCCATCGCCGCGCTTGGGTCCGCCGCTCACCTCCATGTCGACCTCCAGCTCGGCGGCTTTCTCGTACCGGTCACCGTTGCGCCGGAAGATGGCGAGCGAGCCGAGCGAGGGCACCAGCAGGTCGTGGCTCTTGCTGCCCGCCAGATCGCGCACGATCCGGACGCGCGGCAGCTCGCCGTTGATCGGCTGGTGGAACAGCGTCGGATACTCGACCAGCCGGCGCGGAGCGGCACCGATCCGCCCGGGAAACGACTTTGCGCTCACGCCCCGCGGGGTGACGAGCAGCAAGTCATCGGCGGTTCCTCCGCTCGTCGGCCCGACGTCGAACGCGCACGCCTCGGCTTCATCGACGGCGAGCGTCAGGTCCGGGCGGGGGGCGAATACCCCGGACCGGTTCCAGAAGATGGCGAACCAACGCCGCTGGTAGGGAGGGATCCCCGTCAGGTAGACGGCGAGGAGATCCTTGCGGCCGTCGCCGTCGAGGTCGGTCGCGACGACCGACGCCACGTCGCCTTCCACCATGAGCGACTGGATGTGGAAGCGCGGCGCCGCCGTCGCCGCCGCAAGGACAACCATCAGGGCGAGCACCGGCACAGCATAGACCGCAACCCGCCGACCGCTGAATTCGCCGCAAACCTCCTTTGGGACGGACAGCCGGATCGACTGCGCAAACCTGGCGTCGAAGCGCCAGGCCGCACGCTCGAGTCTGCACAATCGCCACTGTGCAGGCGTCGCCGCCGCCTTATCCTACCCGTGAGGCAATCAGAGCAGGTCCGACTGGTTCACACCTTGGAAGCGGGGGTTTCAATGGAGCGGGTCGGATGCAACGTCCTGATCGTAGACGACGACGCTGATACGCGCGAGGCGCTGGCGGCGGCCCTCGCGGATGCCGGCTTCCACGTCGAGCAGGCGGATTCCGGCAAGCAGGCGCTCGAGTGCATGGAAAAGCAGGGCGAACCCGACGTGCTCCTGCTCGACCTGCGCATGCCGGAGATGGACGGCGCGCAGCTGATGGCGCGGATGCGCGGTTCCCGGACGCGGGTGCTCGTGCTGACGGGGGATTCTTCAGCGCGGCTCATCCGATTCGCGCGCTCGGCGAAGCTCCTGGCGAAACCGATCGACCTCGATGAGCTCGAGAAGGCGGTAGAGGAAGCCTGCGCCGCGTAGTCCCCGCTCTAGACGTCCAGCTCCTTCACCTCGCCCGCGCGCTCCATGATGAATCTGAAGCGCGCGCTGACGTCCTTGCCGAGCAGATCGTTGATGGTCCGCTCGGTCTCGAGCGCGGCGTCCGCGGGAATGGTGACGCGCAGCGCGAGCCGCCGGCGCGGATCGAGGGTGGTGGACTTCAGCTCCTCCGCCGTCATCTCTCCCAGGCCCTTGAACCGCATGATGTTCGGCTTCGCGTTCCCCTTGGCGTGCTCCTTGACGATGCGCGCCCGGTCCGCGTCGTCCAGCGCCCAGTACGTGTCCTTGCCGATCTCGATCTTGTACAGCGGCGGCTGCGCGATGAAGACGCTGCCGTTGCGGATCAGATCGCGCATGTGCCGGTAGAAGAACGTGAGCAGCAGGGTGGAGATGTGGTGCCCGTCGCTGTCGGCGTCCATCAGGAGGAAGATCTTCCCGTAGCGCAGGTTGGCCGCCTTGAAGTCCTCGCCGATCCCGCAGCCCAGCGCGGAGACGATGTCCTGCAGTTCCTTGTTCTGGCCGATCTTCTCCACCGAAGCCTGCTCGGCGTTCAGCACCTTCCCGCGCAGCGGGAGGATCGCCTGCGTCCGCCGGTCGCGGCCCTGCTTTGCCGATCCGCCCGCGGAATCGCCCTCGACGATGAACAGCTCGCTCTCTTGCGGATTGGTCGACGCGCAGTCGGCGAGCTTGCCCGGCAGGTTCAGCCGGTGCGACACGGCCGTCTTGCGCGTGACTTGCTGCGCCGCCGCGCGCGACGCCTCGCGAGCCCGCGCCGCCAGGATGATGCGGGCGACGATCGGCTCCGCCACCGTCTTGGTGTCGTTCAGCCACTTCTCCAGGGCCGGTCGGACCACGCCTTCCACTTGCGCCGTCACCTCGGGGTTGTTGAGGCGCCCCTTGGTCTGTCCCTGGAACTGCGGGTCCACGACGTAGCTGGAGAGGATTCCGCAGATGCCCTCGCGAATGTCCTCGGCGGTGAGCGTCACGCCCTTCGGCTGCAGGCCGTGCGTCTCCACGTAGTTGCGCACCGCCTTGACGATGCCGGAGCGCAAGCCCGCCTCGTGCGTCCCTCCGTTGGGGGTGGGGATGCCGTTCACGTAGCTGCGCAGGTGCTCGTCGGTGGCTTCCGTCCAGACGAGCGCGATCTCGAGTCGGACGTCCCCCTCGCTCTGCTTGGAGAAGAGCGCGCCGGCGGGGATCTGCATCGCCGCGACCGGCGGCACGGAGGGAATCTCGCCCCCCTGCGCGGTAAGCTCGGTCTCCGGAAGCCCTTCCTCCGTAGCGACGATCGGCTCCGCGCCCGCCGCGGGCGGTACCCTCTGCGCCGCGGGGACGGTGTTCTTGCCCCTCTGCGCGACCACCTTGGCCAGGTATTCGGCGATACCGCCGTCGTGCTGGAACTCTTCCTCGCGCGCGGGCTTCTTCGTCTCGTCGCGGAAGACGACGATCATTCCGCGGTGGAGATAGCTCTTCGCTTCCAGACGGTCCCGGATCAGGTCGGGATCGAACTTCGCCTTGAGCCCGAAGATCTCCGCGTCCGGCGTGAATGTGATGGTGGTCCCGGTGCCGCGGGCCTTGCCCTCGGTCTTGAGCTTCGAGGTGGCGAGGCCCTTGGCGTAGGTCTGGACGTGGTGCTTGCCGTCGCGCTTCACCCGCGCGACCAGGCTGGAGGAAAGCGCGTTGACCACGCTGGCCCCGACGCCGTGAAGCCCGCCGGAGTGGATGTAATTCCCCTGCTCGAACTTCCCGCCGGAGTGCAGGGTGCTGAGGATGACCTCCAGGGCCGGCTTCTTGTACTTCGGCATCACGTCCACGGGGATGCCTCGGCCGTCGTCCGTGATGGTGATCGTCTTGCCGTCCTTGTGCAGCGTGACCTCGATCCGCGAGGCGTAGCCGTTGATCACCTCGTCGACCGAGTTGTCGAGGATCTCCCAGAGGAGGTGGTGATAGCCGGTGGCATCGACGCCGCCGATGTACATGGCGGGCCGCTTGCGGACGGGCTCCAGTCCTTCGAGGACCTGGATGTCTGCGGCGCTGTACCGGGTCTTCCGGACCGCGGCCATCTACTTCTTCTCCTCGGCTGGCAATGACTGCACCACGGGTCCCGTCGGCAATGGCTTCACGGCGTCCTTCCTCACCAGCTGTCGTCCTTTTCCGCCCCGGGTCGAGGGCTCGCGCACCGTCAGCTCCAGCTTGCGGCCCTTGGCCGTCTCCAGCGGAAGCTCGGCTTTCTTGTCGCTGGTGCAGAGGAAGCCGATGAGCTTGTCGCCCTGCTGCACCTTGATGACCCGGACCCCGCGTCCCGGCCCTGCGAGCTCGTTGACCTCCTTGGCCTTGGTCACGAGCGCGTAGGCGTTCTCGGTGACTACCGCGAGGAAATCCTTCTCCTCCACCGGCACCACGCCGATCAGCTCGTCCTCCTTGGCGGGCCGGGCGAATCGGCGCCCGGCGCGCGTGGAGACTTCGGTGTGCGGCGCCAGCGCGAAGCGCAGCCCGTAGCCGCCGCGCGAGATGCCCAGCAGCTTCTCCGGCCTGGGGAGGCGCGGGTCGAGCGAGAGCGCCCCCACGACCCGCTCGTTGTCGTCGAACTTGAACAGCTTCTGCACCGGGTCGCCGTACCCCGTGCTGGCCGGGACGTCGTTGAACCGCGTCACGTAGGCGGTCCCGAAGTTGCTGAAGACGACCAGGTTGCTCTTCAACGAGCCGCCCAGCACGAACGCGACCTCGTCGCCTTCGCGCACGCGGGTCTGCGAGGGGTCCTTCAGCTCCCGCACCCGCTTGATCCAGCCGTCGCGGGTCAGCACCACCTGCGCGTCCTCGTCGGCGATGAAGGCTTCCTCGCTGTACTCCACTTCCTCGCTGCCCGCACCGCCGATCTTCGTTCGCCGCTTGTCGGAGTACGCTTTCTGGATCTCCGCGATCTCGTCGCGCACCACCGTCCAGCGCCCGCGGTCGTTGCCGAGCAGCTCCTTCAAGCGCCGTTGCTCGGAGCGCTTCTCCTTCAGCTCCTTCTCGATCACCAGGATCTCGAGCTTGGCGAGGCGGTACAGCTTCATCTCTAGAATCGCGTCTGCCTGTTCCGCGGAGAGCTTGAAGCGCTTGATCAGCTTCTGCGCCGAGTCCTCTTTTCCTTCGCTCTTGCGGATGATCTTCAGCATCTCGTCGAGAGCGTCGTAGACCTTGTGGAAGCCCTCGAGGATGTGCAGCCGCTGCTGCACCTGCTTCAGGTCGTACTCGAATCGCCGGGTGACGACATCGAAGCGGAAGTCGAGGAAGTGGCGCAGGATGCTCTTCAGATCGAGCCGCTTGGGCGCCCCCACCTCCGGGTTGGCCGTCGGCACCAGGCAGGTGAGGTTCACGCCGAAGTTCGTCTGCAACGGCGTGTGCTTGTAGAGGTACGCCATCACCAGCTCGGGATCGGCGTCCCGCTTGATCTCCAGCACGATGCGCACGTCCTTGGTGCTCTCGTCCCGGACGTCGACCAGCGGGGTCAGCTTCCGCTCCCGCACCAGGTCGCCGAACTTCGCCACCAGATTCGACTTGTTCACCGCGTAGGGGATGGAGGTAACGACGATCTGCTTTCCGCCGCGCGGCAGCTCCTCCAGCTTCCACTCGCCGCGGACGCGGATCGAGCCTTGCCCGGTCTCGTAGATCTCCTTCAGCTCGGACTTGCTGTTGAGGACCTGCCCGCCGGTGGGGAAGTCCGGTCCCTTGATGTGCTTGAGCAGCTCCAGGACGGTCAGGTCCTTGTGCCTGGACAGGTCCATGAGCGCGTCGCACAACTCGCCAAGGTTGTGCGGCGGGATGTTCGTCGCCATGCCCACCGCGATCCCGGTGGTGCCGTTCATGAGCAGCTGCGGCAGGCGCGCGGGGATGACGATGGGCTCGAACTGCGTCCCGTCGTAGTTCGGCCGGTAGTCGATGGTCCGCTTCGCCAGCTCCTGCACGAGCTCCGCGGCGAGCGCCGCCAGGCGGCATTCGGTGTAGCGCATCGCCGCCGCTGCGTCGCCGTCGAGCGACCCGAAGTTCCCGTGCCCGTCCACCAGCGGGTAGCGCAGGGAGAAGTCCTGGGCCATGCGCACCAGCGCGTCGTAGATGGCGACGTCGCCATGCGGGTGGTACTGGCCCATGATGGTGCCCACCACCTTGGCGCACTTCTGGTATTTGGCCTCGTGCGTGAGCCGGTGGTCCTGGAACATGCCGTAGATGATCCGACGCTGCACCGGCTTGAGACCGTCGCGCACGTCGGGCAGGGCGCGCGAGGTGATCACCGAGAGCGCGTAGTTCAGGTATCTGCGCCGCGCCTCCTCGTGGAGCGGAGCGGCGATTTCCGACGGCGGCGGCGCCCCGTTTCCGCCCGAACTTCGACGCTTTCTCTTCCTGCCGCCTCCGTTGCCGAACATGCTCAACTGTTCAGACATTCAGGCGTCTGTAACACAGGTCGCCACCCGCCGCAGATTTCCTCTGCTCTCGTCCCTTTTCTGGTTTTCGTCCGCTTTCCTGTTTTGCGACTACGCGACGCCGTCGGCGCGCGGGCGGTTCTGCGGCCTCCGAGCATAAAACCGCCGCGCGCTTGCGAGTGGCCAGCTGCCGGCGCACGCGTTCGACGTGCGTCAGGTTCTGCACGGCGGTTTTCTGAGTCGGTCCTCGCCCCGCCCGCGCACCGACGCGTCACGGAGTCGCAAACCGGCGGACATGCACAAGAGGGACTACGGAGCGATCAGGCGCGGCCTTTGCCGGGCTGGTTCGGCTTGGGCTCGTCCTTCCCCTGCTCGGCGGCGCGCTGCGCGAGGACCTTCTGCGTCTCGTGCGTGGGCACTTCCTCGTACCCCATGAGTTCCATCGTGAAGTACCCCATCCCCTTGGTGAGGGACCGCAGCTCTGGCGCGTACATGCGCAGCTCCGCGTGCGGGGCCTGGGCGTGGATCAGCGTGCCCTTGGAGGTCGGCTCCATCCCGAAGATCTTCCCCCGCCTGGAGGTGAGGTCCGCGATCACCTCTCCGAGCATCTCGTCCGGCACCATCACCTCCAGCCGCATCATCGGCTCGAGCAGCACCGGCTTCGCTCCCGCGAGCGCGTTCTTCAGCGCCATCGATCCGGCGATCCGGAACGCCATGTCCGAGCTGTCCACGGTGTGGAACGATCCGTCGACGAGCCGCGCCCGGAAGTCCACCAGTGGAAACCCGCCCAGCGGCCCCTGCTTGGCGGCGTCGCGGATGCCGTGCTCCACCGAGGGGATGAAGTTGCGGGGAATGACGCCGCCGACGATGGCGTCATCGAACTCGACCCCCGATCCCCGGGGCATCGGCTCGAGCTCTATGTGGCAATCGCCGTACTGACCGCGCCCACCGCTCTGGCGCTTGTACTTGCCCTGCGCCTTCGCCTTGGCGGTGATGGTCTCGTGGTAGGCGGGGTGCGGCAGCTCCAGATGGACGTCCACGTCGAATTTGCGCTTCAACTTCTCGATCGCGACCTCGATGTGCACTTGCCCCATTCCCTTGAGCAGCGTCTCGTTGGTCTCGGGATCGCGCACCATCTCGAGCGACGGGTCCTCCTCGAGCAGGCGGTGCAGCGCGACGCCGACCTTCTCCTCCTGCTCGCGGTCGATCTTCAGGGCGTACGCGATCACGCGCTGCGGACAGGGGATCAGGTCCAGGCGCAGGGCGGGACTCTCGGTCGTGCACAGCGTGTCGCCCACGTGCACGTCCTTGAGCTTCATCAGCCCGACGATCTCCCCGGCCGCCGCTTCCGCGATCTCGGTCGTCCGGTTGCCGTCGATGCGGTAGACGTGCTGCACCGTCTCGCTGTTGCCGGTGCGCGGATTCAGGATCACGGCGCCGTGTTTCACCAGTCCCGAGAACACACGACACGCGGTGAGGCGGCCGACGAAATGATCGACCGTGTTGCGGAAGGCGAGCATCGTCAGCGGCGAGTCGCGCTGCGCGCTGCGCACCAGCTCTCCGTTCTTTGGGTCCTTCCCCTTGATCTCCCGCCGGGCCATAGGCGACGGCAGATAACGGACGATGGCGGAGGCCACGTCGTCGACGCCGATGCCCGGCCGCGCCGCGCAGGCGAGGACGGGCAGGAACCGCCGCCCAAGCACCGCGTGCGCAATGCCTTCGATCAGCGCCTGTTCCCCGGGCTCCTGGCCGTCGAGGTACGCCTCCAGCATCGCGTCGTCGGTCTCGGCCACCGCCTCGACCAGCCGCGTCCGCAGCCGCTTCGCCTCGGCGACCAGCTGGGCCGGCACTTCCTCGAGCGTGTAGCCGCCGAACTTCCCGTCGATCTTTCGCGCATACGCGTGGGCCTGCATGGTGATCAGGTCGATGACGCCGCTGAAGCCCTCGGCGAGCCCGATGGGAAGCTGCAGGGCGATTGGTTTCGCCTTCAGCGTCTTCTCGATGTCGTCCAGCGCGCGCAGGAACGAGGCGCGATCCTTGTCCAGCTTGTTCACGCAGGCGAGCAGCGGCAGGGCCCGCTCCGCGGCCATTTCCCAGTGCGCCTCCGTCTGGTGTTTGACACCCGAGACTGCGGACACCAGCAAGAGCCCTCCCTCGGACACGGCCATCGACCGATCGGCATCGGTGAGGAAGTCGGAGAAACCCGGCGCATCGAGCAGGTTCAGGAGCGTCCCCTGGTGCTCCGCGTACGTGATGTGCGTCGCCACGGTGAAGTTTCGCTTCGTCTCCTCCGGGTCGACGTCCAGATGGCTGGTGGATCCGTCCTTGGAGGCGCGCGCCGGCGCGTCATGGCGCAGCAGCGCCTCCGTGAGGGCGGTCTTCCCCGCACCGTCGTGTGCGATGATGGCGACATTGCGGATCGTCTTCGGATCGAGCATGCGTTGGTCTCCCCGATGCGGCGCGACGCCGGGAGACTAGTCCAACCCGCTGCGCTTGTAGAGGAGGGACGATGCGTCCCCTCGGAGTCTGTTCCATAGCGGTCTCGCTGACCGCCGCCTTTCCCTCGTTGGCGCAAGGGATCAGCGATCGCGGACCCCTCACCCAGGGTGCGGAGGCGCCCGGCCAGTCGTTCGCTCTTCAGGACGACGGCACCTCGCTCGGAGGCAACCCCGCGGGACTGGGGTTCATCGGCGGACTGGAGGTGGACTTCCTCCACAATGGCTTCTACCGGGATCGCTCCGGCGACGCGAACGCGCTCTATCTCGCAGCCGGAGCCGGTCTCTTCGCCATCGGGCTCGGGTTCGACTGGATGAACCGCCAGCTCTGCGCGCCGGCGTGTCTGCTTCCGCCCGACGCGGCGCCGACGTCCTACCGGCGCACGAGCGTAGGTGGAGCTCTCAGGCTCGGCGAGCTTTCCTTGGGCGCGATCCATCGCGGCTTCTCCGGGCTCGACCTGTCCAGCTGGGATTTCGGCCTTCTGGCACGCCCCGCGCGCTGGCTGTCCGTCGGCACAGGGTTGCTGGATGCGAACCGTCCCGCCGCGTTGCCGCGCCGATGGGTCGTTTCCGCCGGGTTGCGGCCTCTCCGCGAGCAGGTCGATCTTGCGGCGGACCTCCGCTGGAGCGAGTGCACGAATGCGCCCGTGGGCGCGCCGTGCGGTTTCGACCACCGGGACCTGATCTTCACCGCGCAGGCGCGCGTCGTTCGCGGCGTGGCCCTGATCGGTCAGCTCGGGCTGCTCGATGGCTCCCGGACGACCGGCCTCCTCGGTCTGCAGCTCGACTTCGCTCACCTGGGTGCGGCCTACGCGGCGGCGTTCGGCTCCGGCGGGGGTCGCGACTCGTGGCGGCTGCGCGCCTCCAGCGAGCGCTGGCCGGCCGCAGTCATCCCCGTCCCGCGCGCCGCGGAGATCGATCTGAAGAAGGCGCTCTCCCACCCCCGCCCAGGTCCGCTGGCGCTGGTCCTCGGCGCGACTGCCCGCGATCCGCTCGCGGAAACGCTCGCCGCGCTGCGGCGCATGGCACGAAATCCCTCGACGAAAGCCGTCGTCCTTCGCACCGGGGGCATGCCGCTCGGGCTCGCCCGGGCGGAAGAGCTGCGCGCAGGCATCGAGGATCTCAGGGCTTCCGGCAAGAAAGTGCTTTTCTATCTGGAAAGCGGCGGCGACCTCGAATATAGTGTTGCTCTCTCGGCCGACAGGATCTACGCCGCTCCTCAAGCGGTCCTGCTGGTCAACGGTTTTGCCGCGACGGCACTGTTCGCCGCCGCGGGCCTCGACAAGCTCGGTGTGAAGGCGGAGTTCTTCCGCGTCGGCGCCTACAAGAACGCGCCGGATCTCTTCACCCGGAGCGGGATGTCGGGCGAGCAGCGCGAGGTGGAGTCATCACTCCTGGACGATCTGTACGGACGTTACGTCAAGCGCATCTCGGATGCGCGCCATCTCGATGAGAGCAAGGTCAAGTCCCTCCTCGACGAGGGCATCCTCAAGCCCGGGGAAGCGGTGCAGGCGGGGCTGATCGACGGGCTGGTCTATCCCGACCAGTTCGAGGAGGAGGCAGGGAAGGTCCTGGGAGCGAAGGTCATTCTAGGCAAGGTCGGCACCGAAGAGCCCGCTCTGCGCGAAGTGCGGTGGGGTGGGCGGGCGCGAATCGCCGTCGTCCGCGTCGAGGGCAACATCGTGCGCGGCGAAGGCGGCCGCGATCCGTTCGCAGTGGTGCGCCTGGCGGGATCCGACGGCATCGTCAGCCGCATCCGGCGCGCGGCCGACGATCCGGCCGTCTCGGCGATCGTGGTGCGCATCGACTCGCCGGGAGGCGACGGCACGGCGTCCGATCTGATCTGGCGCGAGCTGGTGCGTGCCCGGAAGGAGAAGAAGAAGCCAGTGATCGCGAGCATGGGGGACGTCGCCGCGTCCGGCGGCTACTACGTGGCCGCGGGCGCCGACACGATCTTCGCCGAGCCGGCGACGATCACCGGCTCGATCGGTGTGTTCATCGGCCATTTCGATGCCAGCGTGCTGCTCGGCAAGCTGGGCCTGAATCTCATCACGCTGAAGCGCGGCGCGAGCGCCGATCTCTTCAATCCGGAGAGGAGCCTGACCGAACCGGAGCGGAAGACGCTGCAGAGCTGGGTCGACGCGTTCTACGCCGATTTCGTCTCGCGCGTGGCGCAGGCCCGGGGGCTGACGGAGGCGGAGGTCCATCGCGTGGCGCAGGGCCGGGTCTGGACGGGGGCGCAGGCGCTGGAGCGCAGGCTGGTCGATCGCCTCGGAGGTCTCGAGGACGCCCTCGCCGAGGCGAAGCGGCGCGCGGGATTCACGGCGGACGACAGGGTGGAGCTCGACGACGAGGAACCCGTCAGCGTGGATCTGACCTCCTTCGCGGGCGCGACGGCCCTCGACGTCCTCCCGCTGGGGTTGGCCCCTCGCGCGCTCCGCGCGCTCGAGCTGCTCGGCGAGCCGGGAACGTTGCGCGCCGTGCTGCCTTGCGATCTGGAGGTGCAGTAGATGGCGCTGACCGTCCTCATCGTCGAGGATGAGCAGAGCGCCTCGCGGCTGCTCTCGGGCATCGCCTCGGAACTGGGTCTCTCGGCGCGGACCACCGCGTCCGGCAAGGAAGCGCAGGAACTCTGCTCCAATGCGGCAGCGTCCGGCCAGCCGTTCTCGGCGGTGATTCTCGACCTGGTGCTCGCGGAGCTCGACGGGTTCCAGTTCGGCGCGGCGGCCCGTGCCGCGCCCTGGGGCTCGAGCCTGCCCATCATCGTCATCAGCGGGATCTACAAGAAGCTTCCCGAGGAATTCGCTTCCCGCATCCAGCCGGCGGCGTTCTTCGCCAAGCCGTTCGAGCCCGCGGCCTTGCGTGCGGCGCTGTCGAAACACAGCGGGGCCCAGGCCGCGGCCCCGCCGCTGGAAGGTCCCCTTTCCCAGAGGCCCGCGGCGGCCGTGATGGTGCAGCTGCTGCGCGAGAAGGCCACCGGCACCCTGACGGTGACGCACGACAGCTCGAAGCGGGTGATCACGCTCCAGCAGGGGATGGTCCGATTCGCCCAGTCGAACGTGCGCGCGGAGACCATCGGCGCGGCACAGATTGCAACCGGGCTGATCAAGCAGACCTCGTTCGATCGGGCGGTCGCGGTGGCCAAGCAGCAGAACATCGCGCTCCACGAGGCGTTGGCGGCGGCGCGTGTGCTGACGCCGGAGCAACTCCGCGTCGCGCTCAAGCAGCAGACCAGCGACGTATGCGTGGCTGCTCTCGGCACGCTCGTCGGGACGTACCAGTTCGAGCAGAAGCCCGTGGAGGCGGTCAGCGGCGTCCCAGACATGCGGACCAGCCCCGTCGCGCTCCTTCTGGAAGCGGCGAAGCGCCTGGGGAACCCGGACGCCGCGAAGCCATGGCTCGAAGAGCGCGCGACCGAGAAGCTCAACCGCAGCCCCGAACTCGAGCGCGAGATGTTCGCGCTCAAGACGTTCTGGCCGGGAGAAGCGGTCACTCCACTGGCGACCGGCGGGCGCCCGATCGGGGAAATCCTCGCCCGCGTGAAACCAGCCGAACTGCCGCTGCTGCAATACCTGTGCATGGCCGGGCTGCTGACGACGCTCTCCGGCGTTCCCAAGGGGCAGACGAAAGGGCAGGCGCCTGCTCCGTCGGTCGACGACGACAAGGGGAAGGCGTTCACCGCGCAGGAGCAGGCGGCGCGGGCCGCCCTCTTTGCCGAGCGCGACCGCCTCAAGGACGCATCGCACTACCAGGTCCTCGGCGTCCCGCGGAGCGCATCGGCGACCGACGTGAAGGCGGCCTGGCTCGCGGCGGCGAAGCGCTTCCACTCCGACGCCTTCAGCGGGCTCGACCTCGGATCCGCCCGGCGGATCGCGGAGGACCTCTTCACCCGGGTGAACGAGGCCAACTCGGTGCTCTCCGACGCGAATCGCCGGGCCGAGTACGACGTCTATCTGGATCGCAAGGCAAAGGGGCTCCCGACCGACGTAGGTGCAATTCTTCGCGCCGAAGGGATGTTCCAGAGGGGCGAGATCCTGTTCAAGTCCGGACGGTGGGAGGATGCCGAGGGGCAGTTCCGGGAGGCCATCTCGCTCAACCACACCGAGGCGGAGTTTCAC
Organism: Deltaproteobacteria bacterium 13_1_40CM_4_68_19; assembly: GCA_001918155.1. Classification (GTDB taxonomy): domain Bacteria; phylum Myxococcota; class Myxococcia; order Myxococcales; family 40CM-4-68-19; genus 40CM-4-68-19. The sequence goes on from MNFJ01000149.1 coordinate 16,687, forward strand.
GCCTTCCTCGGCATGGCCATGTTCAGACGGAGCGGAAAACCGGAGGAAGCCCTCCCGCACGTCCAGAAGGCGCTGGAGATGGATCCGCGACTGCATAGCGGAGCCATCTTCCTCAGCCAGATCTACCAGGCTCAGGGAGAGGTGGAGCGCGCGCAGTCGCTGCTCCGCAAGGCGATCGAGTGGGATCCGGACTTCGCCGAGGCGAAGGACGAGCTCAGGCGGCTGCGAAGCCCGGCCGCCGAGCAAGCCAAGGGCGGCTTTCTCAGCCGCCTGCTGAAGAAGTAGCGATGGAGCTCAACAGATGAATGGAGAAGGACAGCGTCCCCCCGCACCACCGGACACCGCGCAGGCCTCGACGGATGCTCCGGAGCCCGGCAACGCCCGCTATCCGCAGCCCGGGGTGAACGGCAACGGCAACGCCCAGTTGGGGCCGGCTCAGGAGGCCCAGGGCGGTGGACGCCGCCGCTTCCGGAGGAACCGCCGAGGCGGGCGGGGGCGGCGGGGCAAGGGCGGCCAGGGGCAGGGCCAAGTGGCGCCGCCGCTGGACGCGCAGGGCCGGATCGTCGACGTCGAGAACGACGGATCGCAAGAAGCGCCTGTGGAGGAGGGCCTGGCGGAAGGGGCGCCGTCCCAGCCCGCTGAGCCGCAGCCGGCGGGAGACGCCGCCGCGCAGACGGCGGAAGGCATTCCAACGCCGCAGCAGCAGAACCGGCAGCCGCAACAGCAGCAGCACCGCCATCCTCAGCAGCGCCCGCAGCAACAGCCGCGCCATGAGCCTGCACAGCCGGTGGAAGGGGTGCTGGACGTCGATCACCGCGGCAACGGCCGGCTCCGCAATCCGAAGTACAACTTCCTCCCGCAGCAGGATGACGTCGACGTCCCGCGGCACATCATCGACCGGGACCGCTTGCGGGGCGGCGTCATGCTCACGGGGCAGGCGGTGCGGCGCAACGGCCGCTTGCAACTGATCAAGACGGATTCGGTAGAGGGCTTGCCTCCGCAGGAGGCGGCGCGCCGGACGGCGTTCCAGAACCTCACGGTCGTCGACCCGGATGACCGCGTCGTCCTCGAGACCACCTCCAAGGAGCTTTTGACCCGGGTCATCGACATCGTGGCGCCGATCGGCCTCGGGCAGCGCATGCTGATCGTCGCCCCGCCGAAGACCGGCAAGACGATCATGCTGCAGAAGATCTGCCACGCCGTCACCCAGAACCGGCCCGAGGTCCAGCAGATGGTGCTGCTGGTGGACGAGCGTCCGGAGGAAGTGACGGACTTCCGGCGAACGGTGAAGGCCGACGTGTTCGCGTCCTCGTCGGATCGGCCGACGGACGAGCACATCCACGTGGCGGAAGTGGTGCTGGAACGCGCCAAGCGGCTGGTCGAAGGAGGCAAGGACGTGGTGATCCTCCTCGACTCGATCACGCGGCTCTCGCGAGCCTACAACAAGGAAGTGGAATCGAGCGGCCGCACCCTTTCCGGCGGAATCGACTCCCGCGCGCTGGAGCGGCCCAAGCGCTTCTTCGGCGCCGCGCGGAATGCCGAGGAGGGCGGCTCGCTCACCATCGTCGCCACCGCCCTGATCGACACCGGCTCGCGGATGGACGAGGTGATCTTCGAGGAGTTCAAGGGGACCGGCAACTCCGAGATCAACCTCGACCGCCAGCTGGCGGAGAAGCGCATCTTCCCGGCGATCAACATCCAGACTTCAGGCACCCGCAAGGAAGAGAAGCTCTTCAGCCAGCACGAGTACGAGAAGATCAAGAAGCTCCGCGGCGCCCTCTTCGCGCTGAAGCCCGTGGAAGCGATGGAACGGCTCCTCAAGTCGCTGAACGAATTCAAATCGAACGCCGAATTCCTCGACGCGATCTAGCCGCTGCCGCACCGGAGGTGCGGCTTTGCGGCTACGCAGTTGCTGGCTGTTTCCGCGAAGGCGGAAACAGCCTTAGAAGCTTGAGCTTCAGTTCGTCGTCTTCATCGGCTGCAGCAGCTTCTGCTGGAGGAAGAGCGCGATGGCGGCGATGGCGTAGTCGCGGTTCTCCTTCTTCGCGAAGCCGTGGCCTTCGTTCAGGCCGAGCAGGTACCAGACGTCCTTCCCGCGGCCGCGGACCGCCTTGACGATCCGCTCCGCTTCGCTGCGCGGGACGCGCGGGTCGTTGTAGCCTTGCTGAACGAACAGCTCCGCCTCGATCTTGTCGACGCTGAGCAAGGGCGAGATCCGCTCCTGCACTGCCCGCACCGCCGGGTCGCGCTCGTCGCCGTACTCGGCACGGCGCAGATCGCGCCGGTACGCCTGCGTGTTCTGCAGGAAGGTGACCAGGTTCGAGATGCCGACCACGTCGACCGCCGCGCGGACGCGGCGGCCCTGGAAGGCAGCGGTGGCGAGCGTCATGTACCCTCCGTAGCTGCCGCCGTAGACCCCGACTCGCGAGGCATCGAGGTCGGGCTGCTGGGCGATGAAATCGAGGGTCGCCGTGATGTCCTGCAGCGCCTGCTCCCGCTTCACTCCGTCGTCCGCCGCGAGGTACGCCTTGCCGTAACCGGCTGACCCGCGAACGTTCGGCAGCAGCACCGCCAGCCGCAGCTCCGAGGCCAGGAGCTGCACGAAGGACGAGAAGCTAGGGCGGCTCTGGCTTTCCGGACCGCCGTGCCAGATGATGACCACCGGCAGCTTGCCGGTCGCGCCTCGCGGCTTGTAGAGGAACGCGGTCATGGTGGTCTCCACGCCGCCGCCGGCGGGGTAGCGCACGAGCTGCGCATCGACGAAGGTCGACGGATCGAGCCCGCCCACCTCGGACCGGGTCCAGCGGACCACGCGCATCCCGCGCGGGTCGATCTGGTAGACGTCGGCAGGCTGGGTCGCGGTCTGGAACGTCACCGCGAGCTGATCGGCCCGGTGCCGGGGGAACTCGACGTTCGAGATCACGGCGTTGACCGGCAGCGCGATCTGCTGGGCGTGCCGCTGCCGGTCGAGGACGTAGAGCCGCGACGCCCCGTCCTCGTTGGCGACGAATGCCACCCGCGACCCGTCGTCCGCCACCGCCAGGTGCTCCACGTCCCATTTCACGTCCGCCGCTAGCGGCGTGTGCTTGCCCTGCGAGTCGAGCTGGTAGAACTGGTTGAAGTCGCTCCAACGATCGGTGACCAGGTAGACGCCCTTGCCGTCCGAGGTCCACCGCGCTGCGATCACGCTGGCCTTTCCTTCCTTCGGCGTGAGCTGCGTAAGCTTCCCCGAAGAGACCTCCAGCGCGAACAGGTCGGCGTCCTGGATGCTGCGCTCGCGGACGATGAGGAGCCGCGCGCCGTCGCGCGAGAACTCGACCGGTGCCCAGGTTCCCTCCGCCTCGGTGACCCGGCGCGCATTCTTCGGCGCGCCCGTCTCGGCGACGTAGACGTCGGTGTCCTTGCCGTTGCGCTGCGTGCCGGAAAAGGCGATCCGCCTGCCGTCGCGGGAGAGGGTCAGCGACTGGTGCCGGCTCTTGCCGTCGGTGAGGAGCTCGGAACGTCCCGAGCGGCGATCGAGCCGGAAGAGCTGATAGAACTCGCCGCCGCCCGCATCTTGAAGGTACCAGACGGTCTGCGGATCGCCCGGCTGGAACCTCGCCTCGTCGACCGGCTCGTCGCCGAAGGTGATCTGCGTGCGCATGCCGAGCGGCATCTCGACGACGTGCAGCTGCGCCGTGGAAGCGAAGCGCGTGGTGATGAGCAGGGCGTCGCCGTCTTCGGACACGTCCGCCAGCGAGGCGGCTCGGGCGTTCAGATACTGCCCTGTGCGCGATTTGAGTTCCGGGGGGATCGCTGGCACGCCGCTCTGCAGCAGGCTCGGAACCCCCGGCGCAGGTTCCATTCCTTCTACGCTGGAGGGGGGACCTTGGGGTGCGGCGGGTGGGGCGGCGAGCAGGAGGGCGAGGATGAGAAGCGACATGGCGCCGCGTTTTTGCGCGGGACCCGCGCAAAAGGCAAGAGAAGTGATCGCCGGGAGCGCCTACTCGATTTTCGTCGAATCCACGGTCTTCTTCAGCTCGTTCCAGGCGCCTTCCACGCCGGACTTCAAAGCTTCCCAGCGCTCCTCGCCCGCGACCTTCAGCTCGTCGAGCTTCCGGCGCGCCTGCTCGTGCTTCTCGTCCGCCCTCACCTGGGCGAGCTTCTGCTGGTACTCGAGGCGTCCCTGGGCGGCAGCCTTCTCCGCCTTCGCCTTCATCTGCTTCAGCTTCGCGCCCCACTCCGCCACCTGGGCTTCCATCTTCGCGACGTAGGCGGCCTTCATCTCTTTCATGCCCATCCTGCACCTCCTTCACGCAAAGTCTATGCACCGCGGAAACTGCCCGTCCACACGCCAGCGCGCCGGGTGCTCAACTCCAACGATATGTTCGCGGCGTGACCCCGGACGCCTCGACCACCACCGCCGCGCGATAGGGATCGCCGACGTCCACCGGATGGACCGAGTACCGCCGGGAAGCATCCGGAATCCCGGTCGCCCAGAGCAGCCGGGGTGGGGAGAACGCGATCTCATACGACCGCGTCGACCGGGAGAGGCCCTCGCCGGTCGCCTTCAGGAACGCCTCCTTGCAGGTCCACAGGCGGAAGAAGGCGTCGGCCCTCCGTTCCGGATCGCTTTGGGCGAATAGCCGCTCGATCTCGCCGGGCGTGTAGAAGCGGCGCGCGATGGCGTCGCTGCGGCGCGGACGCGGCAGCTCGACGTCGACGCCGACCTCGACCTGGGCAAGCGCGATCACGGCGAGAGCGCCGGAGTGGCTGATGTTGAACCTCAGCGGCGAGCCCGCGAGGCCGGGCTTTCCGTGAGCACCATAGCGGAACCTCACTTCGCGGGGCGCGCAACCGAGGGCCCGGCCCAGCACCTCGCGCAGGATCCCGCGACCCGTTCCCCAGCGCGAACGCAGCGCGTCTGTGGCGAAACTCTGGAACCGCTGCTCCTCTCCCGGCGAGAACGTGGCCCGCAGTTCGTCCAGGCGCCGTGGGGTCACGTCGAGGTGCGTCGCGAAAAGCAGCACCTCGGCCGGCTCCGGCGCGATCCGCTCCGGGGGCTGCTTCCAGGATGCCGGGAACCTCGGAGCCGGAGGCCTCATGTGACTCAGTAGTCCTTGTCGACGAGGTCGTGCGCGCCGGAGACCAGGACGCGCAGCAGCTTCAGCATACCGACGCCGTCGCTCTCCGCGACTGCTAGCACGCGGCCCTCGGGATCCATCAGCCGGACCTTGCGCCCGCGCGGGTACGGAGGCGCCCGCAGGCGGGAAAGGTCCGCGGGACCGGGGGCGTGCCCGTGCGCGACCCGCCGCGCGAGCTGCATGTCGAGCTGCAGCTCGGCGAGATCGGTCAGCGCGCGCGCAAGCGGGTGCACGAATCGATCCAGGTGCTCGCGCCCTTCCTTCGCCGTGGCCATGAGCGTGTCGAGCCCCACCGAATCCTCCAGCCCGAACGGGCCCACCCGCGCGCGCTTCAGCTCGCGCAAGTGGGCGCCGCAGCCGACCTTCTGCCCCAGATCGTGCGCCAGCGTGCGCAGGTACGTTCCTTTCGAGCAGCGCACGAAGACGCCCGCGTCGGGCGAGCGGAACCAGAGGAGCCGCGCCTCCTCGATGTGGACCTGCCGCGCCTCGCGCTCCACCTCCTCGCCGGCGCGCGCCAGCTCGTAGAGGCGCTTGCCGTCGACCTTGCGCGCCGAGTACATGGGCGGGGTCTGCTGCACGAGCCCGACGAAGTCGCGCAGCGCCTCGCGAACGCGCTCTTCGCCGAGGCCTTCGAGCGGCCGCGTCTCCACCGTGCGCCCGGCGCCGTCCTGCGTGTCGGTGGTGACGCCGAAGCGGACGACGGCGTCGTACTCCTTCTCTCCCTCGCTGACGAAGCTGGCGATCTTCGTGGCGTCGCCGATGCAGATCGGGAGCACGCCCGTCGCCGTCGGATCGAGCGTTCCGGTATGCCCGCAGCGCCTGGCCTTGAAGAGGCCCTTCACGCGGCGGACCACGTCGAAGCTGGTGGGACCGCTCGGCTTGTTGACGACGACTACGCCGGAGAGCTCATGCGCCATTCTTCAGTGCTTCCTCGACCTCTTGCGCGATCTTCGCCCGCACCGATACCTCGTCGCCCTCGATGCTGCACCCTGCGGCATTGTGATGTCCGCCGCCCCCGAACTTCTGCGCGATGGCGGCGACGTTCACTCGCCCGCGCGAACGGAAGCTCACCCGCCAGGGACCGCCGTTGCGCGGCTCCCGGAAGCTCGCCGCCACCTCCACGCCGTCCACGCTGCGGGCGTAGTTGATGAACCCGTCGGTGAGGTCGGTCTCGCTGCCGGTCTTCTCCACCATGGCGTTGGCGATGGTGATGGTCGCGAGCTTGCCGTGGACTTCCAGCGTCGAGAGCACCTCCGCGAGCAGGCGCATGCGCGCGAGCGGCTGCTGCTCGTAGACGCGCACGGTCATCTCCCAGGGCTCCACGCCCGCCTCTACCAACTCGGCGGCGATGCGCAGGCACTCGGGATCGGTGCTCGAGTACCGGAAGCATCCGGTGTCCGCGAGGATGCTCGCGTAGATGCACTCCGCGGTATCCTTTGAGATCTGACCGCCGAGCCCGCGAATGATCTTGTAGGCGAGGATCCCGACGGAAGCGGCGTGAGGATCGACGTAGTTCACGTCGCCGAAGGGCTCGGTGGTGATGTGGTGGTCGAGGTTCAGGAGCACGCCCCGCCGGTCCGCCGACGGCACGTCCGGACCGAGGCGATCGTAGGCGCCCGCATCGGTCGCGACCGTGACGTCGAAGGCAGCTCCGGCGGCCAGCGACTTTTCCACCTCGGCGGCCCCGCGCAGGAAGCGGAAGTTGTAGGGGAGATCGTCGGGATTGTAGACGGTGACCTCGCGGCCCAGTTCGCGCAGCGCGGAGGCAAGCGCCAGCGCCGAGCCGAGCGCGTCGCCGTCGGGGCCGCGGTGCATGGTGATGAGGATCCTGCGGGCGGACCGCAGCGCGTCGACGGCAAGGCAGAGGTTCTCCGCGGGTTTCCAGTCGCGCGGGTTGGCGACGCCCTTGTTGCTCGCCTTCACTCCTCGTGCTCCGGGGTGGCTGGCGCCGCAATCCTCGTGCGCTCTTCGTCATGCACCTGCCGGATGAGCTGCTCGATGCGTTCGCCGCGATCGATCGCCTCGTCGTAAGTGAAGTGCAGCTCCGGCGTGATCCGCAGCTTCAGCTGCATGCCGATCTCGTGGCGGAGAAAGCCGCGGGCGTTCTGCAGGCCCTTGCCGGTGTGCTTGCGCTGCTCGGAGTCGCCATGCACGGTCCAGAACACCCGCGCCTCGCGCAGATCCGGCGACATCTTCACGCCGGTGATGGTCACCAGCCCGAGGTGGGGGTCGCGCATGCCGCGGGCAAACAGCTCGCCGAGCAGTTGCTGGACCATCTGCGCCACTCGCTCGGGGCGGTTGTGGCTGGTCATTCCAGGTCCTCCTCCTTCAGCCAGCCCGGTTCACGCTGCTCCGGCAGCTCCTCCTCCTGCTCCGGCGGAAGCCGCGTGAGATCGTGCGCGTCGAAATCGGGCTTCTGGGACCAGTCGCCCTTCATCTCCGAGTAGGTCTCGATCTCCATCTCGCGGTTGAGGATCTCCGCGATGTTCCCGGCGTCGCGGGCGCACTTGTCCAGGACTTCGTTGACGAAGCTGCGATCGTTCGCCACCGCGGCAACGCCGATCACGGCCCGCTGCCAGACGTCGTTCTCCCCCACTTCCGCGGCGGCGACGTTGAAGCGCGAGCGCAGGCGGTCCACCACCTTGCGCACCACCTGCCGCTTGTCCTTCAGCGAAGCGGCGCCCTGGACGTACAGCGTGAGCCTGAGGATCCCGACCACCATGCGCATGCCTTCGTCACGCCCTGTACAGCCTCAAACATAGGCGGCAAAGCCGCACCTACGGTGCGGCAGCCGCCTAGGTCAGCGAGGGCCGGAGCGTCTCCAGCTCGTAAGCCTCGATCACGTCCCCGGGCTGGAAATCGGTGAAGTTCTCGACCCCGATTCCGCACTCGAATCCCTTGTCCACCTCTTTGACGTCGTCCTTGAAGCGCTTGAGCGAGGCGATCTTGCTGGTGAGGATGGGCTTCTGGTCGCGGAGCAGCCGCACCATCGAGGTGCGGGTGATCTTGCCGTCGGTCACGGACGATCCCGCGATGGTCCCGAGCTTCGGCACGTTGAAGGTCTGCAGCACCTTCGCGTGCCCCACCACCTTCTCCTTGATGATGGCCTCGAGCAGGCCCTCCATGGCCAGCTTCACGTCGTCCAGCGCCTCGTAGATGATGTCGTACTGTTTCAGGGTCACGCCCTGCGAAGCCGCCGTCTCCGCCGCCTTCGACTCGGGCTTGACGTTGAAGCCGACGATCATCGCCTTCGAGGCCGCGCCCAGCATCACGTCGCTTTCGGTGACGTTGCCGACCGCCGAGTGGATGACGTCGACCGAAACCTTCGGGGTGGACAGTTTCGCCAGCGCCGTCTTCAGCGCCTCCACCGAGCCGTGCACGTCCGCCTTGACGATGATCTTCAGGACCTTGGCCTCGTCCTTCTTGCCCTTGGCCAGGATGTCGTCGATGGAGAGCTTGTTGCTCTTCGACAGGTCCTTCTCGCGCTGCTTCTTCAGGCGGTGCTCGGCGACGACCGCGGCGGCCTGCTCGTCCTCCACCACGTTGAGGTCGTCGCCGGCGGAGGGCGCGCCGTCCAGGCCGAGTACCTCCACGGGAAAGCCCGGCGGAACGTCGTCGACCCACTCGCCGTGCTCGTTCATCATCGCCCGGACGCGGCCGTGGTGGACGCCGGTGACGATGGCGTCCCCGACGCGCAGCGTTCCGTCCTGGACGAGGACGGTCGCGACGGGACCACGACCCTTCTCGAGCTTCGCCTCGATCACCGTGCCGGTGGCCGGCTTGTTCGGGTTCGCCTTCAGCTCCATCACTTCCGCCTGGAGCAGGATGGCCTCGAGCAGCTTCTCGATGCCCTCGCCGGTCCGCGCGGACACCGGGATCATCATGGTGTCGCCGCCCCACTCCTCGGAGATCAGGCCGTGCTCCGAGAGCTGTTGCTTGATCCGGTCGGGCTGCGCTTCCGGCTTGTCGATCTTGTTGATCGCCACCACCACCGTCACTTCCGCGGCCTTTGCGTGGTTGATGGATTCGACCGTCTGCGGCATCACGCCGTCATCCGCGGCCACCACCAGCACGGCGATGTCGGTGACGTTGGCGCCGCGCGCCCGCATGGCGGTGAACGCCTCGTGGCCCGGCGTGTCGAGGAACGTGATCGAGGCCTCGCCGCCATCGGAGCCGATGACGTCGACCGAGTACGCGCCGATGTGCTGCGTGATCCCGCCCGCCTCGCCCGCCGCGACATTGGTCTTGCGAATGGCGTCGAGCAGCGAGGTCTTGCCGTGGTCGACGTGACCCATGATGGTGACGACCGGCGGCCTCGCCACCAGGTCCTGGGGCTTGTCCTCCGTCTCCCGGATGAACTCGTCCAGCTCGAAGCCGACCTTCTCCACCTTCCAGCCGCTGTCGAGCGCCAGCACGCTGGCGGTGTCGAAGTCGATGGGCTGGTTCTGCGTCACCATCTTTCCGTTCGCCATCAGCTTGCGAATCAGATCGGCGCTCTTCACGCCCATGGTCTGGGAGAGCTCGGCGACGGTGATGGTCTCGTCGATGCGGATCACCTTCTTGTGCTCCGACATCTCGGTGATTTCGGTCTGCTTGCCCTTCTTCGCGCTCTTCTTCTTGTGCCCGCGAACCGGGACGTAGGCGCGCTGCCTGGCCAGGTCCACCAGGTCCTGCTTGGAGAGCGATTCGGTCTTCTCGACGCGCGGGCCCTTCTTGCCCCGCTGGCCAGGCCCGCCCTTGTTGTCCTTCGTGACGTCGATGAACTCACGGCCGCGGCCCGGACCGCCGGAAACGACGGCCAGCTCGCGGACCTCGCCTACCGGCCGCGGACGGAAACTGCCTCCTCCGCCCGGCGCGCGCGGAGCAGGACGCGCGATCGGGATCAGCGGCCGCGACAGCACGACCGCGCGCGTCGCGGACGGCCGCGCCTGCAGGTTCTCGGTAACCTGGACCGACTGGACGCCACCCGGTCCCTGGACGATGGGTCCGCTGGGCTTCGGTGGCGGTGGCCGAACGTGAGGGCGCGGCGGCGGCGGTGGCGCCGGGCGCGCCGCCACTTTGGCGACTCCGACCGGAACGTTGCTGACCGGCGCAGGCGGGCGCGACGCCTCGACCGGGCGGGGCGCGGCCGACGCCGGCTGCTGAGCGGCCGCGGATTTCGGCTCGGCCTGCAGCTCTGCCTTCGGCGCTGCCGGCGGCCGTTCGGCGCGGGCGGCAGCAACCACGGCTGGCTTCTCGGCAGCGACCGGCGGCAAGACCGGAGGCGGCGTAGGCGGAGCAGGGATCGCGGCGGGCGGGTGCACCTCGGTCGGCGCCGGATGCGGCTCCAGCTTGCGCTCAGGAACGGGGATTGGAGGAGACTCCGCTTTGCGGACCTCCACGGAGCGCGGAGGGGCTTCGGCAGACTGCTGCGCGGCGAGGGCGGCGGCGTGCTCGTGTTCGGCGGCCGTGTCGGCCTTCTTGCGCCGGAGGACCACGCCGCTCCCGGACGGCTTGGGTGCCTCGACCTTGGGTCCCTTCTCGCCCCTGAACTTCTCGACGACCGCGAGCGCCTGATCGTCCTCGAGCGAGGAAGAGTGGCTCTTCACATCGTACTCGTGCGCGCGCAGCCAATCGACCATCTCCTTGTTGGAGAGACCGAGATCCTTCGCGAGCTCGTAGACGCGCTTCTTCGCCATCCGCTGTTGAGTCCCTTCCAGAAATCACCCGCCCCTTTTCGAGGGGCTAGCTCTTTAGTCTGCTGCCTCCGTCGGCGTCAAGCGAACCGAGGTCCATCCACCCGAGAAGGCGGTCGAGCGTCGGCGCCGCCGCCTTCCCTTTGAGCGCCCGCGGGATCTCGCGCCGTCTGAGCGCTTCCCGCGCACACCCTTCGTCGCGGCAGATCCAGCACCCGCGGCCCGGCCTTCCCAGCCCCGGCGCCGTCTCGCCGTTCTCCGCCACCAGCCGGAGCAACTCGCGGCGGGGTCGCACCTTTCGGCACCCGACGCAGCGCCGTTGATGCTCGAAAGGCCTGATCCTCCCCGCCCGGGCCCCTCGCGTCACGGGTTACGCGATCTGCGGCTGGGCTCCCTCCGCCGCCTTCTTCGCGTCGAGGTCCGCCTTCAGCCGCGCCTCCTCCTGCAGGTAGTGCTCGACGGCCGCCTTCACCTGCTTGCCTTTCTTGACGCCGAGCCCTGTCTGCTCGCCGAACTTCACCACGTCGGGCTCGTTGTGGATGTCCTCCACCGTCTTGTACCCGGCGTTCGCCATCTGCTCGATGTTGCGCTCGCTGATGCCGCGCACCCGGAGCAGCCTTTCCTGCTGGGTCAGCTCGCTCGGGTGCTTGCGCGCCTCGGCCAGCCGGCGCTCCTCCCGTTCCTGCTCGATGCGGGACAGCTCCTCCTCGTCCTTGCCGATCTGCTCGCGCGCCGCAGCCAGGTAGCGCTCCACGTTGTCCGCCGTGATCCCGGGCATCTGCAGGAGCACCTCCGTGCTGGCGTTCGCGAAGTCCTTCGCGCTGCGGAAGCCGTGTGCGTAGAGCAGCTCCACGGTCGCCTCGGGCAGCCCCACTGCGGTGAGCGACCGGGAGGCGAACTCGCGCATCTCCTTCACGCGCGACTCGCTGTTGATGTCGAGCTTCCAGCCGGTGAGCTGGGCGGCCAGCCGCACGTTCTGGCCCCTGCGGCCGATGGCGAGCGAGAGCTGATCGTCCGGGACGATGATCTCCATCGCCTTGTTCTGGTCGTCGAGCAGCACGCGGCTGACCTCCGCCGGCTGAAGCGCGTTGCAGACGAACCGTGCCGGATCCTCGTCCCAGGGGACGATGTCGATCTTCTCGCCGCGCAGCTCCTGCACCACGGCCTGCACCCGGCTGCCCTTCATGCCCACGCAGGCGCCGACCGGGTCGACGTCCGAATCGCGCGACGCCACGGCGATCTTGGTGCGGCCGCCGGGCTCGCGCGCCACCGCCTCGATGACCACCACGCCTTCGGCGATCTCCGGCACTTCCATCTCGAACAGCTTGCGCACCACCTCGGGCGAGGCGCGCGAGAGGATGATCTGCGGCCCCTTG
>MNFJ01000144.1 GCA_001918155.1 Deltaproteobacteria bacterium 13_1_40CM_4_68_19
GCCGCGGACGCATGAGAAGTGGCCAGAGCCGCCCTGTAAGCCGGGGGCGCCCGGAGGTGTCCACACCGGACCGCGACGAGTAGACAGGAGGTGACAAATCAGGCGCTTGCGCTTTGGCGAGTTCTGCGCTGACCGGCCCGCGGGGTCACTTTTCGGGTGCACTTGGCCACGAAATGGCCACGGCTCAGCCGGCTGCTGCCAACGCCTGCTGCAGCCCGCGCGGCAGCTTGAGCAGAGCGAAGCGCTCACGCGAGTAGAGATAGTCCTCGCCCGACTCGTCGACGACGCGCAAGAGCCTGTTGCGCTCGGCCGCATCGTCCCGGAGCGCGACGTAGATCTTCCTGGGCTCGAGTGACGCCTCGTACCCGTCCTTCGACAGGCAAACCACGAAGCTCTTCTTCGCGCGCGGCTTGGGCATGTAGAGGCATCCTAACAGGCGCGCGGCAAACCGTAGCACCGCGCAGGAGCCTGCGGCATAATCTCAGCATGGCTGGTTCGAACACTGCCCGCGTGGTCATCTCCTGGAGCGCGAAGGCGAATGCCTACGTCGCCCGCGACCCGGCGCGGTCAGGTGTCCTCGCGCGCGGGGCGACGCTCGCGGAAGTGGCGCGCGAACTGGCCGCCGCCGTCGAGCCACAAGCGGGTAAGCCTCTCCTCGCTGCCGTGGACGCGATCCAGCGCGAAGTCTCGCGCAAGCGCCTGCGCCTCTCGCGCAAGGAGATCGCCGCCGAGGTCCGCGCAACGCGAGCCGAGCGCCGCCGCCGCGGGTGAGACTCGTCTTCGACACCAACGTGCTCGTCTCGGTGCTGCTCACGCCGGGCGGCACCTCCGATCGGGCACTCCGGGCCGCAGTCGCAGTCGGCGCAACCTTCCTTTACGACGCGCGCATGCTCGCCGAGTACCGAGCCGTCTTGAGCCGCCCGAAGTTCCGGGCCGCGATCACTCCGCCAATGATCGACCAACTGGTGTCCGGCCTCATCGCGAGCGGCGAGAAGATCGCGGCGCCCGCCGCGGAGCTGGGCCTTCCCGACCCCGACGACACGCCCTTCTTGGAAGTAGCCCTCACCGGCCGCGCCGACGCCCTCGTCACGGGCAACGCACGCCATTTCCATCCTTCGCACGGCATCACGGTCGTCTCGCCGAGTGGCCTTCTCAAGGTGATTGGCGCACACCGCGCCTGATGGCATTCTGAGCCAAAGCCATTGGGGACCTTGAGCCTCCCTCGTGCGCCACCCACGCAAAGGGCCTGCGCGTCGTCGCCGTCGAGGTTACGTGATCACTGCCGCTACTGTTATCCGGGCTGTGGCCAAGAATGCCCGCGCCTGCTCACGAACGGGGCGCACTCCCGTGTCGAGCGGCCGTGGGGTCGCCTTCTACGCTGTCGACTTGCGACGAAGAGTGCTCCACGCGAGCGCAACTACGGCCACACACGACAGCAGCGGTAAGGCGTAGAGCGCGGCACAAAGGAGGGTATACCAAGCGCCGAGGGAGTCCACCTTGTGCGCCTGCTCAAGCCAGAGTTGACCGGCAATCGTCGCGGCAAGCGTTCCCATGATGAGGCCCGTCCAGGATTTCCAAACCATGATCTTTTGCTTGATCGCGACAAAGATCGGAATTCCAAGGGCGATGAGAATCTCAGCGGCGCCGCTGTAGAACCAGAGAATGGATGTCCAGCAGCGCGGGCCGAAAGAGGTGCCAGCGCATTCTCGATACCGCCAGTCAGCAAGCTCCGATCCGAACGCGTACGAGGTGACGCCGACCACCAGCAATCCCACGGTGCCGAGGACAAACAGCACCCCTCGCGGCCACTGACGCTTGGCACTTTCGACTTCGCCCTTGCCCACGCCAGCCTCCTGAAGTGAGTTCAAAGTACGACGACCCGCGTTCCTCACAAACCGTGGTCCTAGAGTTTGCCGCGGTTCCCCCCTTCCGAACCTGCTTTGGGGTATGGGTCGGCTCAGAGCACCGTCGTCGTCTACCAGCGCAAGATGACGATGATCAGGCCCGCGCACAGCAGCGCGGCTAGGTAGTCGACAGGACTTGTCGGCCGGCGCTTTGCCGCGTTGTATGCGAGCGCTGCTACGAACGTGATCGTTCCCAGCATCGCGAGTACCGCGGCGGGGAATAGCACTGCCTGAAGCGGCCACATGAATTGCGGTAGCGGCGGCACTGCTTTGTTCACGACCGAGAGCCAAGAGTACTCAGCGGCAGCGAGAACCGCGACGCAGGTCCAACCGAGCTTTCGCCAACCCGAAATGTTTTCCTCAGTTTCCACCGGTGGTCTCAGTCCTCCTTGGTTCGTCGTTTCCTCGACGATGAGTGCTTCTCGAGCGCAAGCAGGCGGGCTACCAAGACGAAGCCTATCTCGGCCAGTTGTTTGTCGCTGAGTTTCAGGCGAAAGGCGCGCTGGCTCATGTCCTTCCACGTATAGAGTCCGAGGGTCCTCCAATCCGACGCCGAGCGCTCAAGGTCGTCGAACACCAGTCGCACGCGGCCGTGGGGGCGTTTCACAACCGAAGCTACCACTCCCATGCGGCCACGCTTTTTGTTGTCCTTCATTCGTAGTTCCCCACGCGGCTCCACAGTTTCATCTGTTGAAACGGGCACCGGTTTGCGCACACCCTACGGCTTCTTGCGGTGAACTAGATCGCCCTTGCTCCTGGACACCTTATTCGGAATCCCCATCTCCGCCTCCACTTGCTCCAGGGCGCGGAAAAGAAGCATGCGCGCGGCGGTGCTGGCGCTGGCTTCGATGCCGGGCTGGGTTTCGTTCAGGTAGTCGCGGTAGCGGTGGATGCGCTCCACCGTGCCCGCGGGCAGGCGGACGTTAAAGAGTGCGAAGTCTTCACTGGTCTTCGGCATCGAATGTCTTCCTTTCGTTGCAGTGTGGCGACCTAACGCAGGAGTCTCTGCAGCACCATCGCCGCCGGGTTCATGAGCTCTGGGTAGCGCGGCTCGATGGTGACGGGTTTCCCAGCGCGCACGGTGTGGCGGACGCGCTGGATGATCTGCAGCGATTCTTCCTGAAAGCGCTTGAGGAGGTCGATCTCGCGGAACGAGATGAAAGTGCCCTCTAGCGTCGCCGGCTTTGTGACTCGCGGAGGGTTGAGGTCCGGAGAAGGAGGGCGCGGCGTTTCCCCCAGGAGTCGCGCCCGAAACTCCGCGCCGGCCTCCGCCATCGTGAGGGCGCGCAGCTCAAAGCGCGCATCGACGGCGCCCCAGTACTCTTCCGCGACCTTGACGATGGTGTCTCGCCTTGCCTCGGTGCGCGTGAGGAACACGACGACGGGCTTGTATCCGTCGTTGAAGTGCTTGCTGTAGTAGGTCTGCGGAACTGAGACCTGCGTGGGTCCGAGAAGGAAATTGGAGTAGCGCCCGATCTTCGTCAGCGTGGCGGTGTTGTGCTGCGCGTTGCGGACCGTGGCAGAGCCTGTCTCGAACTCGATCAGGTAGCGGCGCTTGCGGATCAGGTCTTCCAACATCGCATCCGGTTGCAGGCGGCGATCGGCGACGTGGTCCGGGGGCTTGGCTACGTACTCACTGAAGGGGAGCTCGAGGTCCTCGGTCGCGACCCAGCGGAACGCACTGGGAACGCGCGCGAAGTCGTCGGCAGGTTTGCCCCGTGGCGCGGGCCTCGGCGGTCCAGCCTTCTTCGTGAGCGCCACGTAGAGGTCGTTCACTCCCGTGGCGTGCTCAAGAAACTGGTGTGCCACGTCGTGACGCGGAACCTTGAACTGCCGCCCCAGTTGTTCCCCTGCCAGCGCGTACCCAGACGGCGTCAGCGCCCAGACCAGAACGCGCTTGCCCTCGCTGTTCACGAACCAGAGCTTCTTGATCAGCGCCCTCGTTCTTCCGTGCCGCTGTGACAGCTCCCCTAGCCGTCCCGAAATCACCGACTGCGCTCTTCCTGGAAAAACCAATTCTGCAATCTGATCTGTCCTCAAGTACCTCACCAACCCCAAGTGACTCACCAACTCCTTGTCCCTGGCAGTCTGTCTTCCTCTCCAAGAACCAATCCCACTCTTGCCCTCCGCCCCATCCTCACCTTCATCAACCCCTCCGGCCTCCGCCTCTACAAAAGAGATACCGGCTCCGGCCCCTCCATCCAGTGGTTGGGAGGGAGGGGCCGGAGCAGGGAGCTCTCCGTTTCCAGCTCGATGCGGAGGCCGGCCGCTCCTCAGGGATTCGTCAGTCTTCACAGGGGCGGAGGGCACAGCGCCCCTCGAAGGTGAGATCCGAAATCGGACGCCGTCCAGGGACCGGTTTCGGAGTCGCTCATAACATCGGACGCCCTCTTCGGACCATGCATCGTAGGCGTCCGTAAGACACAGACCATCATGCGCATATATGTCTCACATCATCTTCCGTAAGACACGCGATGTGTAGTAGCACATCATGCATGGCTCTTGATGATCGCCGTGTGGCACCCCGCCAGGGGCGGCGCTCGAGCGACGCCGGTCGAGATGTCTCTCCGAGAGAAGCTTCACGAGCGAGTGGCAGCCTCGAAGACACGCTCGGCGCGCTGCTCTCGTCGCGGCTCGTCCCTCTTCGCTCCGACCTCCAGCGCGTCACCGCCGAGCTCGCAGCCATGCGCCAGGCGTTGCCGCCCGCGCTGTTGCCGCTCAAGGACGCTGCGCGGCGGATGGGCGTCTCCGAGAAGAGCACGCGGCGAGTCCGCGCCGGCGAGTGGCCGGCACGGCGCGACGGCCGCAAAGTGCTCGTCGACTTGTCAGCCCTCCGCCCTATGACTGACGATGAGGTCGCCCGCGCCGCTGCCCAGCTCCGCGACGACTCAGGAAGGCACCGCGATGACACGACATAGAAAGCGCCGCCAGTGGGGCAGTGGCGAGATCCATCAGACTTCCAGCGGCTGGCAGGTCCGCTGGCGAGAAAATGGCCTGCGCCGCACGCGCGGCGGCTTCGCCACTCGCGAAGACGCCGAGCGCGTGCTGGCGAAGATCCGCGGCGACATGGCCCAGCACCGCGCCGGGCTTCCGCCCGACCCGCGCGGGCTGCCGACGCTCTCCGGACTGGTGCCCGACATCCTCGACCGCCGGAAGCTCACGCACCGCGCGGCCGACTGCGATCGCTACCGGTGGAAGAAGCACATCGAGCCGCACTTCGGTCACCTCAAGCCGAGCGCCGTCGACGTCGCCCGCATCCGCGCCTTCGTCGAGGTGAAGCTGGCGGAGAAACTGAACCCGGCGACCATCCGCATCTTCGTCGCGCTCCTCTCCGCGGTCTTCGTCGATCTGACCGAGCGCGGTCTCGCGACCGGCAACCCGGCGCGCGGCCTGCCCAAGTCGCTCATGCGGCTGATCCGCCCGACTCACGACCCGAAGAAAACGCCCTTCGTCGAACGGCTGGACGACGTGCGCCGCATCTTCCTCGCGCTGCTGCCCGAGCCGCTCAACGTGGCCTACGCGGTCGGCGCCCTGGCTGGCCTGCGCACCGGCGAGGTGTTCGCATTGCGCTGGACGCACGTTGACCTGGTCGCGCGCCGCATCCACGTACGCGAGTCCGTCAATGGCCCGCTCAAGGACGGCGACTCCAGAATCGTGCCGGTCCTCGACGCTCTGCTGCCGATTCTCACCGAGTGGAAGCTGAAGTCAGGCGGCGACGGCAGGGTCATCCCGCCGATGCGCTGCGACGGGAAGAAGATCGACAAGGCGACGCCGGGAAACTACCTCCGCGTCGTGCTCAATCAGCTCGAGCTCACCCAGCCAGGCCTCGGCTGGTACGAGGCAACGCGGCACACGTTCGCTTCGCAGTGGGTGCTGGCGGGCAACTCGATCGAGAAGCTCTCGGCGATCCTCGGCCACTACTCGGTGGTGATGACCGAACGCTACGCGCATCTTCGCCCGGAGCTGTTCACGCAAGCCGACCTCGCGACGATCGCCATCGATCTGCGGAAAAACGGTGCAAAAGTCGGTGAACTTGGCCACAGAATGGCCACGGACCTCGCAAACCCCACCGCTAACCACGCGGAACAAAAAGAAAATGGCCAGAGCCGCCCTGTAAGCCGGGTTCTGTCACGCCGGGTCGTTGCCTTCCCGGCGGCGGCGCACATTCCTCTAGGACCGGCGTTGCCGCCGGCCTCCAGCGAGCGACCCGGGAGCGCGGCGGGCCACCGCATTGCTCCCCTATGTGCTCTTGCTCCGGGTGGGGCTTGCCGTGCCGCCCGTGTCGCCACGGGCGCGGTGCGCTCTTACCGCACCGTTTCACCCTTGCCTGCTTTCGCCGGCGGTTTGTTTTCTGTGGCGCTGTCCCGCGAGTCGCCTCGGCTGGCCGTTAGCCAGCACCCTGCCCTTTGGAGCCCGGACTTTCCTCCGGCGCGTTTTGAAGGCGCCGGCGTACGCCCGGGCGGCTCTGACCGGGTTGAATTCTAACGCACGCCGGGACCCTCGGCTAGCCGCGCCGGCCGAGGGCCGGTTGGCGGCTACTCTTGAGCGCAAAAACACGCGCCGGCAAGGTAGTCCATCACGCCATCTCTTCGTCGATGGCGCGATTGGACATCTCGTCCGCGAGCGCGTTCTCCTCGCGCGGGACGTGCTGCAAATGGTAGCGATCGAAGCCGCGGAGCAACCGGAGCGCCTCGGCATGCAGCGGCTTGAGGCCGGCGTGCCGGACGGCGTACTCGCCCTTGAGCTGGCGGATCAAGAGCTGCGAATCGGCGCGGACTTCGACCTCCCGGTATCCCAGCTCCCGCGCGTGCTTCAAGCCGAGGAGCAGCCCCTCGTATTCGGCGACGTTGTTGGTCTGCTTCCCGAGATATCGTCCGAGCCGCGCGATCACGTTGCCCGCAGCATCGGTGAGCACCGCGCCCGCGCCGGCCGGACCGGGATTTCCGCGCGCCGCCCCGTCCGAATAGACGCGAACGGTACGTCCTGCCACGGGCGCCTTCCGTTCCGGCGGCGGCAACTTCTCCTGCTGGAGCTGGCGGGCCGCCGCGCGCAGCATCTCTCGCGCGGCCTCCCGCGTGAGCCCCGGAACCGCCGCGCAGGTCTTCTCCAACGTCTCGTGCTCGGCGATCGCGAGCAGGAGCTGCGCGGGCGTGACGCTCACCTAGACGTTGGCCGCCGCTTGCGGCTCTTCGGCGGCGTAGATGAAGCGATGACAGTTCGGGCAGGTGAGGATCTCGTTGCCGGTGATCAAGTTGTTGGCCATCTGCGGGGGGATGTTGCGCTGGCATCCCTTGCACGTTCCCCCGACCACCGCCACCACCGCGAGGCCCCCGCGCTGCTTGCGGATCCGCTCGTACTTGTTCACCAGGGATCGATCGCACAGATCCAGCAGCCGCTTGCGCTCCGCCTCCAGGGAGACCATCCGGCCCTGCAGCCCTTCGAGCTCGGTCTTGATCTCCGCCCCCTCGCGCGCGACTACGGCTTCCTTCTCCGCCAGCGCCTGCTCCGCCGCTTCCACCTGCTTCTTCAGCTCGCCGTGCTCGAGGGCGAGCCTCTTGATCTCCTCGTCGGCGGTCTGGTTGGTCTTCTTCGCGATGTCGAGTTCGCGGGCCAGCGCTGCATACTCGCGCGGCGTCTTCAGCTCGTTCAGGCGCGACTCCCACTTGCGCACCTTCTCCTTCTCCAGCTGGAGGAGCTGCTCGTTCTGCCGGCGCGCGCGCTCGTTGTCGGCGAGACGGCCGCGTACGGCGTCGAGATGGGCCCTGGCCTGGTTGCGCTCCGCCTCGATCTGTCTGAGGCGGGTGGGATGCTTCTCGGCTTCATTGGAGAGATCGCGAATCTTGAGATCGACCTGCTGCAGTTCTTCGAGCGCCTTCAGCTTCTCTCGCGACAACGTTTGCCTCCGAGCGGGCCTGCTTTTTCGCCCCTGCGCCGCGAGATGTCAACGTTCGGGATCGGCCGCGCGTTCCGGAAGAACGTCCGGACCAGCACGGATACGCGCTCAAGGCGCTGCACCCGCGGGGAAATGGGCCCGGCAGGAGTCGAACCTGCATGCGACCGGTTATGAGCCGGCTGCTCTATCCGTTGAGCTACGGGCCCGCGACCGCACACACACTACCCCGGGCGGTGGCATACGCCCACATTGGAGGCGATACTGCGCGGGTGCGAACGCTCGCCCTGGTGATCGTGCTGGTGCCTTCGCTCGCGCTCGCAGACGAGATCGACCTGTCTCGGGGAAGCCGCCGCGACCGCGGAGAGCCTGCGAAGATCATCGTGCGCGCGGAAGCGGGCAACGAATTCGCGCCCTACGGCTACGCGGGCGGATGCGTGAGCTGGCTCATCGATCCGCACGACGAGCTCGAGGTCGGCGCCGGGGGCGGCTTTCCTGGCCTGCAGCTCGGATTCGCGTTGCGCCGTCTGTTCGGCGAAGGCGGCCAATACTTTCTCGCCGAGCTCTTCCTCGCCGGAAACACGCGGGTCAACCGCGGCCTCGAGCGGGGATCCGCCCAGATCAACGCCGAGGCGGCAGGCGCGAACAGCAGCCTCTGGACTGGTCTCGGCCTCGGATTCGAGCAGCGGACGGACTTCTTCAGCGTCAGCGTCGCCACGAACATCATCTTCACCAGCACGAGCTTGACGCCGCACTGGGCCATTCACGGCGGGGTGGGAGTCGGATTCTGACGCCGATGGGTACAGCCTAGAAGCAATAGCGCCATACCCGCGCCTTCGGCGCGGGAGGCGCTAATTCTCCACGAAGCTGCGCAGCCGCTTCGACCGCGACGGGTGCCGCAGCTTGCGCAGCGCCTTGGCCTCGATCTGCCGGATGCGCTCGCGCGTGACCTCGAAGTCCTGGCCCACTTCCTCGAGCGTGTGGTCCGACTTCTCCCCGATGCCGAACCGCATCCGCAGCACCTTCTCCTCGCGCGGCGTGAGCGTGGCGAGCACTTTGCGCGTCTGCTCCGCCAGGTTCATGTTGATCACGGCATCGGAGGGCGAGGTGATCGCCTTGTCCTCGATGAAGTCGCCGAGGTGGCTGTCCTCTTCCTCGCCGATCGGGGTCTCCAGCGAAATGGGCTCCTTCGCGATCTTGAGGACCTTGCGCACCTTGTCGAGCGGCAGCTCCATCTTCTCCGCGATCTCCTCGGGAGTGGGCTCGCGGCCGATCTCCTGCACCAGGTAGCGCGAGGTGCGGATCAGCTTGTTGATCGTCTCGATCATGTGCACCGGGATGCGGATGGTGCGCGCCTGATCGGCGATGGCCCGGGTGATGGCCTGCCGGATCCACCAGGTGGCGTAGGTGGAGAACTTGTATCCCCGCTTGTACTCGAACTTGTCGACCGCCTTCATCAGGCCGATGTTGCCCTCCTGGATCAGGTCCAGGAACTGAAGCCCGCGGTTCGTGTACTTCTTCGCGATCGAGACCACCAGGCGCAGGTTCGCCTCGACCAACTCCGCCTTGGCCTTCTCCGCCTTGCGCTCTCCGGCGATGATCGCCGCGTAGCTGCGCTTGAGCTCGTCGAGCGGAAGCAGCGCCTCCTCCTCGACGCGCTTGACCTTCCGGGGCGCCGCGGCGATGGCGCGGGCAACCTCGCCCACCTCTTCTTCCGACAGCCCCAGCACCTTCAGCTTCTTGCGCGCCCCGAGACCCGTCTTTCCCTCGTCCTCGGCATCGCGGAGCAGCGCTTTGAGGTCCTTGAGCCCCACCCCGAGGCGCTGCTCGATGTGGCGCATCTCCCGCTCGACCTGGTCGACGCGCTCGATCAGCTTCTTGAGGTTCTCGATGATGCGCTCGATCTGGCGCTTGTTGAGCTTCACCTCGGAGAGCGTCTCCGCCATGGCCGCCTCGTTGCGGGCGATGGCGTCGCGGTATTCCTTTCGCTTGCCCTCGGAGATCTTGTGCGTCTTCGAGGTCATCAGCTCGGTGAAGTGCTCGTTCTCGCGGTCGAGCCGGCGGATCTTGTCGATCAGCTTCACCACCTGGTCGGTGCGTCCCTGCTCGTCGAACGTCTCGTCGTCCTCGTCCGGCGCATCGCGGATGACCTCGCGCACGCGCATCTTGCCCTTCCGCAGCCGCTCGCCGATCTGGATGATCTCCTTGATGGCGATGCTGGAGTGGAGCACGGCGTCGAGCACTTCCTTCTCGCCGTCCTCGATCCGCTTGGCGATCTCCACCTCGCCCTCGCGGGTGAGCAGCGAGACCGAGCCCATCTTGCGCAGGTACATGCGCACCGGATCGTTGGACTTGGAGTAGGCGTCCTCCTCCTCCTGCTCGGCTTTTTCCTGGGGGGTCGCCTGGTCCTCTTCCTTCGCCGCCACCGGCTCGGGCTCCGGCGGCTTGGTCTCTGGAAGCTTGACCTTGTTGGCCTCGTCGACGATGGCGATGTCGTTGTCCCCGAACATCGACATCACGTCGTCGATCTGGTCGGAGGAGACGATGTCGGAGGGCAGCGCGTCGTTGACTTCGTCGTAGGTGAGGAACCCCTTGTCGCGGCCGAGTGCAAGCAGGTCCTTCACCTCCTTGCGCTCCGTGGCCTTGCTGCCCTTCTTCGGGGGAGCGAGATCCTCGTCGCCGTCCTCGTCGATCTCCGCGTCCGCCGCGAGCTCCTCGTCGTCGCCGACGTCGGGCAGCGCGAGGTCCGCCTCGGGCTCGACGCCTTCCCCGAGCTCGTCCGCCTCCCCCTCTTCCTCGCCTGCCTTGACCGCCTTCTTCGCCTGCTTCGGCGCGTTCTGCTTCTCGCCCCGCTTTACTTTCGCGGCCGGCGCCTCCGCATTGCCCGCAGGCCTCGCGTGGCTTTTCGGCTCTGGCGCAGCCTTCCTCGCGCGCTTGCCCTTCCTGGCCTCGGCCTTGTGGGCGTTCTTCTTGCGGGCGGCTGCGGACTTCTTGTCGGCCATCTCGTTAAACTCCAGTGGTCTTCGCCGGTCGGGGTCGATGGAGAGTAATGGACGGTACCTCTTACCGCCCTTTTTTTTCAGATCGTTTCAACCTCTTGGAACCCGTGGCGAAGCGCGCTGCTTCCGTTCCAACGCCACGGTTTGCGCGTGTTTTCTTACAAGGTTGGATAGACGCTTTGCGTCAGTATGGTCGCCTGCCTGCTCCATTTCGCCGACCGCATCGAGCAAGCGCTGCCGGAGCGAATCCGGTTCGACTGCACGGAGGGCGATCCGGGGATCGGCGCCGGAGCACACGGCGTCGGCGGCGTCTCGCAGCGCCGGATGAACGAATTCCCCTACGGCGCCCGAGTGCGCGAGGTCCGGCGCCAGCCCCGGATTGCGCACGACGGCGGCGAGAATCACCAATTCCGCCTTCAGCACCGAGTGCGGCAGGGGCTTTCCCGGCTCGGCCTGCTTCGGCGCGGCCGTCTTCGGCGCGCTGACGATAACGGCCTTCCCGGCGAGGGCGCGTGCGATGGCATCCACCGGCGCGCCCACTTTCTCCGCCACCTTTTCCACGTACAAATCGCGGGCAAGCGGGCTGGGTGCCGCCTGCACGATGCCCTTGACGGCGTCGACCGCGCGCACCCGCGCCTCGATCGGGGCGCCTGCCGGCAGCTGCCCCAGGGCGCGATCGAGGAGGAACTCGAGCGAGGGCTGCGCCGAAGCGAGCATCTCGCGAAATCCCCGCACGCCCACCCGCAGGACGGTTTCGTCGGGATCCTCGCCTCCGGGAGGGACGAGTACCCGGGCAGGCGCTCCCTGCGCGGCGGCGATCTCCGAGGCCCGCTGCGCCGCGCGCATTCCTGCCGCGTCGCCGTCGAACACGAACACCAACTCCCTCGCGCCGGCTTTCGTCACCAGCTCGAGGTGCTTGTCCGTCAGCGCGGTGCCGCAGGTGGCGATCGCCGTCGATACCCCCGCCTGGTGCAGGCCGACGGCGTCGAAGTATCCTTCGACGAACAGCGCCACTCCATCGCGGCGAATGGCCTCGCGCGCGCGATCCAGCGCGAACAACGTGTGGCCCTTCTGGTAGAGCGCGGTGTCCGGCGAATTGAGGTACTTCGCCTCGCTCTGCCCCTCGAGGAGGCGCCCGCCGAATCCGACGATCCGACCGCTCTCGCGGATGGGAATGGTGAGCCGCCCGCGAAAGCGATCGTAGAGCCCCTCGCCCTTCTTGCGCGGAACACCCAGGCCGGCCTCCTCGACGAGCCGGGGATCCACCCCTTTGAGCGCGTGAGACTTGATCAGCGAGTCCCAGAGGTTCGGCGCATATCCGAGCCGCCACGCTTTCGCGGTGTCCTCCGTGATGCCCCGCTGGCGCAAGTGCTCGCGGGCGATCTCGCCCTTCGGGTGCTCCCAGAGGATGCGCTCGTAGAAGGTGCAGGCCTTCTCGTTCACCTCTCCCAACGCGGCCCTGCGCGCAGACCGCCGCGCTTCCTCCGCGTCCGGCGGGGTGAGATCGACGCCCGCCTCGTTCGCGAGCTGCTCCACCGCCTCGCGGAAGCTGCGCCCTTCCGTCTGCATGACGAACTTGATCGCGTCGCCCGAGACGCCGCAGCCGAAGCAGTGGAACATCTTCTTGTCAGGGACGACGTAGAAGCTGGAGGTCTTCTCCCCGTGGAACGGGCAGAGCCCCTTCCAGTCATGGCCGCTCTTCTTGAGCGGTACGCGGCGCTGCACCACCGCGACAAGATCCACCCGGTCGCGCAGCTCCTGCAATTTCTCGTCCGAGATGCTCGCCAAATGTCTCGCCGCCAGGGTCATTTGACCGTGTGGAATCGCACTCTATAGCCCGAACCGGGCGACGATCACTCTCAAACATAGCCGCAAACCCGCACTTCGTGCGGGAGCGGCTACGCGCCGGACTTCGACAAGGCGCTCTTCACCGCGTCGCTCACGCGCTTGCCCTCCGCGCGACCGCCGATCTTCGGCATCAGCGCCTTCATCACCGCGCCCATGTCCTTGGGCCCGCGCGCGCCCGAGGCGGCGACGGATTCTTGCACCAGCGCGGCGAGCTCCGCATCGGTCAACTGGCGGGGAAGATAAGCCTCGAGGATGGTGATCTCCGCGTTCTCGTTCTCCGCCAGCTCGGGTCGCCCGCCCGCGGAGTATTGCGCCGCGGAGTCCTTGCGCTGCTTGATCATCGAGCCGATCACCGCGATCACGTCGGCGTCCTCGAGCGCCTGCCCCTTCTCGATCTCGCGGTACTTCATCTGGCTCTTCAGCATGCGGATGGTGCCCAGGCGGCGCGCGTCCTTTGCACGTGCGGCATTCTTCATGTCCGCGTCGATCTGGTCGGCCAGCATTTCGTTCTCGATCAAAGGGCCCCGCCGCGGACGCGTGCGGGGCCTGGTATCCAAGGTGTGATTCAGGGCGAAAGGCTACATCATTCCCTTTCGCGCCTTCTTCAGGGCGCGCTTCTTCGCCGCCAGCGCCTTCTTCTTGCGCTTGACTGACGGCTTCTCGTAGTGCTCGCGCTTCCTGATCTCGCTCAGGATGCCAGCCTTTTCGCACTGCTTCTTGAAGCGCTTCATGGCGTTCTCGAACGACTCGCCTTCCTTGACGCGCACGCCCGGCATTCTCCGAATCACCACCTTCCGGCCCGCGAAGGGGCCTCCGGCCGAAATTCCGCCTCGAGAAAACGCGGCAGTATAAGCGCAGAGAGGGGGCTGTCAAACCTACCCACGCAGGCGGCGCCGGACATTTACAGCCAGACGTACCCCGCTTAGTGTCGGACGACGCATGACCGAAGCGCGGTTGTCGGTGACGCTGCCGGAATACGAGACCGAGCTCGCCGCCACCCAGCGCACGGCGATGCGCAATGCCGCACTGCTCGCCGCGCCTCTGCTGGTCGCGTTCACCTTCCTCGACAGGGCCACCACGCCGCCATCCTGGCTCTCTCTGCTCGGCGTCCGGTTGGCGGCCGTGTCGGTGCTCGGTCTGATCGCGCGCCTGAGTCAAAAGCTCTCCTCCGCGTTCCCGCTCACGGTGATCTCCGTCGCGGTGATCTGCTCGACGATCGAGGCCGGGGTGTTCGCGACCGGGGGGGCGCACAGCCCTTACCTGACGTCGAACATCGCCGTCCTCGCCGGCGTGGGCATCTTGATGCCGCTCACCGCGATGCAGGCGGCGATCGTCCAGCTCGTCGGGCTCGGCATCGCCCTCGTTCCCGTCCTCCTCCGGATGCAGCCGGGAGACGGGCTTCCGCTGATCACCTCTGCGTCGTATCTCCTCGCCATCGCCATGGTGGCGGTCGCCGGAGCGCACCTGCAGGACACGCTGCGCCGCCGGGAGCACCGCGCCCGCAACGAGGTCGCACGGCAGATCGGTCTCATCAACCTCGGGACGCTCGCCGGAGGTCTCGCGCACGAGCTGTCCACGCCCCTCACCTGGGTATCCGTCGAGTTGGAGAGCCTGGAGACGGACCCGCTGGCCGCCTCCGTGCGCGAGAAAGTGCTGGCTGCCCGCGCGGGAACGGCGCGCATGCGCGAGGTGCTCATCGCCATGCGCCAGGGCGCGCGATTCGCCGGCGGCGATCTGCGCGAGGTCATGCTCTCGCACGAAGTCGATCTCGCCCTGACCCTCGTCACGCAACGGATGCGGGCCGACGGCGTCACGCTCCGGCGCGAGTACGCGCCCGACGCTCCCCTCGTCTGCTGCCAGCCCACCCTGCTCGGTCAGGTCCTGGTGAATCTCTTGATCAATGCGCTCGACGCGATGGCCGAGCGCAAGGATGCGCTGCTGATCGTTCGCATCCGCAGCGAGCCGGGTTTCGCCTTCGTCGAGGTGGAGGACACGGGTCCGGGAATTCCGGCCCGGCTCCGGGCGCGCATCTTCGAGCCGTTCTTCAGCACGAAGGGAGAGAGCGGGAACGGTCTCGGGCTCTGGATCTCCTCGGAGATCGCTCGCATGCACGGCGGGGAGCTGGTTGCCCTCTCCGGCGAGAAAGGAGCTCTGTTCAGGCTCACGTTCCCGACCGAAGCGCCCGCCGGCGCGGCGCCTCCCAAGACCTGAACGTCAGGGACCGCGCGAGCTTACGCCGTGCCGGTCTCGGACTTCGGCGGCGCGACCTGTTGCTGCTTCTGCGGAGCGTGACCGCGATTGACGCGATCGCGCAGCTCCTTGCCGGTGCGGAAGAGGATCCCGCGCTTCGGCTTGACCGGGATCACCTCTCCGGTCTTGGGGTTACGGCCGTTGTACCCCTGATAGTTCTTGACGTGGAACGCGCCAAGACCGCGGATTTCGATGTTGTCTCCCCTGCAGAGGGCCGCTTTCATCGACTCGAAGATCGTCTCGATGGTGAGCTCAGCTTGCTTCTGCGTCAGCTGGCGCTTGGCCACCAGGATGGCGATCAGATCACTCTTCAGCATGCGTGTACTCCGCGAGGTCCGGCGGTCGAAAACGTTCGACGGATGGGAACGTTACATGAACGGCCCGGCCGCGAGCAAGCGCCGATCTGCATGAATTTCAGGCGGGCTTACGCGCACTTTGCCCCACCCCGAGCGGGTGGGGATCCGGAGCTGGCGCCGCGCTCTCGACGGGGAGCGCCTCGAACCGACGCAGGAACGATTCGAGCGATTCCGCCAATGCCGCCTGGGCGGCGCCCTCGGCCCGGACGAGGCAGGACTGGACGGCCGCGGTGATGTCGTCAGGCTGCTGGGCGGGAAAGGGCAAAGTAGCGCGAGCCGCGACCCGGACCTCGGCGAGGGTGATGCGCGACGGTTCTCGCGAGAGCAGCCAGCCGCCCTGCCTGGCCTCGACGGCAAGTCCGGCGCTCGCGAGCGCCGCAAGCCCCTCCCGG
The DNA here is from genome assembly GCA_001918155.1 of Deltaproteobacteria bacterium 13_1_40CM_4_68_19. Classification (GTDB taxonomy): domain Bacteria; phylum Myxococcota; class Myxococcia; order Myxococcales; family 40CM-4-68-19; genus 40CM-4-68-19. The sequence goes on from MNFJ01000144.1 coordinate 15,640, forward strand.
GCGAGGCGCCCGGTCACCCCGAGTTCGCGAACGACCGCCTGCACGCGAACGGGCGCTCCGCACTCGCGATGGAGCTGAGCCAGCGCCACGATCACGCGCATGACGAAGACCTCCCGGGCCGCCGCAGCCCGGATCGCCGGTTGCGGCTCGGGCTTGAGCGATGCATCGAGCGCGTAGCAGAGCCTGCACCCGATCAAGGCGATGTACCAGGAGATGTAGATCCAGGTGAGCGTGATGGGGAGGACAGCCAGCGAGCCGTAGATCCGGTGCAGCTGCACCATCCGGCCTGACGCCCAGGCGAAGAGGAACTTGGCCACTTCCCAGGCGCTGCCCGCCACGAGGGCCGCGAGCAGCGCCGATCGCACCCGCACGCGCGCGTTCGGGATCACTTTGTAGAGGAAGCCCAGCGACGCGTAGGTGATCGCCACCGACGAGAGCGCCGCGAGGACATGCAGCACCTCGCTGTGGTTCGGCTGGCTGTGCGGGCCGTGAGTCTCCTGCATCCGCGAGATCGTCCAGCTGACGTACACGGAGAGGCTGAGGAAGATCGGCCCCAGCGTGAGGAAGGTCCAGTACTTGAGGAGCCGCTGCACCGGCGAGCGAGGCTTGCGCACCGCGTAGATGTGATTGAAGGCGCTCTCGATGTTCCAGAGAAGGGAGATGACGGAGACGAAGAGCAGGGCGAAGCCGATCGCGCCCAACGTCTTCACCGTCGCCTTGCTGGTGAACGTCGTCAGCGCGCCCGCGATGGCGGCGCCTGCCCCGATGCCGAGCTGCGAATTGACATAGCTCTGGACACGGTCGTGGAGCTGCGCCTCCCCCGTGAACAGGTCGATCACGCTGTAGAGCACCGCCAGCAGCGGGACCAGGGCGAAGAGCGTCAGATAGGTGAGCGCCGCCGCCCGCAACGAGATGGCTTCGCCCCGGAAGCCGCCGCCGACGAGCACCAGCGCGCGGACCAGCCTGCGAACGGGGGGAAACGAGCGTACCCGGTCGCGGACCGCCGCGAGGCGGGCTCTGACGCCCGCGTTCAGTCGCCCACCTTCGCCGCTGGCACCTGGGCCGTGGGCTCCGCCGACGGACGCGCCTGCTCTGGACGTTGCTGCTGCGGCGGCCGGTTGCCGTCACGGCGCCCACCATCGCGCCGGCCCTGCCCGCGCTGCGCCTGCTGCAGCTCGGGGCGGCTCCATTTGGCATGCAGATCGTACTGCTCGAGGTGGTACTGCGGCTGCGGGCGCACGGTGATGCTCTTGTTCAGCTTCATCATCAAGAGGCGCATCGCCTCGCGCTCCGGGCCCTGGAGCAGCTTTGCCACTTCGGGGTGGCAGGAGACCACCAGCTGGTCCTCGCGATGCTTGCCGGCGGCGCGCTGCACCTCGCGCATGATCTCGTAGGCCATGGTCGTTTTGCTGCGCACGTGACCGCGGCCATCGCAGGTGGGGCAGATCTCCGTCGTCAGGCGGGTGATGCTCTCCCGCACCCGCTTGCGCGTCATCTCCACCAGGCCGATGTCGCTGATCTTCAGCACGTTGGTCTTCGCGCGGTCGGCGGCCAGCGCTTCCTGGAGGGTCTTGAAGACCTTCTCCCGATTGGCGCCTTTGTCCATGTCGATGAAATCGATGATGATGATGCCGCCGATGTTGCGCAGGCGCAGCTGGTAGACGATCTCCTTGGCGGCCTCGCAGTTGATCTTGGTGATCGTATCCTCGAGCGAAGCGCCCGCGCCCTTCTTGCCGACGTACCGCCCGGAGTTCACGTCGATCGCGACCAGCGCCTCGGTCTGGTCGATGATGATGTAGCCGCCGCTCTTCAGCCAGACCTTGCGGTTCTGGGCGCGGATCAGCTCCTGCTCGATGCCGTACTCGTCGAAGATGGGCTCTTCGCCGCCGTAGAGCTCGATGCGCCCTTTCAGCTCCGGGGCCGCCTGCTCGACGAATGCCTGCACCCGCTCGAACTCCGCTCGCTCATCGATCACCAGCTTCTCGACCTCGTCGGAGAACAGGTCGCGAACGCTGCGCAGGATGAGGTCGAGGTCCGGGTGCACGCAGGCCGGCGCCTTCATCGACTCGCGCTTCTTGCCCACCTCGTTCCACAGCCCGAGCAGGAACTTGATGTCGGCGGTCAGCTTCTCGGACGGCTCGTTCTCCGCCACGGTGCGCACGATGAACCCGGTGCCGGGTGGCCGGTAGCGGTCGACCAGCTCGCGAAGCCGCCGGCGCTCCTTCTCGTTCTCGATCCGGCGGGAAATTCCCACGTGATCGACGGTCGGCATGAAGACGAGATGGCGGCCCGGCAGCGAGATGTGGCAGGTGATGCGCGCGCCCTTGGTGCCGATCGGATCCTTCACCACCTGCACCAGGACCTCGTCGCCTTCCTTGAGCAGGTCCTGGATCTGGGCGCGCTGCTTCCCGTTCCCGTTGCGCTTCTCGCCGTTTCCGCCGCGGCGCTCCGGAGTCTGCCAAGGCTTGCCATTGCCGTCCTGGCGCCGGTCGCCTTTGGGCTGCTCGCCGGCGGGGCGGGGAGCCTCTCCGCCGCGTCTGCGGCCGCGTCCTCCCCGACGCCGTCCCCGGCGTCCCTCGCGAGCCGCGGGCCGCTGATCGCCGGGAAGCCCGCGCGCGCCCGCATCGGGCGCCTGGGGCACAGGCGCCTGGGCTTGTCCCTGGGGGGGTACGGCGGAGGAGTCAGGGGTTGCGCCAGAAGACTGCGCTGCCTGCGCCTGCTCGGCCGCGAGCGCCTCTTCGGCGGCCGCATGAGCAGCATCGGCTTCGTCGAGCTCTTCCTCGTCCTCGTCTTCGGCATCCTCCTCGTCCTCGATGGCCTCGTCCGGGTGGAGGTCGACAATCTCGGCCGCTTCGGTGGTCTGGACGCCCGCCGCAGCCTCGGCCGGAACGGTCTGCTCCGGCTTCGTCCCGGCGGCGGGGCCCGCCTCCTCTGCCATGCCGTGGACCGCCGCTGACTCCATGCTGGTCTCGGCCGCCGCGCTGCCTTCCACAGGCGCCGGAGGAGGCGGCGTCTCGGCTGCCTGCGGCACGACCTCGTCCGAAGGCTCCGGCAGATCCTCGGCCTCGAGGGGATCCCCCTCGACGGAGCCCGCCTTGATATCCATTTCCTCGGAGAAGCCCGGGAACGTCGGGTCGGAGACGATGTCGCCGACGTAGAGGAAAGCCGCCTTGTCCAGGCCGATGTCGACGAACGCGGCCTGCATCCCCGGGAGGACGCGGACTACCTTTCCCTTGTAGATGTTGCCGACTATTCCTTTCTCGTTCTTCCGCTCCAGGTAGTACTCAGAAATCGTCCCTTGCTCGATCAGCGCCACCCGGGTCTCCTGCCCCGAGGCGTTGATCACCAGGATGTTGGACATCGAAAGATCCTTCTGGCGCGGTCGCGCGCAAATCGCGCGACGGCGACCGGGCGCCGTTCAGGCGCCGCTTCGTGAAACCGGAGAGTGAACCTGGCAGGGCCACCCAGCCTCGCTCATGGCGCCCAAGCGTCGGAGGTGCGCGGCTGCGCGCCGCCCCCGCCGCCGAAGGCGCGGTGACGCCCCGGCGGCTGTAAAAAGTACCGTCGGAGCAACCGTGTAGAGCGTAGCATCCGGTTTCACGCGTCGCAAGAACCGAGCGCGCGATTGGCGTGATTCCCAATAGCAAAGGGGAAAGCGCCTGTGGAAGCGCGCTCTTCCCCCTCTGGCTGCGGTGCTTATCTGCGGCTCGGCTCCTGGTGGAAGCGGCTTACACGAAACAGCAGCACGAGTTCCTTCGTGTCGGGGTCGGTATCGATCCGCACGAGCGAGACGTCCATCGAGCGGACGTTCTCGACGGCCCCGGCGCAGGGATCGCGACGGCCTTCGTTCACGTCGTTGACGGCCTGCTGGACCTCGAGGGCGTTGGAGTTGGCGGAGAGCGAGAGCGAGCACTGCATCTCGGACTGGCGGAAGTCGTTGTTGGTGGGTGCGCCACCGCAGGCGGCGAGCAGGGGCAGCACGACAGCCAGCTTGGAGAGGATCTTCATGGCTTTCTCCTTCGGGGGTTTGGTGAGCTCATTGCGCTCGAGACGCTCACAGAGCAGCCCGCGTGCCATGGCGATCCCGGCCCATTCGCCTTGGAATCGCCGAAAAGCGCGGCGGCCGGTGTGGCGCCATGGTGGCGCCACGTTTCAGCGGCGGATCGAAGCGAAGCGGGGACTCAGGCGAGAAGTGCCGGCAGCGCCGCTTGCAGCCAGACGTCCGCAGATCCGTGCGCCACCATCGCTCCCTCCAAGCCGCGGCGGCGGAACATCCACCCGAAGACCACGCCGGCGATCCCGTTTGCGAGAAGCACGTGCGCGACGACGGCGCCGGTCAAGGGAATCCGCGCCAGCGCGATCGAGGGGAAATGCAGCGCGCCGAAGACCAGTGCCGCGAGGACGTTGGCGGGCCAGAAGGCTACCCGCAGGCCAGCGCGGCGCGCCAGGAGGGCGAACGCGGTGAGCAGTCCCCAGCGCACCAGGACCTCTTCGACGATCCCTCCGTAGAATGCGCTGCTCGCGCGCATCCAGAATCCGCCGGAAGCGGGGCGCCAGAGCGCGTCCGGCACCGAGGCGCGCTGCATCAACCCCAGGGCCGTCACGGCGACGGCCGTGATGCTGCCGACGGCCGCGGCCTCGATGGCCATGCTCCCGAAAGCGGGCGGCGGGCTGCGGCCTTCCGCGAGCGCCCGCAGCCAAGGAGCGTCGAGCCCTGCTGCCGGCGCGAAGCGCACGCCGGCGTAGGCGGCCAGCGCGCAGAGCAGGAGCGTCTGCAGGGCCTGCACCGCGAGCAGCGCGAGTGGCGACATCGACGACTGCACCCCGCGGACGGTAGCGAGGAGGAACGGCGAAGCCAGCAGGAGGCCGGCCGCGCACAGCGCAACCAGCAGCGCCCAGAGCCGCTTCACGCGGCCGGGACCCCGAAGATCGCGTTCTCGCGAACGATGCGCGCGACACCGGGGCGCGTGAGCTCCGTTCCGAACAGCGCGGCGAGCAGCTCGGAGGGACGCGCAACCGCCTCGTTCTCTCCGGCGCGCAGCGTGAAACGGATCTCGCGCGCATTCTCGGCGACCAACCGATCCACCGATTTTTTCAGGTCGATGCGGACGGGCTGCTTTCCCTCGCGCTCGCGCAGCACGGTGGCTTCCTCGCGCGCGGCGAATTCCGCGAGCCGCACTGCGGCGTCCGGCGCGCCCTCGGGCAGCTCGACCCGGTACTCGATTCCCCGGATGGTGCGCGCGAGTGATGCGCCGCCGGGCCGGAGCACCTCGCACGACACGACCCGGAACCCTTCGGGCAGGTTCCCGCGGATGCCCTCCGCCACCTCAGAGGCATCCCGCGTCCCGAACAGCTCGAGATCGAGATATTCGGCATGACTCTCGGTCCCCACGGGACAGGCCGGCCCGAAGCTGACCTTCGGTTTCGGATGGAACCCCTGCGAGTGCGGCATCGAGAGCCCAGCGCGCCGGAAGGTGCGCAAGAGCGCCGTCATGGTCTCCAGATGGCTGAGCGCAACGGCGACGCCCTGTTTCGCGTAGCGCAGCCTGAGCAGCGTCCGCCCGGGCGGAGGGGCTTCCGACGCGCCTGCCGGCTGCCGGCGGTAATCCTTCGGGTGGTACACGATCGTGTCCACCACCTCGTAGTCGCAGGCGCCGCATGCGGTGCAGATCTCCTCGCCATAAGCACAGTCCGGGACCTGGGCTTCCCCGAGCGCCGCCATCCGCGCCTTCCACAGGTACGGCTTCGTCACTTCGCAATCGATGTGATCGAAGGGCAGCGCCTCGCGCTCGCCCTTCTCCCGGTGCGCGAAGAAGCCCAACCCGACGCCGTGCTCCCGCTCCGCCTCGGCGAATGCCTGGCGCCAGATCTCCAGGTTGAAGTGCTCCGTCCAGCCGTCGAGGCGCTGCCCGCTCCGGTACGCGTGCAGCACCGCCGTGGCGAGCCGGCGATCGCCGAGGGCCAGCGCGCCTTCGAGCGCGCTCTGCCGCGCATCGTGCGGCTTGACGTGCAAACCGCGGTAGCCGCGCCCGAGCTTGCGCAGCTCCTCGCGCAGGACGGCGTGCTTCCGCTCCGTCTCCTCGAAGGAGATCATCGGGTCCCACTGGAACGGCGTGAACGGCTTGGGGCAGAAGGGGGAGATGCCGACGTTGATCTCCGCTCGCGGGTTGAGCTTTCTTCCCCGCCGCAGCGCCTCGGCGGAGAGCGTCACGATCGCGCGCACGTCCTCGTCGCGCTCGGTCGGCAGCCCGATCATGAAGTAGAACTTGACCAGGTCCCAACCGGCCGTGAAGACGGTGTCCACGGCGTGGAGGAGGTCCTTCTCCGCGTTTCCCTTGTTGATCACGCGGCGCATCCGCTCGGTGGCGGCCTCCGGCGCGACCGTGAACCCGCTCTTGCGCACCCGCTTGATCTGGGAGGCGAGCCGCTCCGACATCGTCTCCGTGCGCAAGCTGGGCAACGAGATGCCGACATTCTCCGGACCGAACTCGTCGAAGAAGTCCTCCAGCACGCCGTCGATGCAGGAGTAGTCGCCCGCGCTCAGGGAAAGGAAGCCGACTTCCTCGTATCCGGTGGTCTGAAGCCCGCGCTCGGCGATGCGGCGGACGTCGTTCGGGTCGCGCTGGCGGGTCGGCCTGGTGATCATGCCGACCTGGCAGAAACGGCACCCGCGCGTGCAGCCGCGCTGGATCTCGAGCGGCAGCCGATCGTGGACCGTCTGCATGAACGGGACGATCGGCTTCTCCGCTTGCGGCACGAGATTCAGGTCGGGGATCACCCGGCGGACGATGCTGTCGTACCCGGGCTTGAGCGGTTCGTATGCCTTCAGCGTGCGATCCGCGTTGTAGTGCGGGCGGAAGAGAGATGGCACGTAGACGCCGGGGATCTCCGCGAGCAGCCAGCGCAGATCGTCCCGCGAGCCGCCGCCGCGCTTCCAGTCGGCGACAGCGTCGCTGATCTCGTGGACCACCTCCTCGCCCTCGCCGATCACGAAGGCGTCGAAGAAGTGGGCGACGGGCTCCGGGTTGTAGGTGCAGGGTCCGCCGCCGAGGATGAGCGGGTCGTCGCGCTTGCGATCCTTGGCGTGTAGCGCGATGCCGCCCAGCTCGAGCATCGCCAGGACGGTCGTGTAGCAGAGCTCGAACTGCAGAGTGAAACCGACGATGTCGAAGGCGGCGAGCGGAGCGCGGCTTTCGATGGAGAAGAGCGGCTGCCGCTCCGCCTCGAGCGCGGCCTCCATGTCCGGCCAGGGCATGAACACGCGCTCGCAGGCGACGTCGGGGCGCTCGTTGAGAGCGTGGTAGAGCAGCCGGAACCCGACGTTGCTCATCCCGACTTCGTACGTGTCGGGAAACGCGAGCGCCCACTTGACGCGCGCTGCCGCGAGGTCCTTGCGCACGGCATTCAGCTCACCGCCGGCGTAACGGGACGGCTTCTGGGCGGAAAGGATGAGCCGATCGAGGACGGGGAGCTGCATGACCGGCTGACCTGTAGGCGCGACGGCCGCGCCGGTCAAGATGACATCAGCGGCAGTGGGGGCGGGCAGGCAGGCTCAACGCGTGACCATGAAGGTGCGGAAGTCACCGCGGGCAGCGGACCAGCGCACTCCCACGTGTTCCACCTCGGCAGCTGGAGGGCCCCGCTTGCACCACTCGATGAACTCCTCGATGCGCTCCTTGGGCCCTTCCACAACCGCCTCGACGCGTCCGTCGGGGAGATTGCGGATCTCGCCCATCAGGCCGAGGCGCATCGCCTCCTGCTGTGCGCTGGCCCGATAGAAGACTCCCTGCACGCGGCCGCTGATCAACAGGTCGGCCCTCGTCATTTGAGCAGTTCCCGGAAGCCGTCTTCGTCCACGACGCGCACGCCGAGCTCCTGTGCCTTCTTCAGCTTGCTTCCGGCGTCCTCTCCCGCCACCACCAGATCCGTCTTCCGGCTGACCGAGCCGGATACGCGGCCGCCACGGCGCTCGATCTCCGCCTTCGCTGATTCGCGAGAATACTTCGCGAGCGTGCCCGTGAGCACCACCGTCTTTCCCGCAAGCGCTCCCTCGGTCGCGACGGCCACCTCCGGATCCGGTCGCACTCCTGCTGCGAGGAGCTGGCCGATCATCTCCCGCTGCCCGGGCAGGGCGAGAAAGTCGTGGATCTGCCGCGCCACTTCCGGGCCGACGTCGCGCACGGACTGGAGGTCCTCGACGGACGCGTTCATCAGCGCTTCCAGCGACCCGAACCGGCGCGCCAGCGAAACCGCCGTCGCCTCGCCCACCATGCGGATGCCGAGGGCGTAGATGACGTGGCGGAGCGGGCGCGTCTTGGAGGTCTCGATGGCGGCGAGGAGATTGCGCGCGGAGAGATCGGCGAATCGATCGAGGCCGACGAGCTGCTCGTAGGTCAGCCGGTAGAGATCGGCCGGCGTCTTGACCAGACCCGTTTCCGTCAGCTGGGTGCTGGTCTCGACTCCGAGGCCCTCGATGTCCATCGCCAGTCGCGAAGCGAAATGCCGCAGCCGGGAGACGGTCTTCGCCGGGCAAGTCGGATTCGGGCAGCGCGTGATCGCCTCGCCCTCCTCGCGCACCACGGGCGTCCCGCACGCGGGGCACTGCTTCGGCATCTCCCAGGGGCGGCTGCCGGCGGGGCGCGACTCGACGATCACCCGGACGATCTCCGGGATCACGTCGCCGGCGCGGCGCAGGAATACCCGGTCGCCGACGCGCACGTCCTTGCGCCGCAGCTCGTCCTCGTTGTGCAGCGTCGCCCGGCTGACGGTGACTCCGCCGACATGGACCGGCTTCAGCGCGGCGACGGGAGTCAACGCCCCGGTGCGGCCCACGCTGACGAAGATGTCCTCGACGGTGGTCGCTTCCTCCTCGGCCGGGAACTTCCAGGCGATGGCCCAGCGTGGCGTGCGCGACACCGCTCCCAGCCGGCGGCGCTGATCCTCGGAGTCCACCTTGACGACGCTGCCGTCGATCTCGTAGGGCAGCTCGTGGCGCATCGCCAGCATGCGCCGGTACTTTTCCTTCACTTCCGGCAGGCTCTCGCAGAGCGCGTTCTCCGGATTGGTGCGCAGCCCCAGCTCGCGCAGCAGCGCGAGCTTCTCCCAATGGGTGGCGAAGGTGAGCCCCGGCGTCTCGCCCACCTCGTAGAAGAAGATGCTCAACGGCCGCTGCGCGGTGATCCGCGGATCGAGCTGCCGCAGCGACCCGGCGGCGCAATTGCGCGGATTCACGAACGTCGGTTCTCCCGCCTTCTCCCGCTCCTCGTTCATGCGCACGAAGTCCCGCTTGTTGATGAACACCTCTCCGCGCACCTCGAAGACCGCCGGCGGCCGTCCCCCGAGCTGCAGGGGGACCATCTTGATGGTGCGCAGATTCGCGGTCACGTCCTCGCCGGTGAGACCATCCCCGCGGGTGGCTCCCTGCGCGAACCGGCCCTTCTCGTACCTGAGCGTGACCGCCAGACCATCGAGCTTCGGCTCCACCACGTAGCGGACCGGCTCCTCACCGAGCATCCGGTGCACGCGGGCGTCGAATTCGAGGAACTCGTCCTCGGTCATCGCGTTTGCGAGCGACATCATCTGCCGCCCGTGCGTCACCTTGGCGAACTTCTCGCTCGGTGCCGCCCCGACGCGCCGGGTGGGCGAATCCGGCGTGATCAGGTCGGGGTGGTCCGCCTCGAGCTGTTCGAGCTCGCGGAAGAGGCGGTCGTACTCGGCGTCGCTCAGGGTGGGCGCGTCCAGGACGTAGTAGCGGTGGCTGGCGTCGCGGAGCCGGGCCCGCAGCTCCTCCGCGCGCGCGGCGGGGTTTTCCATGCCTCGCGGAGAATAACGCATTGACGCTCGGCGCACGGGCGGCTACAGTCCATCCGCTTCCGACCCATTCCCACACGCAGGCATGCGCGCCGTCCGGCCGGGCGAGCAGCGCTCTCCAGCAGATGAACCTGTCCGAGCTGAAGGAAATGAAGATCCTGGCCCTCGCCAAGCTGGCGAAGGAGCTGAACATCGAGGCGCCGGGGGCCCTCCGCAAGCAGGAGCTGATCTTCCACATCCTGCAGGCGCAGAAGACCGACACGCTGATCAACGCCGAAGGGGTGCTGGAGGTGCTGCCCGACGGCTTCGGGTTCCTCCGCAGCCCGGACTTCTCCTTCATGCCCGGGCCCGACGACATCTACGTCTCGCCCTCGCAGATCCGCCGCTTCAACCTGCGCACGGGCGACATGATCAAGGGGCAGATCCGCCAGCCCAAGGACAGCGAGCGCTACTTCGCCCTGCTCAAGGTCGACCAGATCAACTTCCAGGAGCCCGTCGAAGGCAAGCAGTTGCTCCTCTTCGACAACGTCACCGCGCTCTACCCCACGCGGCGCATCAACCTGGAGCACAAGAGCACCGACATGAGCACGCGCATCATCGACCTGCTCAATCCGATCGGTTTCGGGCAGCGATGCCTGATCGTCGCCCCCCCGCGGGCCGGCAAGACGGTGCTCCTGCAGGACATCGCGCATGCCGTCACTTCCAACCATCCGGACGCGTTCCTGATCGTGCTCCTGATCGACGAGCGGCCAGAAGAAGTGACCGACATGCTCCGGACGGTGCGCGGTCAGGTCGTCTCCAGCACCTTCGACGAGCCCGCCACCCGGCACGTGCAGGTGGCGGAGATGGTGATCGAGCAGGCCAAGCGGCTGGTGGAAGGCGGCCGGGACGTGGTGATCCTGCTCGACTCGATCACGCGCCTCGCCCGCGCCTACAACGCGACGGTCCCGCCCTCCGGGAAGATCCTCTCCGGCGGAGTGGATTCGAACGCCCTGCACAAGCCGAAGCGCTTCTTCGGCGCCGCCCGCAACGCCGAGGAGGGCGGCTCGCTGACCATCATCGGGACCGCGCTGGTCGACACGGGCTCGCGCATGGACGAAGTGATCTTCGAGGAGTTCAAGGGAACGGGCAACAGCGAGATCGTCCTCGATCGCAAGCTGATGGAGAAGCGCATCTTCCCCTGCCTCGACATCAACCGCTCGGGAACCCGCAAGGAGGAGCTGTTGATGGACGACAAGCAGCTCAACCGGGTGTGGATCCTGCGCCAGCTCCTCCATCCCTTGAACACCATCGACTCGATGGAGTTCTTGCTCTCGAAGATGCGCGGCACGAAGACGAACAAGGAGTTCCTCGATTCCATGAGCCGCTGATGCGCCCCGAGCGCATCGCCTGGGTAGCGGCGCTGATCGTCTGCGCCTCGCTGCTCGCGGCTCCTTCGTTGGAGACCAGCGTGAGCAGCCGCTCCGGCTCGACGTTGGCCCTGATCCACGAGGGCGTGGCCTTGGAGCCGCCCTGGCATCCGATCGCCGGCGGTGGCGGCTGGATCCTCGCCGAGCGCGCAGCATCGACCAGCAGCGCGCGATGACGCCGGGTTCGCCGATGTCAGCGCTGGAAGACCGCGAGCTCCGCGGTGAATTGCTCCATGCGGGTCATTCCGTTGACCGGCACCCGGCGCAGCGAGAGCAGATCGGCGCTCCCGTGCTCGACACCCGCGACGGCAACCCGGTAGCCGGCGGCACTTGCCGCCTTCTCGATCCGCGCGCGCACCGAATTGTACGGATATGCCAGCGCCTCGACCGGCCGGTGCAGCTCGGCCTGCAGAGTCAGCCTCGACTCGACGAGCTCGTATTGCACGCGCGCGTCGGATAGATCGGGAAGGCGCGGATGGGTCGCGGTATGCGAGCCGATCTCCATGCCCGCGTCCGCCAGGGTGCGCACGCCATCCCAGGCGACATAGCCCGCGCGGCCGACCAGGCTGGTGATGACGAAGAAGGTGGCGCGCATGCCGCGCCTGCGGAGCGCAGGCAGGACGATCGCGAGCGCGTCCGCCTTGCCGTCGTCGAACGTGAGGATGATCGCCTTGTCCGGCAGCGGCGCGCGCCGTTGCCGCGACTCGGCAAGCTCGTGCAGCGAGACGGTGTGGAAGCCGTGCGAGGCCAGCCAGTCGAGCTGCTCTTCGAAGGCAGCGAGCGGCACCGTGTAATCATCGGCGGCGTCACCGACCGAGTGATAGTTCAGGATCGGCAGCTCCGGCCTGGCGCGCATGCAGCCGGCGAGCAGCAGCACGCACAAGAGGCGCATCATGGCCGCTTGCCGACTCCGGCCTGGACGAGTTGCCGCGTCTGCGCGGCCCCCAGGGCGAACACCACGGCGTTGGGCAACAAGCCTGCCACCCAGGCGTTCAGGCCGTTCTCCGCGAGCGCGACGCCGAAGCGCGAGAGCGCGTAGAACCCGACGAACACCGCCAGCGTCACCAGATAGGCGGAGCCCCGCCCTCCCCGGGATGCGACCGCGAGCGGCACGCCGAGAAAGGCGAAGGCGATGCAGACGAAAGGCAGCGTCCATCGGCGGACCAGCTCGACGCGCAATCTCGCCGACTCGCGCACGTCACCCCGCCGCTCCAGCTCGACGAGCCGCTCGCGGATCATCTGCCGGCTCAGCGCCGCCTCGTTGCGCGCGAACTTGTTCTTGTGGGACACCGAGTCCTGCACGCCGATCAGGAATCGCCCCTGCTGGAAGAGAGCCAACGTTTCGCCCCCCGCCTCCATCCGATGCAGCTCTCCGCGCGAAAGGCGCAGCGCGAGCGCCTCTCCTCCGGCGTCCTCGATCCGCCCGATCTCCGCCAGCGCCAGGAGCGGCGCTCCGTCGCCGACGTCGTCCTCGATGAGGACGCCATGCCAGGTCGCGTACGGGCCGTTCTCCGGCCGATCCTCGCTGGAAACGTAGATCATGAACCGGGGGAGCCCGTCGTTGAAGATCCCCGGCTCGAGGCCCGACTTGAGGTTCCGCTTGATCACGTCGTTGAGCACGTGGTTCAGCTGCTGCAGACCCCAGGGCTCGGCCCAATGGGTGAGGGCCGCCACGAGCAGCGCGAGGGCGCCCCCGATGGCGAGGGGAACGCGGTAGAGCCGCAGCGGGTGCGTGCCCGCCGCGCTGAGCGCGAGGATCTCCTGATCTCCCGCCAGCCGTCCCAGGCCGAGCTGCACGCCGAGCATGAACGCGAGCGGGACGGCGACGACGAGAAAGTGCGGGGCCAGCGCCGCCGTGACGCGGAGGAGATCCTCGATGGTGACGGCGCTGGTGAAGACCACCTCGTTGAGCTGCAGCAGCTGCAGGATGACGAGGAGCTGGAGGATGGCGAGCAGACCGACGCCGAGCGGGATGGCGATCTCCCGGAGCAGAAGACGGTCCAGCAGCGGCATCGGCGCGCACTGTAGTATGTAAGCGGACCTTGGATCGCTCCAAAACCGCCGCGGCGTTGGCGTTCGCCGGGCTCGCTGCACACGCGTTCTTCCTTCCCGTCTCCATCGCCGGAATGCAGCTCGCCCTCGGCGTGGCCGCCGCCGGGATCCTGCTCGCGCCGCCGCGGCCGCTGCGCACGCCGCTCGATCTGCCGGCGCTCGCGTTCATCGCCGTGGCCGTCCTCTCCGACGCGCTTTCGCCCTACGGCGCGCCGGGTCTCGCCGCCGCGACGCTGTGGAGGTCGGTGCTCGGTTTCATGATCGTCGGACACGCGCTGCGGATCGCGCCCGCCTGGACCCGGCAACGCCTCATGGTCTTCCTCGCCGTCGGTCTGCTCGGCGCCTCGCTCATGGGACTCGTGCAGTATCGGACCGGCATCGATCTCGTCCACCGCCTTGGCCTGCGCGCCCAGCCCGCGCTGGTGGAGGCGCCCGGAGTGGAAGGACGGTTCGGCGCGATGGGGTTCTTCACCTCGCGGCTGACGTTCGGTCACAACGCAACGCTGGTGCTCGCGCTGCTCGGCGGCACGCTCGCCGCCGACGCG